>JBIOEA010000070.1:0-2253 GCA_044445605.1 Gammaproteobacteria bacterium | reverse complement strand
CCGACGATGAGCGCCCAGGGATGGGTTCACAGCGTGTTTGGGCGAGAGATTGCCGATAAGCGCCCAAGAGCAGTCGATTCCTTCGGTATGTGAATTCTGGTTATGAAGCGAAGGTGAGAAAAATCCCCCGACACAAGAACCGTCTCGCAAGCTCGACGATTCCTGTGTCTGCCCCCTTTATAAAGGGGGAAGCCGAGTATTCCGAACTTACCAGCCCACCCTAATATCTTGATTATTATCAAAAATTACTCATTGACAACCCCTTGCCGACATGGTACGCTAGTAAGCTAACAATTGTCGTAATGAGAGGTAAATGCATATGTACACCCCACCCACAACAAGAAAAGAAATTCCACAGTGGAAACAAGATCTACTTCATTTAATGGCATCACCTGCAAAATGTGACTTTGCCACCCATTTAACCCAATCTAGCACCCCCAAAGTTCGCAATGCTAATACTTTTAAGCAAGGTGTAGAACAATTCACACGCATCGCTAATCTCCCTTATTCTCAGCGGCAAGCATACTTTGGCCACAAATTTGCAGGTGTCCACTATAACAATGATTTATCAAAACACTTAAATCAGTCATACCCCAATAAGAATATTGCCGCCCATCATGTAGCAGGCATAGCGCCTACACCATGGGAGTTTGATGTGAAAAGCGCTCACTTAACCCTGATTTACAAAGGTGACAAACCCAGTGAGGCTCTCGATGCACTATTAAAAGGCCCAACGGTCATTGATTGTGGGATTTTTTGCCAGCTTAGTATTTGGTTTGGTATCAAGAACATGCTTGGAAATGAAACCTTCAATAAAATATTTGGGAAAAATCCATTTTTTATCACTCAGCATCTTTATGCTGGGATCACACATCCCAATCGCCCAAGCGCAGGTAATCCACTATTTCCCTTTTTTCGAAAAGAAAACCCAAGCGTCAACCCCGATGCAGTTTACTTAGTTCACCTTGCCAACCATTTTTTATATCAATACAAACATCCCGGCGGAAATTATGCCGGCGAAAATTGTGTCGTCATCGCGGGGAAATATACGATTTTCGATCCTGATCTTCCTTCCAAAACCGCTTTATCCATGACAGATGTTCAGGCATTACTGAGGGAAACATTTAATGAGGATCACAATATCAATGATCGACGTAGAATGGAACTCCTTCAAAAGAGACCCGAAAAACTCAGCGAGAAACTCCTCGTATCTTTTAAAGATCTTATCGAACTTGCAGACTCTTTTAAAGAGATGAAGTTTGATCAAGAAGATTGGATTGCCGGAGTCTCCAATCCCATGCCAGGTTTGCTATGCTTTGAACTCGACAAATTTCTATCATGGGTTTCAATCTGTGAAAACCAGGTCGTACCGGAGATTTCATACGAACATCTTAGCGATCAAAACATAAAACTATCCGATTCTTTAATCCAGCAAATCCCCGAAGAAAACAGAACCAAGATGAGTTTTTCTCAGTTCAAGGTCGAGACAGAGCTGCAGAAGGAAATGCATGCCTTATCAAAATTATTTTGCTCAAAAGTTATGCGCTCCGAATCGGTCTGCGTGAATCTATCCGGTAAGGCTGGCATCGGAAAAACTGCTTCAGCAGTCTCTTGCTTAAAGGAGTTAAACGGCAGAGGTAAACATGTTATCTGGTTTTCAGAGGTCATGGTGAATACCTGGACAAACAAGGCACAATCCTTTGAGGATCTCGATGATTGCCGCAATGAAATCAAAAAGCTTTTAGAGACAAATCCTGATGCGGTGTTTCTGGATGACGATAACATCGTCGACCTAGCAGGCAAGATTTTGCTTGAAGAAATATTTACCTGGTATGCCAACCATGACGGAAAAGGCTTGTTCATTACGTCGAACGAACCGATCACCTTTAAAGGTTGCTATGGCATACGGATGGATAACACATACCATTGCCCCCATTTTATTGCCTATGATTCACCCCAATTTCTATCAACCTATATTAGAAATAGACTCACAGGGAATACGATGCGTGATGAAGCATCAGCAATAACTATAAATATGACTGATAATGTTCGACTCCAATGGTTATTAAATATTGCTGATAATAGCGCACGCGGTGTTTTGGTTGAAGGGCCAGTGGTGGTGCGTCAATAGTTCTGTAAATTGAAATTGGTCAGCAAAGTGGCAGACCATCTTCTACTCTTTTTATTAGCAGATAAAAGGAGACAGGCAATGGTACTACCACCAAAAGATCGTAGCTTATTAGATGGCGTTTT
>JBIOEA010000069.1:0-2293 GCA_044445605.1 Gammaproteobacteria bacterium | reverse complement strand
TATATTAAGGGCGGGACACGCCCAGTTAGCCTGTGAAGTGAGCGCTGCCCCTAGGAGCGCCAGCAGCAGGAACCAGCTCAGTGCAGCCCTTTAGGGCGGCATCAGAGGAATCCTCGTCATTCATGGCGGGGAGGATGTCAACTTGTCAATAACCTTTCAACGGGTGTATGGGTTAATGGCATGGATACCATGGGATATTTTGAATGGGAAGAAAAGCACCATATTGGTTTTGAGGATATGGATGATGAGTATCCGGTACTTCGTGACGAAAAAGGATCATGCAATGACATCTACACAATCCTGGCCTTAAAATACAACCATCTCGACGAAGCAGGAAAGTAACATCAATATCTTCATATGAGTAGATTTGAGTAGGCTTAATGGAACGGAATCAGGGAATCGCTAACACAGGGAACAGGGAATCGCTTAAATTGCTGTATCTGGAGTATTGGCGTACAATGAAAAAAATGATTTCGTGCAGCCCAATCTACTAATAATATGTGTTGAGGATTTTGTATCAAATGGACTTTACTCGAGCTTTTAAAAATACTCTTCTTGCCTGTGCTTGTATTATTTCCATTTCAGCGCGTGCTTCTATCAACAGCATTGTTTTTTCAGATAATTGGCTTATCCGCCCATCTTCTGATTCTCAAGCTCAGTATATCCCCAATGCCTGTCAGGTGGATGTTTTCGATTATACGAACATACCGACAGGAAACAAAAATGACATGGTAAAGACGGCTTACAATAGCCAGTACAAGGGCGGTAATTGTACATATGTTCCAGGGACACCGATAAACAGTACCCCATTAACTTTTCCAAAAGGATACTCCTTTACAGAATATTTACGACTGCACCCAGGCTCCCCCCAAAATGAGGCATATTTTTATCTTTGTGACATGGTGATAGATAATAAACTACATACGATCAATTTTGTTATTGAGCCTATTTATGAGTGCAAATCAGAAGGATGCTATACGGGACACGAGCAGTGTATAGCCGATATTGCAGGAAGGGATCTTGATATCCCTGGGTTAGGTAATCTAGGGCACACGGGGCTTACAACAAGAGATGCAATTGTGGAGGTATTGGATGAGGATGAAGTCATTCAAATAAACCCCTGGCCAGAGTTCAAAACGAAAACAAAATACTGGGGTCGTGCATATGGATTCGGTAAACCAGGTAAGGTTGAGCTTGATTATGATCAGGCAAATGCTGTAATTGCTGCGGGGTGGGATCAATCAGCTTATTACCCTCAATATACTCTAATGCCAGAATATATAGAGGGCAATTTGCAATACAATGGCGAGACCCCAGAACTCGTCAGAGGCGTATTTCGCTGTGACACTTTTGTTCAATATGCCTATAAAAAAGCTTTAAATATAGATTTGCTTCCAGAAGAACTATACCATGCTCCAACTCATCAATTTTCAGCTATCCCATTTAAAAGGGTTGAGCTAACTGAGGAAGATCAGATAGCGGAATTTCAGACAAATGAGTTATATGAAAAAATGGTTAGCACGCTTAATTCTTCAGGAACAAAAGAGGAGAAATCAATAAAAATCCTCAGAGAATTAACTTCCAACAAATCAGCAAATGACAGGATCCTCATATTTGATGCTTTGCGGTTTGCTCCAACTGCTAAGAATATACCCGTTTTGCTTGACGAATATGCACAGGCATCCGACGCAAAAGAAAAACTCATGATCCTTTCCGCACTTATTTCTAGTCTACAAAATGCAAAGTGGGGCGGTGTTTCTCAAAGAGAGTTGGATTCTATCCAAGACTTGTATACTGCCATTTTGGTGCAGCGAAGTGATCAGGTGTTATACCAGCGCGCTTTGGAGGATTTGCCAACAGTCTATGGGAAAAAAGAAGGTAGGATTCTATTAAAAACATATGGCCCAGACATCATGTCAGAAACAAACAAAACACTGCGCCGCGCATACCTCAATACTTATTTTTTAACGGCAACGCAAGACGCAGATGCCGATGAGATTGCAGGAGTAATTAGCCAGATGAATGGGTGTGAGTTGATGGACCACCGTGTCGTTATCTCTTGGCTTGTCGAGATGGGGCAACTGCCGGCAAGCACGACAAGTTTGCTAGCAAAACAAAGCAAGGAAAAAATGCACCTCCCAAGCTGCCCACATTCCGGAGCGTGCCAGGGGAAATGAGACAAAAGTTGTCTTGAATTAAATACATTAAGCCACAATGACCTCCTGCTGTAAAGCCCCCAAAGCCACCGTTTGAGGAGGATTTATATAAACAGCGGCAGGCAATGCCTTTAACT
>JBIOEA010000068.1:0-2602 GCA_044445605.1 Gammaproteobacteria bacterium | reverse complement strand
ATAATCACCGGCGAGGACATCAATCGTTGGCCTATAAAACACCCGCTGAGGTATACTTTGGCGGAACATTAACCAGCAATTTGGAGGCCCAACTCTCCTAAACTTTTTTGATTTGCTGGTCTAGACAATGGGGTCACTATAGTGTTTACCTTTTATTTCTACTTTCAAACCTTCCAAACGTAAATTCGCAGCCAATTGCTCTGCCTCTTCGTTTGTCTCAACATTGAACATAGGACTTTTTTGACGATGATAAACGGCTTCAACAATACGATCAATTTGATTAGCTGTAAGCATTTTCTAAACTCCAAATGACGCTGCTACTGTTCACATCATAACAGAATAAGTCAGTAAGGTCAATTCCGTATCTCCCTGATATTCATAGTTTTTCTTGCTCGCGATCATGCTCAATGAGGTTGCTCATGGACGCATGTGTTAAGGTCCGACGACAATACACGGCAGGCCTATAGGAGTGACATTCGGCATTTCATCGCCTGGGGGGCTTTTACCAACGATGCCCGATTCGTCCATCAACTTCAGTATTTGTACGACCTTTTTTGACCAGTGATCCTAAGGTCGTATCGATCTGTCCCATTTCTGGATGGAGCGCTGACGTGAGCTTCTGGCTGGGGGAGTGCTTTTCTCTGGGCATGCAGTACTGTCGCTGTAGTAGGCGGGGCCGGATCAAGATATACGTGATTTGTTATCTGGTTATTGACAATGACCTGTCCTGATGCATCCGTAATCTTTAATAATCCAGTTTTAAATTGATGGTTGATAGCATAGGTTGCTACGAGCTGTCCATTCCATTTGAGATTAAATTCATTCAAGAGTTTTAATCTTGTTGCGTCATTCGATTTTGGGAGCATTTGATTAAGATGTTTTACTTCACTTTCAACTAAAGCAACATCACGATGATAAGTCAGGTTGTATTTTCGTAGCTTCTCTTGGCATTGTTCAATATCCGTGAGATCACAGTTAAAGTTTAAATCTTGCAACGTGGAAGGGAGGAATATTTTAATCATGGTCGGTAGCCCTCCGGAATCCCTCTTGATGAGTATGTTCACGCAGTCTGCGTGATGGGTTTGCCTTTCATCGCTTAATAAATTGACCCCAAGCTCGCTCCATTGGTTGATTTTTTCTTGCCATTTCTCACCTTTTAAAAATTGATCGAGTCTTACTGCGAGCTCATGCCTACTAGTAGAGGTGAAGGAATCTTTCTCTGGAAATAGGTGCTGCCTGAGCATGCCACCGACCTCATCAATCAAGGTGGCACATTTATTAATGAGTGGAGAAGGCCCGAGGGAGAATTTAAACATGCTTAATCTGTCCGATAGATGTGCTGTTAATTTTGCATTAGACGATTCGCTAGGTTTGGTCAAAAAAATTAGACATTCCAAGCTCTGAAAGCGCTAATTCAAAGGTTTTATCGTTAGGGTTTCTTGTTTGTGTTAGAACTCTTTTCTTTGACAGCATCATCGGGGCGTATAAGAGAAGCTCCGCAATCGAGGGCGAAAGCGATATATCCTTTACCTGATTCGGAATTTTCTCTTATCTTGCCGGCCCTGTTTAAAACATCTTCATCCTTGGCATAAAAATCCATATCTTGATTCTGCGATGTGGTTTTCACTGTGATGGCAGGCCCATTTGTTGTTTCATGCACAGCAAGCCAAGCTCGACCACCCTGAAAGGAATAAAGAGAAGAGCTACTACCGGGCTGGAGAGTAAGAACCGGAGCTTGTGGCGCTATGATTTTCGGAAATTTTTCGATCATCTCTTTCATTTGCTTATCGTTACTGTTCATTTTAATGTCTCCAAGTAGCTAATTGTTTCCCGTTATTTACGGTTGTTGTTTCGTGGTGGTACATTATCTCTATTGGCAACTTCATCACCGTTGAGTTTAACTTTAACAGTTTCCGCCACGTTTTTACTATCTTTAATTTCAATTTTCCTTGTTTCCATAGGTAGGTTGTAACTGACACTTCTGCCATTGGGCAAACGATCGGTGAGTTCATCTCCGAACATCTTTATCAATAAATGATGAGTAGCCATGGCCGTCTCCTGTAATATATGAATATTGATAAGTAATCCTACCAGCTTTGCCTGCCTGTGTCAACGCAAATAATGCCTTGAGAATCAATGGGTAAGCTATCTATTATAACTTCCTATTTGAAATGACTTTAAATTTTCTTAGGTTAAGGTTAGCGGGACTTTGGCCTTGTTATTTTCAAGGCTAGTGTAACGTCATTAATTCGGCGTACTTTTGCTATCACTCGGCTTCATGTTCTTTTGATGAATAGCACTGGTGTTTGCCCTCGTGGGCAAGTAAGTGGATGCGGTATGATTAGCGTACTCAGCACGCACATTGGCACGAATATTCATCGTCATTGATTCAGTGCTCAGGCCCGTACTTGCAACAAGGTCGGCTACAGACATGTCGCGTAACGATGAGATTGTTGGCGTGGCCCTCTGTGCCAGGGACATTGAGACAAAAATAGGATAAAATAAACTCTTGGGGGCGGTAAGGAAGTTAAGTACCATGATACAGTCTATAGATGATGCCAAAGCTCTCAAGGAGCCTATAGAGGCACCCAATCCCCAGGTT
>JBIOEA010000067.1:0-3476 GCA_044445605.1 Gammaproteobacteria bacterium | reverse complement strand
CTCTTTGAATTTAAACTTTGCTTTGTTATTGCCTGGCTGCCACAATACGACCAATTCTTTGCTAAGTAATTTAGTTTTTTTATCATCAAATTTCTTTAAAGTCGGCTTGTCATCTGGCTGCTTTTTCTCTGTTATGTAATCCGTTTGAAATGCCTCAAAGTTAGAGCACATTGCTACTATTGTTTTGGCATGAGATGGTAATACAATTATGAGGATGAGCGCTAACACGCTAAAATAAAGAGTTACAATACGTTTCACGATTATTTCGCCTGTTTAAACATTTACAGATACAACGATTAATATTCAATTTTAATAAAATCTCTTGTTAAGGGGGTAGAAGTTATCTTCGATCTTTTCTGGTGTCGTTAAAAAGTGAAAAATTTTCTGGCAAGACCTTCACCGCGATAAGTTCTATATCAGCTTCTTTGGCTGGAGATAGAATAATATCAACAATGTTCCAGGACCCGGGTAGAATGGTCTTGAAAATTCTAAATTCATTTGTTTTCATTTGGCCATTCTTTCCCCAAGACACATTCAACTTTATGTCATCATATGTCACATAGGCTGGGTTTCCTATGCGAATGGTGGCTTTATAACCGTTGGCATATTTAACGATCTTGTCCAGTTGCAGCATAAATGGCAGCCCTTCATTAGTGGTAATTGGCCATGCCTGTGTTTGTGTCGGGGTGAGTATTGCAACATGTTTCCACTGTAGCTCATCGACTTGTTTTTCAAGCTCCTCTACACGCTCCTCAATCACTATAAGTTCAGATAATATTGTGTTTTCCAAATCATTATATTTGTCATCATTCTTGTTGTCATCTTTAGATGTGCAGCCTGCCAATAACAATCCACCGAGAATTATAAAAATAATATTTTTCATTTTGCAACACCTAAAACTACGTGGATATGCCATAACAGTCTGAATCTGTTGTTATAGAGATGCCGCTGATAATCCCGGAAACTGTCTCGGCAGTTGTTCCATCTGAGTAGTATGTTGTAGAGCTGCCACTAATAATCCCGGGAACTGTTTCCGCAGTTGTTCCATCTGAGTAGTATGTTGTAGAGCTACCGCTAATAATCTCAGGAATTGTTCTAGAACTATGCGCCAACGCACAAGCGCTAAATGTTAGCGTTAACATAAATAAAACAACTTTTTTCATGATAAATCCTCTTACAGTTATCCGCAGTAGTCGTACAACGTCATTGGCTTTTTCTCCTTGCCTTCCATGCGTTCGAGGTAGTTATTGTAAGAGTTTTTACAGGCTACATCGGCCTCTTGTTCCTTTGCATTGCCGTACTTTACGGCTCCGATCCCAGCGCCAATCGCTGCAACGATGCAGCCCTGCAGCATTAACGGGCTAAGTCCAATAATCACCAAAATAGAAGCTTTGACTAATTTCTTGCGTAAACACGATGGAATATACTTCATCCACAACCTCAACTGCTTAATAAATACCTAATGAAGCAGGTATGGTACAGCCTAAGGCTCACAAAATCAAGCAATAAAGCTCCCTAAGTTCAAAAGATGAGTTAAGCGACTGATGTTGTTTGTCTGAAGTTAAGGAAAACTTGTACTAAAGGCCGCCAATTGGGTACACTATCGTCTGTTGTTGTGCGGTATTGTTGAGGTAGCTATATGTTTAGGAAAATCTGTCTATTATCCCTTTTGGTTTTCACAATGTTTGGGGGTGCTGCACAAGCCCAAGATGCTGCTGTGCATTATTTTGAGATTAACATGAACCTTGGTATTAGCTCTAATCCTAATACGCTACATGCTGACTGGGCTGATGTGACCCTTGGTGTAAATGGGGTGTCAAAACCGTCCATTTTGTTCCTGGAACATGCGGCATAAGTCCTCAGCTTAAATGAAATCAATATGAATCAAAAGGAATGGCAGTTATGTTTAACAAGTTTTGTTTGTCGTTGTTGATTGCTGGTGTATCACTTGTTGGTATTGCTCAGGCTGAAGGCATTGCCCAGCACTATTTTCAAATCTCCCCATATGCTTTGCTTAATTCTCCGTGGGATTGGCTAGAAGTTATGGTAAAGGTTAATGGGAAATCACAAAGTATTACTTTCTCGTGGGTTGATCCGCATGTCCCTTATACATTTCCATTATCTGAAATAGATATGAGTCAAAAGGGTTTGATCGAAATCACAGAGGTACGCTATCAGGATTCTGTAACGAAAGAGATTTATACGATACCATTTATAGATATACCTGCATGCCATATTGAGGTTTCCCAGAAAACTGGTTACCCAAATTCAACTTTATCAAAACTTGAACTGAACCAATTACACTGCGCGAACTTGCTCGTTTATCCATACATGGAGTAAGTAAGCAATTAATAGCTGTTGACGATTTCAGGATCTGAGCTGTGTAATTAAGTTTTTGCAATCTTTGTTGACTTTGCAACTGCGATTTTTATATCACTCATTCCAGAAGAACGCCCACCATGTTTGAGTCTATTCATTTTGCTTCGCTCCTTACCCCGATCCGATTTAGGCCCATCGGACATTTCTGAATGAATTGTATGTTCTTATCCCTTCTCACCTTGAATTAGTGGGTGCTGCGCCCATTTGATGATGGTGAAGTTATTGGAGCACACAGTGAAAAAATTAAATCCCCTTGATGATCATAGATATTTCTTCCACTATTTAGGTGTTGAGACGGTGGATGCAAATGCACTTGCCGTTCTTCTTCGAGATGAAAATCCGATTTTTAGACCCAATCATGGCGATGAGGATCACCCATATAGGGAAGTCGGTAATGCATGGATTACTTTTCATCAAATGATTCAGCATAATTTATTCTATCTAAATCATTACTCTAATCTAAATGATCCATTTGAATGCTTGGTTAATATAAATTATTCTGCTGGTGCTGAATATAGCGCCATCGCAGAGTATCATGAGAAAATTGTTAAGCCAAAAGACGAAATCCCTTTAAATGCATATGTTGAGTTAGTGGTGAGCGGAGCTAGGGAAGGATATAGGCATTTGTACGAGCCTAAAGATCCTAATGATAGTTTACCATTTGGCATAATTAGCTTAACGGAAAACCCCGTTAACATACAAATGTGGTCTTGTTACGCTAATAAGCATACGGGCGTTAGCATTATTTTTGAGATCGACTGGGAACGTATTGTTTCTGAAATAAAAAAATCAGGCGTAACTGAGCAGCACATTATTAGTGAGTTAAAGACTAGTGGCCTTCAGTTTTCTTTACTGACTGATACTGGTGAGAGAATGCCATTTGGCTTCCAAAAAGTTCAATATTTTCCTTGTGTGATTGAGCATCCACTAAATAATTTTTTTAAAGCGTTCTTTGATGTATAATGACCCCCGCAATTTAGACCAGACAAGTCAATATTTTTGAGAGATAATGGCCTCCCCTGTGGAGGAAATCATGGCTCGAAGAAAATGGCCAAATGCGACTAAATTTGAGATTGCCTTGTTGGCGGTCAAAAATG
>JBIOEA010000066.1:0-4025 GCA_044445605.1 Gammaproteobacteria bacterium | reverse complement strand
TAAGTGCTGATTTGAAGGTTTCTTTATCTGGGAAATAGGAAGCGAAAATCGGTTCAACCATTTGGAGCGCTTTCTCTCCCGTTTTTGATGTTACTTCGTTTGCATTGTTCAAGCAGACGGCCATTATTTGCAATTTATGGTCTGCTGGTGTGTGTGTTTCGGATAAGTGTGATGCCTTAAAGTCCTTGAATTCTTCTATATCGAGACGTTCTTGATAACGTTTTTGGTATAACGCACTTGCTTTCAATAACATTTTGTCGCGGATAAACGCAGGTTTTCCACTGGCTTTAAAAGCGTTATCTTTGATGAGATATTGGCTGTTTATTTCAATCGGCATGCTTTTTGAAAGGAATAAAAGTGAACGAATGACATGGAATAAATTGTCAAGAGATAAGTGTCCCACATCTGGCGAACCACCGATCAAGGTTACTTTCATATTCTTATGTGAGGTGAATTTTTGGATGTGCTTATGCAGCTCAAGAGGTGTCTCAGGGTTGTCTATGTGTATTGCCAGATAATTATCGTCATTATGAATATAAAGAAAAATACATTGTGCTAAATCTTTTGTAGCAACATGCTGGATCTTATCTGAAGATTTTTTACCGATAACCACTTCATGTTGGATACCCATCGCAATGCTTTCGGGGGAGACCTCAGTGCCTGATGCAATCTCAGGGTGCGGGGTGTTTTGCAGGGCTGTAATGACTTTATTTGGAGAATCAGTGGGTTGAAAGGATATTGAACTTCCTTTTGGCGTATTTTGCAGAACAGTCAGCATGTTATAAGCCTCTCAGTAGTAATGTTTCAGCATACTACCTTGGTTTGAGGGTGGGTGTCAAATGCGAAAGAGGATATATCCAGGGCAATCGTACCAGGCCGCAGGCCTGTAAGATTTTAGCCCTGGGTTAGGTGCGCTTTGCGCACCGTAACCCAGGGTAATAATGAAACAATATATTGAGCGCTGAAAGCGCGTAAGAATTTCTCTCGCGCTTTCAGCGCTACTCCCTCCCCACTTACTTTACCCAGGGCG
Source organism: Gammaproteobacteria bacterium (assembly GCA_044445605.1). GTDB lineage: Bacteria > Pseudomonadota > Gammaproteobacteria > JABCZS01 > JABCZS01 > CAWKDC01. The sequence continues at coordinate 2,995 of JBIOEA010000066.1, read as the reverse complement.
ACGCGAGCTATCGCTCGCTTGCCCTGGGCTAACATCTTGCAGGCCTGCGGCCTGAGAAAGTCCTTAAGTTAGGTGTGATTTATGAAGCAAATCACTGTTTTCAAACACACAAACGCTTCACCGCCGCCTTATCTTCCGCAGACATTTCAATCAGGTGATCACATACTTCTTTATTGGAAATAGACGCAGTATAGGCAAATGTCACCGGTTTTTCGGGTTGTTTCAAAGGTTCACGCTTTTCATAAGATAGTCCTTTGATCGCGCTGCAGAATTCATTAAGATCGTACGGGCTATCTACTTTGATATCAGGGCACACTTTTCTAATTTCAGCCTTAAGTTCATCGGTTGCCAGCCCTTTTTGAATCATGGGTGAAATTGTCTTAATGAGAGTTAATATTTTACGGGGTAATGTTGGCGGAATATAGTGGTCATTTTCAAATACTAGGTGGTAGGGGGTATTTTCGTATGTTTGGTGACGATGATAAATTGTACGCAATGCTTCATGAGGTGTACTCGTAAGCATGCTGATGTGATGGATAAGACCGGTTCGCAAATTGATAGCATAATGCTGTAATTCCGCGATTGGAAAAAGCTTAGATTCCTCAAAAGGCGCGATGAATGCGTTGTAATTCTCAACAGTGAACATCCCATGGAGTGCCTTTTTAAATACATCTTTAGTTGGAAAAATTCTAATGATCTGAGGCATTTTTCTCTCAATATACTCCGCCTCTTCTTTTGAAGCGACTGCCTTGGATCTTAATAGGATCTCAGTGAGTGCTTGGCCTTGAAATTGTGCGACTGATTCAGTGCAGTGATGGGTTGAAAATTCCGACAATGTGTGATTTTTAAATTCTTCCAAATTCAGGACTTCATTGTATATGTTTTGATATGCAATGCTTGCGAAAAATAACATATTATCGCGAATAAACGCGGGTTTTCCTTCGTCTTTGAATGCATTATATTTTAATAGATACTGGGCTTTTATTTCGATCGGATAACGCCTTGATAGCATTAAAAGATCAGTAATGATGCGCAGCAGGTTAACTTGAGACGTGAGCTCCTCTGCCAGTGATCCGCCAATCAGAGTTACCTGTATATTTTCAAATGAGGAGAATTTTTGGATTAGCGATGGTAATTCTAGTGAGACATAGGGGTTGTTAACATGTATTGCTAAATAATTATCTTTATTTTCTAACAAGATCAACATGCATTGAGCTTGATGTTTAGTGACAACATGCTTGATCTGCAGGTGGGATTTTTTCCCGATGCATGCCTCATGCTCGATAATTATCGCTGTTTCATCGGCGGATATATCAGTTTCTCTATCTTTGGAAATAATAGGATGCGGGGTGTTTTGCAAGGCCGCAATGACTTTATTAAGAGAATCAGTGGGTTGAAAGGATATTGAACTTCCTTTTGGCGTATTTTGCAGAACAGTCAGCATGTTATCAGCCCCTTGGTAGTAATGTTTCAGCATACTACCTTGGTTTGAGGGTGGGTGTCAAATGTACCTTGTTGTTTATTTAAGGTTTATCCAAGGCTTGCCCGATTTACTTGTATTCTGCTATACTGTGTATATGTGCTTATGCGCATATGCACCTATACGCTTATGGGAGGGTGGATGATGAGACAAACAGTACGCTGGAACATTGCTGTATCCCAGGATACAGACCAAGCACTTAGAATGTTTTTGGCTAGCCAAGGTGGCGGGCGAAAAGGAGATTTGTCACGTTTTGTAGAAGAAGCTGTTCGTGGTCATGTATTTGAATTAATTGCGGAACAAGCAAAAGCCGAGAACGCACATGTGAGCGAAGATGATTTGCTGGCAATCGTGAATGAAGCAGTAGACTGGGCTAGGGATCATTAAGAATGCGAGTAGTATTGGATACGAATGTATTATTGAGTGCGTTACTATCTCCTCGGGGCGTCCCGCATGACATTTATCAAGCATGGCGAGCAGCAATATTTGAGCTTGTGACATCCACAACTCAACTTGATGAATTGAGACGCGCGAGTCGATACCCTAAATTTAAAGCAATATTGCAGCCATCAAAAATAGGAACGATGATAAATCATTTGCAGAATGCAATTGTTTTAGACCGCTATCCTGTCAATATCGAAGTGGCAGATCCTAATGATGCATTTTTGCTTGGCATGTCAATCGCAGGTGATGTTGATTATCTTGTCACCGGGGACCATCGTTCTGGGTTATTGCAGAGGGGCAGTGTAGGGCGCGCCCGGATTCTGACCCCCGCGAGATTTTGCAAAGAAGCCCTTTAATCCAGATTCTCCAGACTGTTTCAAACACACAAACGCTTCACCGCCGCACTATCTTCCGCAGACATTTCAATCAGGTGATCACATACTTCTTTATTGGAAATAGACGCTGTATAGGCGAAGGTAACAGGTTTCTCGGGTTGTTTCAAAGGTTCACGTGCTTTTTCATAAGGCAACTTTTTGATCGCGCCGCAGAGTCTATTGAGGTGTACGACGTTTTTTGCATTGAAACTTGGCAGATTTTTTTCAAATTCTATCAACAGTTCATCTGTCACCAAGCATTTCTGAGCCATGGGTGTGATCGATTTAATGAGGTTCGATATCTTAGGCGCAAGAGTAGGTGCGATATATCGATCATTTTCATATGCAATATAATAAGGTTCAAGATCAGTTTCGCGTTGATACAGATTGATGGTGCGTGATGCTTCATAGGGTGTTGGCATCAGCATGCTAATGTGGTTAACGCAGCCTGTTTTTAAATTGATCGCAAAATGTGACAATTCAGAGTAAGGATACAGTTTATTAAACTCATAAGACATGCTTGAAAGTTCATAACCTTCGATTGTAAACATGCGTCTAAGTGCTGATTTGAAGGTTTCTTTATCTGGGAAATAGGAAGCGAAAATCGGTTCAACCATTTGGAGCGCTTTCTCTCCCGTTTTTGATGTTACTTCGTTTGCATTGTTCAAGCAGACGGCCATTATTTGCAATTTATGGT
>JBIOEA010000065.1:0-5191 GCA_044445605.1 Gammaproteobacteria bacterium | reverse complement strand
GGATCCAATATAATACGTTCAGGCCGCACTCGAGCCTGAACTACCAAACGCCTATTGAGTTCAAAAACTCATTAGGCAACATTGTAACAACCGGGGCGAATCTCTCTATGTAGTTTTGGTCCTAAAAATCCGGGCAGGTCAGAGCCAATCCCCAATTGACTTCCAGCCATTATTCTTGTAGATCACATGTGGGGTGCTAGGTATATCATCTGGCCTTTCCCCGCTTTTGGAATATTGCGTCCATTCACGTATGTTTTTTAATCCCAAAGATCGCACAAACATTCTTGCCTCTTGAAAAGACCGATATGCTCTCTTCCTTGAGTGTGTCTTGCCAAGCCAGTCGTACCACGATTTCCACCCCAAACCCCGATAATAACCTGCGGGCGAGCCTGGTATGTCGTTTGGTTTCTTGCCGCTTTTTGCATAGATAAACCATTCGTAGGTGTCTTGCAAGTGCAATGAATGGGCAAATTTTCTTGCGTCTTCAAATGGGCGCTTTATTGTTTTTTTCATAATACTTCTTGCCTTTGTTATTGAAGGTGATTTTATCTGGGACGGAATGGCTTGTCAAATGGGGAACCAAGAGCAAAGGAAAAGACAAAATTAGCCTATAACCTGGTTCTGTAGAGAAAAAGAATGCGCGAAAATGCGCGAAAAGACTTGACGCATAATTTTATATATGTATAATTGGCGCCCAGCAGCCTTGAATGGTTGCGTGAAATAGGACTTTGGTGTCCCGATTAATTCTTTGTTGAACATTTTACCCTTTGTTGGGACATGCTTTGTTGCAAATTCGCGAAAGGTATGGATTTGGTTCGTTGGAAAGGCGTTTGCCTGACAATATTTTTAGGAGGATAATATGTTTACGTGCCCCAATTTGCAGGCTGCTTTAGAAAGAACTAAGCCGAGTTTTGACTCCGGTTCTGATTATATGAATACAATTTCTAATGATATTCGAAACTTAGAAAAATTTCTTGCTGATTACCCTATTCCATGTTCAATAACTATTGATATTGAAAATTGTGTTCTCTCATATCAGCAAGCAATTGAATTTCCATGGTTCGGAAAGCTTGATCCACTCCTTGATGGGGATCTTTTTATTATTTTAGAAAAACTTGCATGGGATAATGAAAAAAAGCGTTTGTCTCATATCGTATGTGTGTCTAAATCTAACTCCAGAGACGAATATTTTGATGGCTCTAAAAGGCATTATTTGCCACTTTTTCCGCATGTGGAAGTTTCGAATAAACCATTGATGGAGTCTAAGTTTGTCATTAAGAAAAAAGCACACCAGTTTTTACCTAATATGATTGAAGACATAGCTAAAGAGTTTGGCTATATCGAGAAAGATTATTCGTTTGATTTTGAAATGCCATTCTAATTAATTTGACAGGTGCAATGCACCATCTTAGCAATTCCAATACTTATTTACCATTCCTGGAGAGTGTCATATGATTTCCAATGTAGTTATTTGCCAAAATTGTGGCGAACAAGTATCAATCACTGAAGCTTTGAGCGCAGAGATGGAGTCTTTTTATAAAACGAAGTTAGAAAAGGAGATGAAGACGCAGGTGGCGCAACTGGAGGCAGATAGTCAAAAAAAACTTGCCCGCGAGAAAGACAAGATGCTAAATGCGATAAAGGAAGAAAAATCTATTGAGCTTGAAGATCTAAAAAACCAACTTGTTGAACAGAGAATGTCAAGTGATATGTCAAAGAAAAGGGAACTTGACCTTATGAAAAGAGCCAGAGATCTTGAAACGGCAATGAAGAATACAGATTTAGAAATCCAGAGAAAAGTTGATGAAGCAACAGAAAAAGTCCGAATGGAATCTGTACAAAAAGCCAATGAAGAAAGCCGAATAAAGTTGCTCGAGAAAGATAAGCAAATAGACGATTTTAAAAAACAAGTTGATGAATGGAGAAGAAAGGCCGAGCAGGGATCGCAGAAGACACAGGGGGAGGTTCTGGAGATGGATGTTGAAAGAATGCTGAAAGACGCCTTCCCGGTTGACATTATTGAGCCAGTAAAAAGTGGAGTAAGGGGGGCTGATATTGTTCAAATCATAATGACTAAGTCAGGAAATGCTGCGGGAAAGATATTATGGGAAGTTAAAAACTCAAAAAATTTTAGTGAAGGCTGGATTGATAAGTTGAAGGAAGACCAGCGGGAATGTAATGCGGATCTTGCTGTAATTGTAACGCAATCAATGCCTAAGGGGCATGTAAGCCTGGTTTACATGGATGGTGTATGGGTTGCTGATTTTTATACCTATGTTGGACTTGCAAGTGCATTGAAAGTAGGCTTGCTGCAAGCATTCCATGCGCGGATAGCATCTGCTAATAAAGATGAGAAGAAAGATGCAATGTATGAATATTTGGTTGGGATCCAGTTTAGGCAAAGAGTTGAGGCACTTATAGAATCAAATAGCCATATGCGCAATGAGCTTGAGCGTGAAAAAAGAGCCACCTATCGAAACTGGGCTACAAGAGAGCAACAAATCAATCGCATGATTTCTAGCACGGCGGGAATGTATGGTGATATTTGTGGGATTGTCGGAACTGCATTGCCACGAATAGCATTGCTTGAGCTTGATACTGAAGAAATTGCAAATATGGTCGGTGAATGATGGCGAAATTATTTGAAATTATTAAGTCAGAAACTAGCTGGCAGGGTATCCATAAACAGCTTGTGGGGTTCAATGGTCAATCAGATAAATCGGCTGGTCGCTTATTTGAGGAGTTTTGCAAGTATTACTACTTGGCTGAGCCAGCAGTAAAGAGTGATTATAAGAATGTTTGGTTATTTAGGGATGTGCCCTACGCTGTTAAATCAAAGATTGGGCTTGGGCAGACTGATCATGGGGCCGACCTAGTTCTGGAAGGGCAGGATGGGAGTCTTACAGTTGTTCAGTGTAAATTTAAAAATGATCAGTCGAGCAGAATATCTTGGACAAAAGATAGGCTATCAAATTTATTTGCTGAGGGTGCGCGGGCAGATTATTTGATTGTTTTTACAAATGCAGTTGGAATTGATAAACATTCTGAATCTAAAGAAAGATTGTCAATTGTGACGGTAGGAGGCCTTGCTAGCATCGAGCCTGGAACAATTGAACAAATTAAATCCTTGGCAAAAGGAGGCAGGGTCAATCCAGTGGCACCAAAGAAACCAAGGGACTATCAAAATGAAGCGATTTTGAATGTATTGAAGGGATTCGAAGAAAATGACAGAGGACAACTTATACTTCCTTGTGGGGCAGGGAAGACCCTAGTATCATTATGGATTCGTGAGGCTTTGCATGCAAAACATACGCTAGTGGTTGTTCCGTCTCTTGCATTGCTAAAACAAATAAAGGATGAGTGGGCAGCTAACAGTCCATATGTGCCACGTATTTGTGTTTGTTCAGAGAAGGATATTGATAAGGGTGTAGATAACATTGCTTCTAGCATATGTGATATTGGTGGAAAAGTTTCGACAGATGTCGGAGAGATCAGGGAATTTTTGAGTATCCAGGATGGATCGATCGTATATTCTACTTATCAGAGCCTAGAAAAAGTTTCTGAAGCAATAAAAGGATCTGGTTTTCAATTTGATCTGGCTATTTGTGATGAAGCACATAAAACATCTGGAAGCAAGCTTAGCCAATATGCGTTAATACACTTGGACATGAATGTTCGTGTTAAAAAGCGTTTGTATATGACTGCGACTCCAAGAGTTTTATCGGATAACCTTAAGGGTCGACTTGATAATGAAACTGTCGAATATATCTGCGACATGGGGAACGCCGATATATACGGTCATGAATTCTACAGGATGAGCTTCAAAGATGCGATTGATAAAGGTGTTTTGGTTGATTACAAGATTGTTGCCATAGGTGTCTGTGACCTTGAGATCAAAGAGGCTCTGAGAGAGAGAAGATATGTCTCAGATGACGAGACAATCGATGAGATTGCCAACAATCATGCCTTGGACAAGTTTATGAATGAATATGGATCAACGCATGCAATAACCTTTCACTCCTCTGTAAAAAATGCGAAGAAATTTCAAAGTCGACATAAAAAATATTATACTTCCGTTTCTACGTTTCATGTGAATGGCGCGCAGTCAACATGCGAGCGAAAAATAGTAATGGAAGAGTTTGTTAGATCATCCATGTCTGTCATAACAAATGCGAGATGTTTAACGGAGGGTGTGGATGTTCCGGCAATTGATACGGTTTATTTTTGTGATCCAAAGAACTCAAAAATTGATATTATTCAAGCAACAGGCAGAGCCCTTCGGCGTGCAGACCATAAGGGTAAGTCAATCGGTTACATTGTCGTCCCTATTTATCATCATATTGATGAGAACATTGATGAAAGCATATCTGATAGCAGATATAAGAATCTACTAAACATTATCAGAGCACTCTCTGCGCATGATGATAGACTCTCTGACGAAATCAAGCGCCTAAAATTAGGGAGGGGAAAGTCTGGAAATCTATTTAGTCATGCATTAATTGAGGCGGAACTGGATTTAATAAAATTCGCTAGTGCAGATGATGCGTTAAAAGAAAGCATTTTTGCACAGATTGTCAATAAGTACAGAACACCCTTTGTGTCGTTTTTTGAAGCGAGAGAATTTGTTTGCTCACTAGGAATAAAATCCATAAGTAAATGGGATGAGTTTTGCAAAGGGAAAGACAAGCCAAGTAACATCCCTGCAAGGCCAGATTTTGCTTACCAGAACGATGGTTGGATTTCATGGGGTGATTGGCTCGGCACGGGCAATATTGCACCAGCAAAGAGAGTCTTTCACTCCTTCGATGAGGCGCGTAGATTTTTAAAAACACTGAACTTAAAAAGCAAGAAGGAATGGCAGGAATATTCTAAAGGAGGGGGAAGGCCTGTTGGGATCCCTGCTGCTCCAGATAGAACTTATAAGAATGCAGGATGGATCTCATGGGCAGACTGGCTTGGGACTGAAAGTATTGCCCCACAAAATAGAGTCTTTATTTCATTTTACGATGCAAGAGAATTCGTTCGTTCACTTGATCTTAAAACGAAAGGCGAGTGGAATGTTTACTGTAGAAGTGGAAAGAAGCCAGAAAATATTCCTTCTTGCCCAAACGAAGTTTATGAAAATGACGGCTGGATTTCTATGGGGGACTGGCTTGGAAACGGCATAATTGCTTCTATTAATAGGGTTTTT
>JBIOEA010000064.1:0-5436 GCA_044445605.1 Gammaproteobacteria bacterium | reverse complement strand
TTGACTGCCTTGGATTGCTTAACTTCCTTGTGATTCACCTAAATCCTCCTTGATATGGTGGTTAATTAAAGGCATCATCCTACCGTAATTTTATGGAAAAGTCCCCTTTAAAGCGTCGACTTATGGGTAACGAGCAGCTTAAAAGTGGGCGAAAGATCTTAATAATAAACTCTTCGCCCACTTTTAAGGGGGCAGCCGAGTATTCCGAGGCGGGGGTTTTTCTTTGTGCATGTTGTGTTAAAATTGGAAGGATAGCTGCGAAGTGAAGAATTTTTTTATTAAATGAGTACCTGCGAATAGGATATTGCTGAAATGAGACATCTGAATCAAATATTAGTTTTATTAACCGGTGCATTGATAGGTACCGCATCTTCCCCATGGACACTGCCTTTTGTATCTGAATTGACTGGCAAAGCGGATAGTCGCAATGGCTATCGTGTGCCTGAATTGAAAATTGATTTATCGTCTGATAAAGGGACATCTGAAATAATGATTTGGAAGAGTGTGATTCCTGCAGCAACGAACAATACTGCAGGCTTAGCCATGCATCGACACAATTATGCACGAACGCTGATTCCCATGACGGAAGGGGTGTTGCAGCGCCGTGATGCTGATGGCAAAACGACAGACTATGTATTGACGCCAGGCAAGCCATTGCTATTGCCAGCGGATACTCCCCAAGGCTTTCACACAGATGAAAATTTTGGAAAAAAACCAATTGAGGTAGTGGTTGTTCAATTTAATCAATCTTCCCCAGTTAAGTACTCAGCGCTGACAGAAGAAGATATCAAATCTTCATTTGGAAAGGCGAAGCCATAAGGATGATAAGGCTATAGAAAAGATCTTAATAATAAACTCTTCGCCCACTTTGTTAAAACTTTTTCATTTCCATGCTGTTTGCACTCGTGCTATCGTCGTCGCTATGATGGGTTCTTCCGGATAAATCATGCAATTCAATCTCGTGCAAAGCAACTCCCTTCTCCGTTTTAAACAAATTAACCAATAAATACCGAGTGCATCGGCTTTCAACTTCAACCAGGGCTGCATCGCCTAAGTCACGACGCCCGGCATTATTCGCCACCTCAAGCCATTTTTTTGCTTTCACAGCATTTTGTAGGCGGGTGTACATGATGGAATATTTAATGGCAATTTCCATTAAATGCATGTTATTAACTGTTTCGCGTTTTTCACCAGATGGGCTAAATAGTGTGAGCGAATAAAGCCGATTAGGATTAAATGCCTTTTCTTTATTCAGAAACCAGTCGACATCACCTTTCTCAATCGCATGCTGGGCTTCATCACTTAACTCCGGATAAGCTTTTGACAACGCCAGGAACAACTTGCGCCAGACAGTTTCCTTATTCGGATCGTGCGCATAGCTCTTTTGCAACATCACATGCATCAGCTGAGCAAGGTTGAGAGGGGCGGGGGATGTCTCCTCTAACATTGCACTTAACGCCGAACGTTCCTGATCACTCACATAATGTGAACGAGATGTATCCCTGTGAATTTGGTACATTTGAACCCTATCAAGTACGGCGTAACCCCAGGCCTTTAACAAGGCAATATTGTTTTTTTCGTTCAAATTTTTAAGGCAGCCAGAGTCATTAGTAATACCTTCATATTCCAGATACGAAAGCGCAACTCTAAATCTTTCCAATCGCTCAAAAATCAACCCAGGTTTGTTGTTAAATATGTAAATTAGTTCACCATCCGTCAAAAGTTTCCTAATGAATGGAGGAAAGAGGTAAGGAATCGAGCGGATCTGTGCTTCGTTTACAGGATGCAATAGCATCGGATTCGCTCCATGCTGAAGCAGCGCTGATACCTTTCTCGAATCTACATTTCTTGACGCATAGTAGAGAGCTGTGTTTACATTGCTATCGCAATGATCAATTGATTTCCCAATCCTTGGTAAAATCTGATAAAATAGATTAGACCAGTCGGAATTATTTTTATCACATGCTGATATGATTGTGAAGAAAATTAACAGATTGCATTTTATGGATATTGGACTACCCTGATAGCTGCATCTTAGTTCGAAATTTTGATCGTCATCGCATTTCGCACTATTTGCGCGAAACCATGCTGAATCAAGCCGCGTGATGGCGCGTTGAGCAGCGCGATGGTAATCCACAAAATTCTCTAAAGCGTGATAAAGGTCGGCCCAGATCTCGCCATTTTTTTGATTTTCAACACGGTTTCTAATGACCAATAGAATAAGATCAGCCACCTCATCAGCATCTTTTTTATCTTCTTGCATTAATTTATTAAATTTCCAGAAGGAATCTAATGCCATGCCACTTTTGTACGTAACGCCTCCCAAGACAACACGCCCCCATATAATGACCCGATAATAATTATCAAGCAATTCAAGAGGCACAGGATTTTTTCCATCCAGATAAGCAATAGCAGTTGTCCTGTTTTGAGATTTTAATGACTCGAGCCAGCTTTTGCTTTTATTTTCAATAAAGTCGAGTGAGTCTATAGTCCCATTTTTCAGTAGCATGTGCATCACAATACTAGGATTGTTATGCTCGAGCCCATAATTCATCACTTTCTTGACCAACACATCATCCCAGACAAACCCAGTGTCTGCTATTAAGATGAGGAGCTTTTCCAAGAGATTGTATTTTAACACTTGATTGACCAGCACATGCCTGATTTTTCGAGCAAGGTTTTTCCAACCAGTGTTTTTCAATATGGATATACTAGAAAGATCTGTCGTGCTTCGTTGAATGAGTACATCATTTTTATATAAATCAAATGTGATCTCCGCAGAATCCCGTGGGTCGATGTTTTTTTTATATATTAATGGTCGACTTTCTCTCATTTTTAGATTATTTGCGGTCCCGAATGACTCACTTTGCACTAAAATAAGCGCCCATTGCCTGAGCCATTTTTCGTCGTCAATGTGGTCAAGGCCAAGGCGTTCTTCTACGATTTTATCGCCATCCTCGCGATACATCTCATAATTGATTTCATTGATTGTTTCGGGAGAAAGATGTCGCAGCAGAAGTTTTGTAATATCTGTTGATTTATTCGCTTCAGCCATTTTAAATGGTGATTCATGATAATGGCGAGTGCCGTCGTGATAAAAATATAAAAGCTTATCTTCTGTTTTTTCAATAAGAAGCTCGACAATTTCTGTTAAATTATTTTTTGTTGCATATTGCAGTGCCGTGAGTTTATTGAATCCATCATCGTTGAGTGTTTCTTTGGTTAAATGTTTGTTATCTAATATTTTTGCAATGATTTGATACCACTTTCCAGCCATCTCAGACGAAGTCTGTTTGATGATGGGTGCAGGATGGGTCATTTCATTTCGTACCATTTTCCCACTATAAAAAGCATAAAATCGGATGGCGACCATGAGCAACTTTTCAAAATTAACAAGAAATGGGATGAGAGAATTTGCTGAAGTATAGGTGCCGGTAAAATACTTACCAATGATAGGCCTCGTTTCTATTTCCACCCTGATTTCAAATGTAGCATTTATATATCGCTCGTCATTTGTTAGATCAAATTGGGTTTCATTGAGAAAAAAATCGGTGTTACGATTGATAAGTGCTTGTATAATATGGTCTTGTGTTACCATTGATCTCACCTGGGGATTGGTTGCGAATGCCCAGTTTATCAGGTATCGGATGCCGAAGCAAGCTACACTGCTAAATCTGGGATTACTCCACCAACTCGAATATCCCTGGCGCATTCCGCCAGTAGTTCTGGCAATCCATGCCATACCCGAACAGATACGAATCAGGGGCGGTGAGGGCGGTGAAGTTGGCCTTTTGGACGCCATCGGGTGATTTTTTCACATTTTTATCGATGAGCACAGCTGTCTGAACGCTGGCGGCTCCGTGAGCTTCGCAATATTTGGTGATTTCAGCCAATGTAACGCCAGCATCGAGGATATCGTCCAGGATCAGCACATGGCGGTCTAACAATGGGGTCGTAGGTTGAGCCAACCAATGGATGGCATCGGCGCCTTTCAGCTGCCCGCGATATCGGGTGGCATGAAGGTAATCTACTTGCAGAGGGAAATTCAGTTTAGGTAGCAATTGGCCCGCAAACACGGAGCCACCCACCATGATAATCAAGCATAAAGGGTTCTTTTCAGCGAGTTCTTTTGTGATGTGCGTTGCCAAGGTGTCCAAGGCAGAATCGAGCTGTTCCATCGAATAAAGCAAGCGTGATCGTTTAAATATATCAGCAGATTGGTATTGATTTGTCATGGTACTACCCCCAGACGCGTATCCTACCATAATGAGAACCCGACTGCTATCCTTAAACCGTACGGATCATATGAGGAATAGCCATGAAGATATTCATCACCGGTGGAGCGGGGTTTATTGGGTCGCACCTCGTCGAATACCACTTGAATAAAGGTGATGAAGTTTCTGTGGTAGATGACTTGAGTACGGGCAAAATTGAACATATTGATTTATTCAAACATAACAAAAACTTCACCTTTGCTAAAGGCGATATTTTAACCTGGGACGGGATGGACGATGCCGTGACATGGGCCGATCGCATTTATCACATGGCCGCCGTGGTAGGCGTCTACCGCGTGATTTCTGAACCTATTCACGTATTGGAAACGAATATTGCAGGTTCGGAACGCATTTTAAAAGCAGTAGTCAACAGCGGTAAGAAACCACGTATCCTCATGGCATCGAGCTCAGAAGTGTATGGAAACGGGATGTCAGACACTTTTCGTGAAACTGATGATGTGATCATCGAGCCGACGGCTGAAAGCCGCTGGAATTATCCCATCAGCAAATTGGCCGATGAAGCGATGAGCTTGTCCTATGTGAAAGAAAAGGGATTAGCGATAACGCCCGTTCGTTTATTCAATGTGATTGGCCCAAGACAAACCGGGCGTTATGGGATGGTGGTGCCACGATTTGTGAAACAGGCTGTGGCAGGGGAGCCTATTACCGTCTACGGAACAGGAAATCAAACACGCAGTTTCTGTGACGTGAGGGATATTGTTGTGATGTTCGATACATTAATCAGCACCGATAAAAGCATTGGGCAGATTGTCAATGTGGGCAATGATCATGAGCTGTCAATCAATACCTTGGCAGATATCATTCGAAGCAAAGTTAATCCTGGTCTTGAAATCAAACATATCCCTTATAAAGAAGCCTATGGACAAGATTATAAAGACATTCAACGAAGACGGCCCAATTTAGAAAAACTGATGAGCCTCATTCAGTTTGAGTTTAAATGGACATTAGACGAGACACTGGATTATTTAATCGAGCATGCAAGGGGAGAGAAGTTATAAGCGCTTCCCTCTGTGCCAGGGACATTGAGACAAAAATAGGATAAAATAAACTCTTGGGGGCGGTAAGGAAGTTAAGTACCATGATACAGTCTATAGATGATGCCAAAGCTCTCAAGGAGCCTATAGAGGCACCCAATCCCCAG
>JBIOEA010000063.1:0-6066 GCA_044445605.1 Gammaproteobacteria bacterium | reverse complement strand
CGCTTATCGGCAATCTCTCGCCCAAACACGCTGTGAACCCATCCCTGGGCGCTCATCGTCGGCGTCCTGCCTCCGATGGTTTGGGCGAGAGATTCCCGAACGGCCCCGATCAGTCGATGCTTTTATTTAAATGTCAGGCCAATGAGGGTGCAGCCTGCACCGAGAATAAATTTGATATCGTTTCTTTACGTCATCACGACACTTAACGCTTCTGGTGGTGCCAACCGCAGCGTAATTCAGATTGATACGCTGCATAAGCAAAGAAAAATCCCCCGACACAAGAACCGTCTCGCAAGCTCGACGATTCCTGTGTCTGCCCCCTTTACAAAGGGGGCGAAGAGTTCTTCGTTGTCAGATCTTGTGATCGTGAACGGTTACACGAGCTCTTCGTTAGCTGATCGATAAGAGGGCGAAAGATGTTTCGCCCCTACAAGAAATTGCCATTGTCTGAACGATTGCTGCTTATTTAATAACCCCCTGCAACGCCTCCAATGCTTCCTGACATGATCGTCTAAACTCGGGATCGAGAAAATCGGCGATGGCGAGGCGATCGCGATAATATTTCCCGACCCATTCTTCGAGGCGATCGATTTTGGCATGCGTGAGCAAATAATCAGGATTCACTGCAGCCAATTCATGAGCAGTCATGGGCACGCGCAAGCGCAAGCACGCGGGGCCGCCGCCGTTTTGCATACTTTGTCTACACTCAATATAATGTGCTGATTGCACTTGGCCATACACATTCACGATACGTGGCAAAATACGCGCGACGGCAGGGTGATCTTTACATTCCATGGGCATGACGAGCGCCATTCGATTGCGTCCGACGCTCACCAATTGGCTATTGAAAAAATAGGTTTCAACGGCTTCGGCTAATGTCATATCATCAGGGCTGATTTCCACCACATCCAGGACAAAATCGCAATGGGCTGCAATTTGTTGTCCGATGTTGCCTTCGAGGAAGGCGTCTTCATGATAAATCAACACAGATTCGTTGCTCATCGCAGCAACATCATTATGAAACACGCCTGCATCGATAGCATCTGGATTTTGTTGGAAAAACAATACGTGCGTATTGATGCGATGCCGTTGCGCGATCATCGTGCAAGCGGCAAGCGATTGCCGTGCAGGATATTTTTGCGGGCTGCCGCGCAACCCATGTCCGCCTTTTCCATACACAAATACATTCACACCTTTTTTATGATGCAGTGGTGTCAATCGCATATGATTGGCATCGCCTTCATCAGACAAATGTTCAAGCGCGGGTGTGGGTTCATGCACACGAAATTGTGGCGCATTAAAAATAGTTTTCAGTTGTTGAAACGTTTGAGGCACTTCGATCGAACGATGATAATGGCTCATCAAATTTGCGGGTGTGATGTGAACGACCTCATCGAGGCTATCGATGCTGCTCGTGACTGTGGCTGCATTGGCGGCCCACATGGACGAGGCTGAAAACAATGCGCAGAACCGCGTGAAATCCGTCTCGGCGAGTTTCTCCAATTGTTCTTGCTCAGTGCCAGCGATTTCATAGCTGTGCAATGTTTTTAAACAAGGACGCGATTGCGGCAAGAAAATACCTTGAGGCACACCCAGGCGCAACATCAAGCGCATTTTACCTAAACCTTCCAGCGCGGCTTGTTTAGGATTCGATACGGTTTTTGCATTTTTAATCGAGGCAACATTTCCGAAGGCAAGCCCTGCATAATGGTGCGTGGGGCCCACTAAACCATCAAAATTAACTTCTACAACATCGGCTTTCATAAGATCATCCCTGGTAATGGCTGAACAGACATAGATTCTGGTGTGCTTTGCATACTCACCACAGGATGTGCGCAATAATCGGCTGCATAATAAGCCGTCGGGCGATAGTTGCCACTCATGCCCACTCCACCAAAGGGAGCATCACTCACGCTGCCATTGGTCGGGCGGTTCCAATGAACCAAACCCGCGTGCATGCGTGAATAGCAATAGTCAAACAATGCTTTGTCTTGACACACAACCGCAGCAGATAAACCGTATCGCGTTGCATTGGCAAGCGCAATGGCTTCAATTTCATCTTGCACCCAATAGAGTTTCAGGAGCGGTCCAAAATATTCTTCATCTGGCAGATCAAGGCCAGTGCAATCGATCAATGCCGGCGTGACGAACGCTTTTCCTTCGATGGGCCGCAGCATTTTGACGAGTGATTTCCCGCCTGCTTTGATAAGCATGGATTCAGCAGCCATGATTTTATCAGCCGCTGCGTTGGAGACTAATGGACCCATGAAAGGTTCAGGTGTGTTCGCCGGATCACCGACGTGAAGTTGTGGGATGGCCTTAATCAACGCTTCAATAAGTTTTTCATTCTCGGGTGTGCGTTTAACAATGAGACGGCGTGTGCATGTGCAACGTTGGCCTGAAGTGACGTAAGCGGATTGTAACATCACATTTAATGCGCCTTGCACATTGGGTGCATCCAGGATGACGAGCGGATTATTACCACCCAATTCCAGTGCCAGTATTTTTTCAGGATGCCCAGCAAATTGTGCGTGAATTTTTTTGCCTACGGCTTCGCTGCCGGTGAACAACAATCCACGCAAATCAGGATGTGCGACTAATGCGGTGCCAACCGTTGGGCCACCTTGAACGCATTCAATCACGCCTTCAGGTAAACCGATTTCATGCCAATACCGTACATAGTATGCCGCACACATGGGTACTTGCTCACTTGGTTTCAACACAATCGTGTTGCCAGCGAGAATAGCGGGGACAATATGCCCATGTGCCAAATGAATCGGAAAATTAAACGGGCTCATGACACCCATCACGCCTTGCGGGTGGTGACGCGTTACAATAAACCCATCTTTAATCGCAGCTTCTCTGAGCGGTGTTCTATCGTGATAGGCATGGATGGAGATATCAATTTTGGAAATGGCGGTTTTGACTTCGAGCAAGGCTTCCCAGCGAGGTTTGCCCATTTCTTGACTGATCGCATCGGCGAGTTCATCTTGTTTTTCGATCATTTTTTTTTCAAACGCTTTGAGGTAGGCGATGCGTTCTTCGAGAGACGTCAGGGAAAAAGTTTGAAATGCTTTTTTGGCGCGTGAGACAGCGGCATTGACTTGTTCGGCGGTCGCTTCTTCGCCTGTCCAAAGAATGTTGCCGTTAGCGGGGTTTGTTGATGAAAATGTCGTCATGTGCGTTTCCTAAAAAATCGATAAACGAAGGGTGTCATTGATGTTAAGTTGCATTCGTTGTGCCACTTCAGGAGGAAGATAACAACAGTGCTTTTCACGATCGATATCTACCGTGGTTAATGAAACGTAAAAAGGGAAAGAGGTTGTCGCGACGAGATAAACATCCTGTGAAGTGGGGTGCCGTGCGCCTGCAAATCTTGCAGTAAAACTGCGCGCGATCGTTTGAATTTCTTTGGTAGGAATGGATAGGATCGGGCCGCCATCAAAAATATTAATATGCTTTGTTTTGGTAAAGCCTTCATGCTGCAATAAATTGACAGCTGCGCGTGTGGCGAGATGAGGGATTCCAATGCATGCGCGAGCGCGTTGATCTAATGTATCGATCGCGATGGGTGTGTGTGGGAGTAATTCATCAATGAACTCGAGGTGATGACGCACCAGATCAAAATCGGCCTGTTGAAATGTTTTATCTTTAATGTAGCGGTGAACAAACAATTCCCAGAAGGGGGATTGGCTTTGTTTATCAACGCGCCCGCGCATTTCGGCAATCAGTGTGGGATGAAAGCGTTTGGGGTGAGAGGCTATCCACAGATAGCGTCCTCGAGATAAAAATGCGCCCATGTGATGCATGCGTTCTTGTGGGGATAAATATAACGCGGCCATTTCGCTGGCTTCCTGAAGCTCTGTTTTGAGTGTGAGGGTATTTTGTTCTTCATCGACATGGAAGGTGTAAAAGGGGAACCCCGTACCGATGTCTGCATATAGTGCGCAGCAGCCGATGGGCGTCTGAGTGAGCGTGTTTTCGATCACAAAAAAGTAGAAATCGTTTGGATCAGGCGCATGAGGGGGGTTGTTAAAACAATGTAATGAACGTCGAATATTGTGCTCGAGGAGTTCACGATCAGGGGGTAAGTTGGTAAGTCCCGCAACTTGAGAAAAGCCATAGACAGCATCAAGATCGCTCAGCTGCGCGGCCCTGAATAAGAATGGCACGTATTCCTGCATATCAACCTCTACTCCCTGAAGCATGGTGTATATTAATGGACTCTACGACGGGAGACAATGGCTGATCTCTGAAGTTTTGCGGCGACAGGGTGCGAACATGTGGCGTCCTTCTTTCAAGCGGATTTTCCTTAATATGAGAATTCGTCATATTTACGCGGAGTTGGAAAGCTGTTTGCAAATGGTCAATGTCTCACAGCAATCTCAGGTATTCGCTAATGCTATCAGCCTCATTAAAAAAGGATAATGGGAGTGAAAGCCCACTAGGGCTCGCCGTTATCAGGCTCCTCAGCTTTCTCTGGGGTAGTTGTAGATGTACCAAAGTTGCAGGAGTTAGTAACATGTATTTATCCGATAATAAAGACCAAAATCAGAATTTAGATCAAACCACCGTTGCTGTGCAGGCAGTTACTATCGTGGCGGATGCAAGCCCCCCTCCAACAGATTCAGGTCCATTGACTGCAAAGCCAAAAAAATTAATTGACGTTACTTTTCGAGAAGCCAACGAATCTACAGAGATAAAAATTTCAATCCCAGAAGAATACATCGTTAGTAATACCAATACAATTGACGATGCCTACAGAAAAACCACTGAATTAATAGATAGGACACAAAAACTAGCCAAAGAAGCTTTTGTTGATAAAAATAAACCATCGTGGGATCTGGTTCAGGTATTGCTTTATTACTGGAATCGTCGCGATTTGTTGAGAGTGGAAAGAATAAATGATTACACCCATTTGGTTGAATACGCGCTGAGAAAAATAGTTCTAGATGTAGAAAATACTTTTTTACCTGAATACAAGCTTGAATCTTTTGATAATTTTACACCCGAACGTGCTATAGAGGAGCTAGCAGACAAGGTCTACAGCCACAGGATTAATGAGCACCCTCTTTTAAACGAGATGGCAAAAAACGGCGTGAGTCTGCAGACTGTTCAAACGTTTTTGGAAAATTATTATATAAACAACAGGCTGTTTCACCTATTTATTGCAGCGCTAAGCCTGAGCACACCGATGGCTGAACGAACAGAGCTGGCGAATAATTTCTATGACGAACTGGGTTCTGGGGATTGTGCCATGGCACATCCCAACTTATTCCTAAAGAACTTTAATAACATCGGTAGACCCAACAGAATCGAACCTATGTCAGAAGCATTGTCTTTGGTCAATGCAAAGACTTATGCTGCGTTTTTATGTGGGGATTATCACTGCGGAATGGGCGGCTTTGGTTACATAGAATTGGCTATGCCAAACCAAATGGTAAAAATATTAGCTGGGTTGAGAAAATCAGGGTTACCTGCCGAGAATCTAGAATTTTGGGAAACACACATTCATATCGATCTGGGGCATGGGAAAGCCTGGTTTTCAGAGATGCGTAAATTAATTCATACACCTGAACAAGCGCAAAAGTGCTTGAAAGGCGGTATGCGCTTATTGAATGCTCGAGCTGCTATGTACGATGGCGTATGGAGGCTGGCATGAGCAAAGATAAAATAGTGCATATTTTTATCTGCACTAACCAACGCACAAAAGGCAGGTGTTGCAACATGTCTTCTTCGGCCGAGGGGGTATTTAACTACTTGCGCAGCGAACTTAATGTTAAATGTAACGCCTTGGAGGGGAGAAGGGTTAAGGCTGTTAAAACGTCTTGTCTTGGACAGTGTGCGGTGGGACCAAATATTTACATTGCATGCGACGATACCTGGTATACATATACTAGTTTCGAAGACATACAAGAAATCGTTGGGTGGTGCGTCAATAGTTCTGTAAATTGAAATTGGTCAGCAAAGTGGCAGACCATCTTCTACTCTTTTTATTAGCAGATAAAAGGAGACAGGCAATGGTACTACCACCAAAAGATCGTAGCTTATTAGATGGCGTTTTGG
>JBIOEA010000062.1:0-6090 GCA_044445605.1 Gammaproteobacteria bacterium | reverse complement strand
GGCAAAAGTTGCGTTAACTGCATGCATGAGAAAGCTCGTTGTTTGGGCAAATGCAGTTTTACAAACAGGCATTTTATGGCAAGAAAATCATGCTTAGATGTTGACATTCATCATAGAAGCATCCCAGAAATAATCTGTCTACTGTCGATTAAAATAAACGGAATTGTCACAGATTATTATCTGGGACCCAGGCACGATATGGTTCACTGTGCGTTTAATTAGAGATACGGCACACATTTATGTTCGGATCGAGCATTTTTACATATTGCCACTGGGTCCCAGATAAAAATGCCTGCAATTTACCGTCTACGTATTAAGTTTGCGGGGGCATTTTTTCTGGGATGACGTCGAGGCGGTAGGAGCGCCTTTGCCTAACATCCAAGCTTATGGGTAACGAGCAGCTTTACAAAGTGGGCGAAGAGTTCTTCGTTACCTGATCGATAAGAGGGCGAAAGATGTTTCGCCCCTACAAGAAATTGCCATTGTCTGAACGATTATTATTTTCTGTCTTCTGCCAGTTTTTGATACGCATGCTGAAAAGCATCAAGATAATGCTCTTGTGTAAACCACAATGCCTTCTGCGCGAATCTTCTCAGAAAATGCAGATGATATTTCATTCATGTTAATTAAATCGATAGACAGCAGTGTGGGGGCATTTTCTTCAATATTCAAGCAAAATCGACTCCAATGTTGTTGATACTGATCTGGGTCAAAATCAAAGGCAATATCGACATCAGATGTTTGCCTTGCATCGCCCCGAGCACGAGAACCGAACAAAATTATCTTACGAGGATGAATAAGCTCATTTGCAAGCAAGGTGACAAAGTTAACCACTTTCTGGGTTGTTTCATCCATTATCGTTCGCCCCTACAATCCAGATGATAAATTTATTCCGTCATTTTCCTCGGATCCAAATACTCGTCGATTTGCTCCGCGGTCAATGTGGTATTTTCGCGAGTGACATCTTTCACGCTGCGGCCTTCTTTATAAGCTTGCTTCGCGATTTGAGCGCCTTTTTCATAACCGATCACGGCGTTCAATGCGGTCACCAGAATCGGATTACGATCTAGCGCACGTTCGATTTGCGTTTCATTGACGATGAATCCTTGAATGGCTTTATCGGCCAACAGGACAGACACATTCGTCAGCAACTCTAACGATTGAATCAGGTTGTATGCAATGACAGGCAACATGACGTTCAATTGGAAGTTACCGGATTGGCCAGCGACAGAGATGGTTAAATCATTTCCCATGATTTGTGCGCAGACCATGCAAACAGCCTCAGGAATGACCGGATTGACTTTACCTGGCATGATGCTGCTACCGGGTTGTAACGCCGGCAATTGAATTTCACCCAGCCCAGCCAATGGGCCTGAGTTCATCCAGCGCAAATCGTTGGCAATTTTCATCAGCGATACGGCTATCACGCGCAATTGCCCAGACATTTCGACAGCAGCGTCTTGTGCGCTCAGGGCTTCAAAATAATTGGGTTTTGCAACGAAAGGGCATCCCGTTTTTTCAGCTAATTTAGCAGCAACGGCCTTGCCAAAGCGTGGATCAGCATTAACGCCGGTTCCAACAGCAGTACCGCCTTGTGCTAATTCTAACAACCGTGGCAATGCGCTTTGAACACGTGCAATACCGTAATCGATTTGTTGAGCATAGCCACCGAGTTCTTGATCAAAACGCACGGGCATAGCATCCATCAAATGGGTACGCCCTGTTTTGGTGACGTGATGCAATGATTTGGCTTTTTCTTTGAGTGTGTGAGACAAATGTTGCAACGCAGGGATCAATTTGTATTGAGCCAGTAGAGCGCCGGAAACATGTATCGCTGTTGGGATCACATCATTACTGCTTTGGCCCATGTTAACGTGGTCATTCGGATGAATGGTTTTGCCGGAGTTTTTGCTCGCCAGTGTCGCAATCACTTCATTGGCATTCATGTTGGTGCTGGTGCCGGAGCCTGTTTGAAAGACATCCAAGGGAAATTGGTCGGAGTATTGACCATCAGCAATGGCTTGAGCTGCTTCGATGATAGGCTTGGCCAGCTCAGTGTCGAGTAATCCGAGGGAAAGATTGACTTCAGCGCAAGCACCTTTGATGAGGCCAAGTGCTTCGATAAAGGGCTCAGGGATTTTGAGGGAACTGACAGGGAAGTTGATTCTGGCCCGCTCAGTTTGCGCGCCGTAAAGGGCGTCAGCGGGGATTTCTAGGGTTCCCATGGAATCAGAAACAGTACGTTTGGACATAACATTCACCCTTCAAAATGGACTTGAGAGGGGGGTATTGTACCAAATTAATCCGGATTCTCCAAACTCAACATCCTGCTGCTGGCGTTATAGGCGAATATCTCTGCATAGCGGCCCCATTCGATAACGGTCATCAAGACGCGATGAGCGGCATCGTCGGTCAAATGTTCTTCCATCAATGCCAAGCATTGTTCTTCAGGAATAGTATGACTGTCCGTTTCATCCAAAATCTGGCGAATGGTTTTTGCCAAGGGAATGTGTTGCAAATGTTGCGCGAAGATTTCTTTTTTCTTCAAAATATCGGCTTGTCCGAATGCAACGCCTGCTGGTGTTAATTCAATGTCACCATCGAACACTCGAGCGAAACACAGAATGTCCAATAGGTCGATCATCGGAAATAATTCATCGACGTCAAGATGTAATTGCTCAGCCAAATCTTGCAAGGGGAAGACGCCCTTATGTTCTGAGTATACAATTTCTTCAATCAAACCGGTTAAGGAAGAGACTTCTACTTCAGGTAGGCGGTAGCCAATATCAATGGTCTTATGTTTGTAGGCTGCTGTGGTTTGACGACGTGTGACTTTCGGATCAGAGGTCATGAGCGTATAAATATCATCAACAATCTTTTTAATGTTCGGGTCATCACTGTTGCGCGGGTGTGGTAAATCGACTCGGATTTCACCGCGCACGCAGCCAGGGTCGCTCGTGAAGACGACAATACGATCGGCCATCAAGGCGGCTTCATTAATATCATGTGTCACCATCAAAATGGATTTGAGCGGTGTTTGAGATGCTTGCCACAAATCTAACAAGTCCGAACGTAAATTCTCAGCGGTCAAAATATCGAGTGTTGAAAACAATTCATCGATCAACAAAATATCGGGCTGAACCACGAGCGAGCGGGCGAACCCCACACGGCTTTTCATCCCGCCGGATAATTCGCGAGGAAATGCAGATTCAAACCCGTCGAGGCCGATCATGTCGATGGCTTTGAGTGCACGATGGCGGCGTTCATCACGTTTCACGCCTTGCGCTTCCAACCCTAGCTCTACGTTTTCTAATACGGTTAACCAAGGCATCAAGGCGACATGTTGAAATAATACAGTGACGCCTTGGATGGGGCCGTGCACGGGCACACCTTTGAATGTCACTTCACCCGCGGTCGGTTTTAATAACCCTGCCATGATACGCAATAAGGTTGATTTCCCTGAGCCTGATTTACCTAATAGCGCGACGATTTCACCCTGATTTAATTGGAAGTCGACATTATCGAGCACGAGCAATTCTTGCAATTCAGGTTTAGGAAACGCTTTGCGGACATGTTTTAATTCGAGCACGGGAGTATTCATGGCTTTATTCCAATTGATAACGGGTTTGCGCGTAGCGATACAAGCGCTGCCAAAGAAGTTTATTAAAGGCGATCACGTAAATGCACATCACGCCAATGCCTAAGACAATGCGAGGGAAGTCGCCGAGCAATGTGTGTTGCGCAATGTAGGCGCCTAATCCTGTGGCATGTAATTCCGTATTCCCCCAGGAGACCCATTCGGCCACAATGCTAGCATTCCAGGCGCCGCCGGCAGCGGTGAGTGCGCCCGTCACATAATAGGGGAAGATCGCCGGTAAGGCGAGTGTGCGCCACCATAAAGCGCCTTTCACGCCGAGGTTTTGTGTGGTGTGATGCAAGTCTTTTGGAATCATGGATGTCGCTGCGATGACATTAAAGAGGATGTGCCATTGCGTGCCTAAAATCATGAGTGGGCTGGTCCAAATAGTGGTATTTAAATGAAAGTGCAAAATGAGTAATACGGCGGCTGGGAAGACAACGTTCGCGGGGAAGGCTGCCAAAAATTGTGCAATGGGCTGAACGATGTGAGCCGCTTTCGGGCGCATGCCCACCCAAACACCGATGGGTACCCAAATGAATGAAACTAAGACGATCAGAATCATGATTTTGATGGCAGTGATGGCGCCTAAGATAATGACTTCGCCAATTTCGGGAAGCGTGATGCTCTTCAAGATAAATTGCAAACAAATCAGTAGGGAGGCTAATAGCAACGTGCTGACGGCAAAAATCCACAAACCATTTCGCAAACGATTCGGGATGATGGATACAGTAGGCGGCGTGGGCTTATGTAGAAACCATTTGCAGTTGATGATTTTTTCGGTGAGCGAGGTCCAGTGAAGACGCAGGCGAGAAATCAAGCGTGCACGTTGAAGCAGTGACAGTAGCCAGCTGGAGGGGAGGGTTTCAATGCCGGGGTCAGCGCGGAACTTATGAGACCAAGCCAGCAGCGGACGGAACAGTAATTGATCATATAACAGGATGACGATGAGCATGCACAAAATGGCCGCGCCGACGGCGGCGAGGTTGGCTTGGTCGATGGCAACGGCGATGTAGGAGCCGACACCAGGCAACAGGATGCGTTGATTCGTGACCGAAATGGCCTCGGAGGCGACGAGGAAGAACCAGCCACCGGACATGGACACCATCATGTTCCAGAGTAACCCGGGCATCGCAAAAGGCATTTCGAGGCGCCAGAATCGTTGCCAGGAGGATAGGCCAAAGACATCGGTGGTCTCACGCAAATCAGCTGGGACGCTTTTAAAGGAGCCGTAAACGCTGAGCATCATGTTCCAGGCTTGGGAAGTGAAGATGGCGAAAATGGCGGCGCATTCGGGGCCGAGCAAGCTGCCGGGGAAAAGATGGATGAAGCCGACGATGGTGATGGAGAGAAAGCCGAGAATGGGGACGGATTGGAGAATATCGACTGCGGGGATGATCAGGGCCTCGGCCTTTTTGGATTTGGCGGCGAGACTGCCGAAGATGATGCTGAATACGAGGGAGAAACCTAAGGCAATGAACATCCGTAGGACCGTGCGAACAGCATAATGGGGTAGGGCAGCGTATTCAAGGCTGATGGGGAGGGTATCGCCAATGTGATAAGGGGCCGACATTTGGCTGGCAGCGCTCGCCAGCAGGACGAAAAAGGCAAAAATGGGAACGAAGATCAGCGCATCCCACAGATTGGGGTATGGACTTTGTTGTGTCTGCGTGTAAAACGTGTTGTTTCTCATGGGGAACCCCGTGGCTGGGGTTATTTTAGCATAGATGGGTCTGATATTCTTCTCGCACACCTCTTTCAAACACACAAACGCTTCACTACCGCCCTATCTTCCGCAGACATTTCAATCAGGTGATCACATACTTCTTTATTGGAAATAGACGCAGTATAGGCAAATGTCACCGGTTTTTCGGGTTGTTTCAAAGGTTCACGCGCTTTTTCATAAGGCAATTTTTTGATCGCGCCGCAGAGTCTATTGAGGTGTATGACGTTTTTTGCATTGAAACTTGGCATGTTTTTTTCTAATTCTATCAACAGTTCATCTGTCACCAAGCATTTCTGAGCAATGGGTGTAATCGATTTAATGAGGTTCGATATCTTAGGCGCAAGAGTAGGTGCGATATATCGATCATTTTCATATGCAATATAATAAGGTTCAAAATCAGTTTCGCGTTGATACAGATTGATGGTGCGTGATGCTTCATAGGGTGTTGGCATCAGCATGCTAATGTGGTTAACGCAGCCTGTTTTTAAATTGATCGCAAAATGTGACAATTCAGAGTAAGGATACAGTTTATGAAACTCATAAGACATGCTTACAAGTCCATAACCTTCGATAGTAAACATGCGTTTAAGTGCTGATTTGAAGGTTTCTTTATCTGGGAAATAGGAAGCGAAAATCGGTTCAACCATTTGGAGCGCTTTCTCTCCCGTTTTTGATGTTACTTCGTTTGCATTGTTCAAGCAGACGGCCATTATTTGCAATTTATGGT
>JBIOEA010000061.1:0-6889 GCA_044445605.1 Gammaproteobacteria bacterium | reverse complement strand
TTTATATCATATAAAATAGCCATTATTCAAGCCGCACGCATAACAGCGGAGGGGTGGCATATGCGCGGGGAGGTTTTTATTGAACCGCGACATATCTGCTCGAGTGAGCCCCTGCTGTTGGGGCGAACGACAAGTCGATGCTCGTTCGATGGTGAAATAAAAACCTCCCCGCGTAGATGCCGGGACCCCGAGCGGTTATATAGCGAAGGTGAAGAATAATCTCCTTCGTTTTCAGAGATTGTGAAGATGGCGAAAGATGTTTCGCCCTACACCAGTAACTAGCCAAAGAGATGTAGCGTATTTATTGTTTCTGGCATTTGTATATTTTCTATGGCTCGCCAAGAAGCTCAGGAGGGCAGCTTGACAGCTGATGCTCCTTACCCTAATATAAGGATAGGCAAATATGTAAGGAATCCATAATGAGCACCTCGACGGTTACCAGTAAGGGGCAAATTACAATCCCCGTAGAAATTCGAAATGCCCTCAATATTCATGCAGGCGATATTCTGGAGTTCGTTATAGAACAAGATGGTAAAATCAACATTTTCGCTCAAACAAAGGATGTTCAAGATCTTAAAACGTTATTGCCGAGGCCTAAAAAGAAAGTGTCTATTGAAGAAATGAATGCAGTTATTGCAAAGCGCGGGAGAGGTAGTGAAGAATGAAAGGAGTAGATACCAACGTACTGATACGATATTTGGTCCAGGACGATAAAGTTCAAACACAAAAAGCGATCTTTTTTCTTGAAAATGAATGCAATCAAAAATCCCCAGCATTTATCACCGGGATTGTATTATGCGAACTCGTTTGGGTACTCGAATCTGCATATGAGTATCATCGAGAGCAAATAGCAGATGTGCTGGAACATATTCTGCGAACCAGGCAGTTCCATATACACGAGCCTGATATTTTGTGGCGAGCATTGCGAGGATACAAGGAAGCGCAAGCTGATTTCTCATACCATTACATCATCCATTTAAACCATGAATACGGCTGCGATGAAACAGTCACATTTGATAAAAAAGCAGCGAAACTGCCTTTTGCAACGATCCTATAAATGTCATATTAGCTGTGTGAAATCCCATTTAACATGCAAGCACACAAAATCGTTCAAACATCATTGAAATCAATGGGTTATGGTATGGTGGCATAGGCTCAAATACCTTGATATGGCCAGAAAGATGGTATATACTTTAATATATACCAAAGAGGGGGGGGGCTTTTATGAGCCACATTGCCAAAGTATTCACAAATGGCCGTAGTCAAGCAATCCGCTTGCCTGCAGCCTTTCGATTTGATACAAAGGAAGTATATATCCATCGGGATCCTGAAACAGGCGATGTGATTTTATCACGCAAACCTGAAAGCTGGAATGGATTAATTGCGGCACTTAAAGATGCGCATGTCCCCGATGATTTCCTCAATGAAAAGGAAAGGAATCAAAGAAAATCAGATCGCGATCCATTTGAAGACTGGGAAGAATAAGAATGAAACACTACATGTTAGATACCAATATTGTTAGCCATTTTTTAAAGGCACATCATAACGTAACCAAAAATGTCACATCAAAGCCAATTCCATCCATATGTATTTCGGCAATTACTAAAGGGGAGTTGCAGTATGGTGTTGCTAAGCGTCCCGAGGCCAAACGTCTGCATCTAGTTGTTGAAAAGTTCCTGCAATATGTGGATGTATTGCCCTGGGACAGTGCAATTGCAAAACGGTATGGCGTTGTCCGGGCAGAAATGGAGAAGCATGGCAATGTATTAGCACCTTTAGATATGCTGATTGCCGCGCACGCACTAGAAACAGGGGTAGTCCTGGTGACGAATGACAAGGCTTTTAAAATGGTTTCAGGTTTGCATACTGAGGATTGGTTGGATTGAATTTAACATGTATGCGCACCAAAGGATGTGAACGACGATAAAATCAAAGGATTATTGGGATACGGTGTCAATTGTGTATCTGTTTTATCTCGAGTTTTTCCTTGAAAAAAGTAGCTGACAGACGTTGATACATAGTATATACTTTTTGAAAATATAGATTGTTTCAGAGGTAACTTATCGTGAAAACAGAAGCAAGTATTCAAAAGTGGGGTAATGGATTAGCGCTTAGAGTATCTGGCATTATGCGAGATATCCCACATTTTAAAGAAGGCACACAAGTTATTGTGGATGTCACAGAAGACGGCTTTACAGTGAAAAAGGTTAAAACTCCGCCTAAAAAAAGACTGCATTTTTCAGAAAAAGAACTTCTCAAAAATATGACCCCTTTCGGCATTCATGCGGATGAAATAGCAGTTTTGCATGATGATGAATTAGGAGATTAGTCGTGTCGAAGCAATATATCCCCGATAGAAACGATATCGTTTGGCTAGATTTTGATCCTACAAAAGGAAAAGAAATTAGAAAGTATCGACCTGCTTTTGTTTTGTCCTCAAAAGTTTACAATAGAAGCACTGGGCTATTGATATGTTGCCCGATTAGCACAAGTATTCGAGGGAATCTAACTGAAGTACCGATTGATTATCTTGATAAACCCTCTGTCATTGCGGCGGGCATTATTCAAACATTATCATGGAAAGATAGAAAAATAAAACATATTACGCGCGCAGGGCAACATATTATTAACGAAGTGCTTTGTAGATTAATCCCATTAATCGGTGGTGAGGATTATTGTGAGGAATAGGATGCTGTAGCGCGTGCATTTGAGAGTAATAACCACGACAAATTTAATTTAACATAATATACATTATGCGAACTCGCATTGTAATGGATAGGTGCCTAATGATTATGATCAAGCCAGTGGAAATCCAAATCAACCAATGTCTAAATTTACTTCAAAAGCTATTTGATGGGAGCCTTTTGGGGGTTTACCTCTACGGGTCTGCAGTCGTTGGAGGGCTTCAAAGATACAGTGATCTAGATTTATTTGTGGTAATCAATCGACCAAGCACCCATTCTGAAAAACAACAGTTGATTCGAGAGTTGCTCGGCATTTCAGGTCTCTATATGAAAGACACCAAACCGCCGATTGAGATGACCTTGGTTGTGGATTCAGATATCAATCCCTGGCGTTACCCCCCTCTTTTTGATTTTCAGTATGGGGAATGGTTAAGAGCTGAATGTGAATCAGGAGCGGTGGAACTTGCGCAGACTAAAGAGATGCCCGATCTCGCTGTGCTTATTACTCAAATCAACTGCGGCAGTCTGACTTTATTCGGTAGCAATCCTGAAATACTATTGCCACAGGTTCCGGAGAGAGATTTTATTCAGGCGATGCACAGTGACTTAGAAAGGTTAATCTCAAATCTGGATTCAGACACAAGGAATGTTTTGCTTACGCTTGCTCGAATTTGGACTACCTGTGGTACAAAGAAACTGTTCTCTAAACCAGATGCAGCAGATTGGGCTATAGAACGTTTGCCGGTTGAGCACCAAACAGTCATGCAGCGCGCGAAAGCAATTTGTATAGGTTTGGAGGATGAGCACTGGGATGATTTGAAGCCTCAGATCCGTCCATGTGCAGAGTGGATTTTGCGCCAAATCACTACGATGAAGTAATGTCAATAAGATAATTAAAGATCAGCCAACGTAACTCCCCACTTCCCAGAGTGGGACATTTCTACTTAGCTGGACCTAGGACATCTCTAAATAGCGTTGACACGCATGTGTAGGCCCCACGTGTTAACGTCTTAATTTTTAAGCATATCAATGATAGCAACTTCCAAGACGGCCAAGTGTGTATCAATCACTTTCAAGACAGTATGCGGGTCAATTTCACCAAGATAATCATGCACCAGGATATTTCTAAATCCACTGATATTTTTCCATGGCACAGTAGAATATTGAGCAGTTTTATCTTCAGGCAAATGTCGCGTTGCTTCAGATAAAGTTTGCAAATTGCGCAATGCGGCATCATAAAGCACATCGTCTTTAGTAATATCACCACGCGCTTTAATTTGATTAATTTTCGCTATGCAATCAAGAATGTGATTTGCATATAATTTCCAGTCTTTCTTCATATATTTTTTGCTTCCTTGAGTACTGCATCACGAAGATGTCGGTTAAGCTCGTGTTCCGGAATAAGGTCCACTTTTCGGCCTGTTAATTCCATCAGTTTTTCACACAAGGGTAATCTTTGACTAAACAAATCATATCCTTGAGGGAAATCGACCAAAAAATCAATATCGCTGTCTTCCCTCTCCTCGCCCCTGGCCACAGACCCAAAAACACGAATACGACGAGCGCCATACTGCGCAGCTAATAAGGCAATTTGTTGTTTTTTAGAGTGAAGATCATCAAGTAACATATGGGTAACCAAAGGTAGTGAATGCCTTAAGTTTAGCGGTTCGAAAGAGCTAAATCAATCTAGAAGTTCAAAACTGCCAAAATTAGCCATTTACCCAAGACAGGACATTTCTACTTAGCCGCCCCTAGGACATCTCTAAATGGCGTTGACACACGCATAAAAAGGCTACGTGGCCGCTGGGAATCGTCTCCAAAAAGATTATCCAGTGATATTTGTTTCAATCGACCAATGTACAATATGCCCTGGTTCTATAAATGTATTGAGATAATCAATAATTTCTGTAACACGCTCTGCAGAGTCATAGAATTCGACAGCGATAGGCAAGTTTAGTGATAAATCAACGAGTGTTGATGAATGCATAGCGCCGGACTTTCCAAAACCGGTAATTGCTCTGAATACGGTTACCCCTCTTACCTTGATTGTATCGTGCAGATAATTGAGAATGGGTTGAAGCTGTTTTTCGGCTTCCATAACATAGACTCGCACCATGACCATCTTCACTATATATGTCTCCCTAATAATGTTCCCAATAAAACAGCAAACAGGCAAAAACTGAAGCTCACAATAATATTAAGAATCCCTTTCAGCATTTCACCACTTTCCAACAAGCTGAGCGTTTCAATTGAAAAACTTGAAAATGTAGTGAATCCACCTAAAAATCCAATCAACAAAAAAGCTCTGAGATAATCAGCTTCACCATTTAAGCGCTCCATGAGAAGAACCGTCAGTATGCCCATAACAAAAGAACCCAAAACATTAACAGATAGGGTTCCATAAGGGAAAGACCGTCCTACAAGCGAATAAACGCCGATTGAAAGCCAATAGCGGAATAGAGAACCGATTCCCCCGCCTATTACAATTAATAATGCCTGACTCAAGCTGGTGAACCTTCTAGCGATGAAACATTGATTAATTATAGACGAATGTAGCAAATGCTCAATGAGTTAGCAAGAAGTCAATATCACTGTCTTCCCTCATAAGTCTAGCGGTTCATGAGGGCTAAATCAATCCTATAATGCCAATATTGTAGCGGCTACGTGTTACTGTCCTTCAGGCCGATGGAAGCAATATATTCTTACTCATACGTAAACATCTCAACAAGCGTATCCGACAGTTTTCGTGCGGCTCTCTTATCAAGACTTCCCAATTTTTTGACCAACCTTTGTTTATCAACAGCCCTGATTTGATCTAATAAAATTAAGCCATCCTTGTCTTGAAATTTGCATTTGACTCTCACAGGAAAATCAAAACCCTGGCTTGTCATTGGCGCAACAATCACAGTCGCAAGTGCTGAAATTTCATTAGGTGAAATAATGACACAAGGGCGCGTTTTTTTAATTTCTTTACCTTTAGCAGGATCCAGAGAAACAAGCCAAACATCATGCCTCATCGGAGGCTCCCCTGCCTTACTTTTCGTCATTGTTTTCATCTTCCTCAATCAACTCCGCATCCAACCATTCATGGTCAATATCATGAGCATGAGCCTCTAAAGTTGATGCAATGGCAGCCTGCCAGTTTGCACGAGATTTGTTGATGGGTTTAATAAGCAATCCATCTGCAGTAACTTCGAGCTCAAGCTCACGCCCCTCAAGATTCGCCTTGTGAATCAATGCCTTGGGAATAAGAATCCCTTGGGAATTGCCAATAGTTCTGAGTGATGTCATGATAAACCTCATGCTTGCGGAATGTTATAACTTAATTATAACAATTAATTTAGGTTTTGCAACCCTTATTATCAAGGGCTCCATCGACCCCGAATCAATATCGGGGTCTTTGGAGAATACTGAGCCTAATCTTTTAGCACAAACGGAGTCGTAGGTTCACAGGCGGGATATTCAGCATCGGAATAAGAAGACATGCCTATTCTGACTAATTTAGGATTAGCCTGTAGCGCTTTTTTAGGTTTGCCAGTAAAGACGACATCATACCCATCGATATATTCGAGCCAACCGCCAGAATTTTGAATAAACAAAGAAACTGACAGAAGACCTGGCTTAATGCTCCCTTCTTGAAAATACAGGCCGTAACTGTTGACACATGAGGTACCCGAATATTTACGGAGGAGATTGCCTGAATCATCAAATAAACTTACTTCTGCATGGATAGTTTTGTACCCAGTAAAGTTTACTAATTCTGATGCATGCATACAAGCTTCAGGCTCATCGGTGCCGCAGATACCAGATTGGTGCTTTAAATTATCAGCCAATACAACTGAAGCTTGACCTAATAAAATTGCTGAAAGCGCACCACATAATAATTTACGTATCATACATATCTCCTTGTTAATAATCACACGCTAAAACATAGTACCCTACTCGTTATGATGCAACAAGATAATTGATGATCTTTTATAAGGTTTTCTTGCCGCTATCGGTGAGCTGGGTCCCAGATAAAAACCTGGTAGAATCCCGCGTTTTTCAAACTCTATGTGCGCAGGTTTTTTCTGGGATGCTTCTATGATGAATGTCAACATCTAAGCATGATTTTCTTGCCATAAAATGCCTGTTTGTAAAACTGCATTTGCCCAAACAACGAGCTTTCTCATGCATGCAGTTAACGCAACTTTTGCCGTTTTCCC
>JBIOEA010000060.1:0-7686 GCA_044445605.1 Gammaproteobacteria bacterium | reverse complement strand
GCCACTGTAGCGTATCAACTGACACTTTTGCAAAATCTCAGCCAATTTGAATTTGGGCGTTTCCTGTTACAACACCAAGGCGTCAATGGATATTGGACGCATTATATGCTCACTCATCCTTGGCATCCAAATAAAACACTCGCTACACTTGAAGATTTTCTGCTGAACCGCGCTCCTACATTGCTGGCAACACAACAGCGTTTTAAAATATTTCTCAAAGAGAATCAAACACAAGTTAAACCTGATGCTAATCTTGCATGCATTCCTTGTGGAATGATGGGTGAATTGTTATATCTTGATTTTCAAAATACCAACGCCATTAAACTCACTGGGATTGATTACGATCAAGAAGCGCTGCAACTTTCCGCCTGGCTAGCAAAAGAACGAAATATCTCAGCAAGTTTAAATTTGATACAACGAGATGCATGGCATCTCGACATGGAAAACACTTTTGATTTAATCTCTAGCAATGGACTTAATGTCTATGAGCAAGATAACAATAAAGTAGAAGCCCTGTACCAGCAATTTTATAATTCCCTTAAGCCAGGCGGAAAATTGGTAACGAGCTTTTTAACGTACCCACCGGGCATGAATGATCATTGCGAATGGAACATGCCTCGGGTTAACAAAGATGATTTGCTTATTCAAAAGATTATTTTTGTTGATATCATGCAAGCCAAATTTCAATGCTACAGAACATCACGCCAAACCAAAGCGCAGCTCGAATCTGTTGGGTTTACTGATATTCAATTGATACCAGACGATGCAAATATCTTCCCAACCGTTGTCGCACACAAAAGGAAGATCCAATGAGTCCTATTACTGTAAGAAACTATCGAACCACTAATATTCACGATAATTTCCTCACAAGCCACGCCACATTCTTTGGCATGGTGATTAGCGCAGGGAAAATTGGCCCATATATAAAAATTCCTGCAATGGCACATACAAGGCTAGAAAACAGTTTAAACCCAATAATGACTCTGATTGGATCCTTATAAAGTAATTTCCTCATTTGCAAATAGTGGTTGATACCATCGTAGCCCTCGTAAGCACCACCAAGGATTCGCCCAATAAAAAATCCAGCCGTCATTGCAATAAGCATTTCTATCGGTTGCATTTTCAGCAACAGACTTACCATAAAGCACCCCAGCCCTACGAGGATACTCGCCATATCATGTGGACTATGAACTCGCCGTCTTAGTTTTCCTGCATAAAGAATTTCCAGAATAATGCTAGCGCAATTATGCGTGTTTCGATTTCTCCATAGGCTGCCTGCCCAGGGGGCCCATAACTGTTTGCCGGAATCCGATTTAAAATGTCGGATTTTTGAAATCATGGACTCAATGTCCAAGTTATTTAAAACGAAGCGCTCTGGTTCGTACACCATGGAAAGCTCTGATTGGATAGACGGAGGAAAAAGTAACGCAATCTCTAGAAGCGTTTTGTCGCTCACCTGTGCAATAGAAAGATTTTCAGGGAGCAGAACGAGTTGCTCAGGGTTTAACTTGGACTGAAGGCGTAGCCATTTTTTCCGAACTCCCCAGATCAATTGTTCATGCGCATAAGATGTCATCACATAGGCTTCGCGACCTTGATGACACGCCTTAAAAGGCATTCGTGCGGTCCCTTCTAGGCTGATAGGCGAAAAACTGAAGTAGTGATCATCGCCTTTGTCATGAATTTTAAGCCCGAGATGATGCCCTGGGTTATATACCGGATGCCCCCAAACTAATAACTCCGCTGTATTGCCAGAATTCATTGAAACGGTTACTTTTGGCATTAACTTGCTATCCTCCAACCCTGCAATGCAATGATCTCAAGCAAAAAATAATCATAAAATTAAATTGTTTTTTCATTACGTTCTCAATGAATTTATAGTGGAAGCCGCAGCTATAACACTGGGGATTTACCCACTGCTGATCAGTTGAAGCTCTATTGACACAAACAATAAATCTCTTTAAGATATAGCATATCTTACTCGAGGACCTGTGTCATGAAAATTTCTGTTTAAGTCGCCCTCTGCGGGTTCAAAACCCAGCCCCTGGCTCCCTTAAAGAGAATATTATGTCACATAAACCATTTCAAATCAAAAACATTAGCGTCACTTTCTCGCATAAAATCTGTTTTGAGGATTTCAGTGCGACGGTTCCCTATGGCAGCAGGATTGCCATTATAGGCCGTAATGGCAGCGGGAAAACCACCCTCCTACGGCTTATACTTGATACCGTAGATGTATCAGTGGGGTACGTACCCCAGCTCATAGATGATGCCAAGACCCACAGCGGGGGCGAGCGTTTTAACCATGCCCTGACCAAGGCATTGAGCCAGGATCCCGAACTCCTATTGCTTGATGAACCAACCAATCATCTCGATGTGCATAACAAGAAATCATTGATGCGCATGCTCGATGCTTATTCTGGGACATTAATCATTGCTTCACATGATGTTGCATTATTGCGGCATTGCATTGATACAATGTGGCATATCGACCAAGGGCGTGTTCAAGTATTCACTGGTCATTATGATGATTACATACGTGAAATTGGTTTAAAACGAAATGCCATTGAAAAAGAACTCACTCAACTGAAGCAAGACAAAAAAAACGCCCATGAATCCCTGATGAAGGAACAAACGCGAGCAGCAAAAAGCAGATCTAAAGGTGAAAAAAGTATCGACAAGCGAAAATGGCCCACCATTGTCAGCAAAGCCAATGTACTCAGAGCCACTGAAACCACCGGCCGGAAAAAATCAGACATACGTCATCATAAAGAAGATCTCATGGATAGGCTTTCTTCGTTAAGGCTACCAGATATCATTACGCCCACTTTTTCTATTACAGCAACAGATGTCGGGAATAAAATGCTCGTAAACATTCAAGATGGAAGTGTTAGTTATGGTAAAGATGAACCCATTTTAACTCATATATTTTTTTCATTATTATCAGGCCAACGCATTGCCATCATTGGTGATAATGGGAGTGGAAAATCGACATTGGCTCGCGCTATTCTTCAAGACCCTATAGTAACAGTAACGGGCGAATGGCATCTTCCTAAAAATCAAGATATTGGCTATCTTGATCAACATTATGGCACCCTCCCCGCTGATTATTCGGTTTTAAAATGCATTCAAATGATGCGCCCGGATTGGCCACCTAGTGAAGCTCGCCGTCATCTCAAAGATTTTCTATTTCGGAAAAACGAAGAAGTAAATATGAACGTTTCAACATTGTCTGGCGGGGAGAAAGCCCGCCTTAGCCTAGCTCAAATTTCCGCTAAAACGCCTCGCTTGCTGATCCTAGATGAGATCACCAATAATCTAGATTTAGAAACACGAGCACACGTCATTGAGGTACTCCAACAATACCCTGGTGCGCTGATTGTCATTTCACACGATGAGGATTTTTTAGAGATGATTGGGATCAATAGATATTGGCAATAGCTCGGATTATCCGTCCCAATGAAGCAAATTCAATCAATAGTCAATTTGTTCAGGCAGGCCTGAACAATTTCGAAACACAATATATCCATACAATTCGGATGGTTACACAACAATGCTCGCTCATATAAGATAGGGTTCAACTATGTGCTGCAACTGCGCCACCCATGATCGAACTCACTCCACCGTCTATCACCAAATCAGCACCTACAAAATAGGCTCCTTTCGATGACGCTAGGAAGTAAACTACATCAGCAATTTCATTCGGATTAGCAAAACGCTTGATGGGGATAGTTTTGCTAAGCTCTGCAACCGCATCTGCACTATCAAATATCGGCGTATCAGTGAAACCAGGAGAAATCGCATTAACACGAATATTTCTATCAATCAGATCAGCGGCAAAATTGCGCGCCAACATACTCACTGCAGCTTTCGCCGAACAGTACACGCTGTGCGACGCCATGCCCACATGGCATCCCATCGATGAAATCAAAATCACCGATGCACCCTCCTTCAAATGAGTCACCGCACGCTGAACCGTAAAATATGCACCTTTGTAAATTATATCAACGATATTATCAAAAAATTCCTCATCGACATCGTCTACTTTTCTAAGCGCCGCAACGCCGGCATTAGCCACAAGCACATCAATTTTGCCAAACACTTTTTGTGTTTCCGCATATAAATGATCGAGATCGCAGATTTTACGTACATCCCCCGACACAGTTAGTATCTTAGGCAATGCCCTTTTCATTTCTTCTAGTTTATTAAGGTCTCGTCCAAAGATCACAACATGGGCGCCCGCTTTGTAAAACACCTCTGCAATCGATTTACCTATCCCGCTGGAGCCTCCCGTGACAACCACAACCATATTGGAAAATTCAGACATATGCTTACCCTACCTTGAAACAAAATATTCCTTCGATATTATCACTGATGATCATATAAGTGTCACCTCACGAAACGGAAAAAATCGCACGATAAGGTTTGGCAGGCCCCTGACCTGGGTTATGAGCAGCCACCCGATTGACGCATTTTCGTATTATCAATATGGCTGCTCACCTGATCCACAGATGTAATAGTTTGCACACGATTCAAACGAGAAGCCATATACATAAATCTGTCGGCATTAAAACTGTCATTATATTCTTTCTCTACCGTTTTAAACCATGTATCAATCGGCATTGAATCAGGCAAGACAATTTCCAGAGACTTTTGCTCTGTTTCCATTCCATCTAATAATAGTGCCAGTTCATATTTAATGAATGCATATCCCGGTTCCTCATCCCACACCAATCGAACGCTTGCTGCGCTCTCCAATATTTTGTTCGCGCGTTCTCGATAACTCTGGCGTCTCACAAAATCAACTTTGTTTTTGTCTGCCGCCATCTCGTTATGCCAATTGCTGATTGCAAAAATATACGGATCAGGTAATCCTGAAGGGTCTGAGGCGTGTCTAATAAAGCAACTTTTCTTATCTGTTTGATTTTTTCGAAAATCTTCAATGCTTTGAAGATTTATGGAAAAGAATATTGACTGCATACGACTTTTATATCTTTCCTTGAGATTGCTTTTCAAAATGCACGTAAAATCATGCACTGCTTTTTCTGAAGATAGAGCATTTGAAGTAACAACAATTTTTCGCACAATAGATGACTCTTTTTTTTCATTCATGTCTAGTAGATGCTCAAAAATATATTCTAAATTGGAACCAAATCCCGTGTCATTCACATCCTCAAGCCAAATATAAGCCCCTGCAAATGCTTTGATTTTCTCAAGAGATTCTTTCGGGTTGTTTTTGGGTGTAATTTTTAGAACATCAATTTGATGCTTTTTAAAATAAGCTTCAATCAGCGTTGTTTTTCCAATGCCTGGCTTTCCATTAACCCAAAGCCCACACGTTGCGTTAGCAGAAAAAAGGCCCGCTAGACAATGCATTAAATAGTCCTGGTCAGGCGTTTGCGTAACATTTAATACAGGCTCGTTGAAAGTGATCTTCTTCCTGTCTTGAACTAGTCCGTTCCACCACGCATGTTTAATACGATAGTCTTCACCCAATATTGTGGCCATGCGAAACCATAGCATTACATGAGGTGGGTCGTTGAAAGTATTAGAAAATATCGCATTGGTCGTGACCAAAAATTGTTTTTGATTTTCCCTGCAATATACTATTAACGCCCTGGCAACCAATGAGTATTCACCCACCCCACCATTGAGATCATCCATGAAATATACATCATATCCCTGCCACTGAGGAATCATGTGTAGAATCAATTTTCTAATAAGTTCAGCCTCGGATTTCTGAGAATATAATTTCATTTGCGTGAGTTCAATATAGACTTTTTCTTCCAATACCGGCTTTTCCAAATAAGCTCGCCAAATGCGTATGCCTTTCTTTTCTAACGCATCCAGCATTATTGCGCAAGCAGTTGTTTTCCCCGTGCCAGGATTTCCTTGCAGCACCAAACCGCCCATTTGCTTCCTTGATATTCTGTCCAAAGATCGGTAATAAAAATGCGTTACCTCGGACACAATTTTCTGCTGATATGTCTTGTCCTGGCTAAATGATTTAAAGTCTAGTTCAGCTGCGGGCGGATAGGGCAGCAGCAGTCTTGATTTGTCGATAAAACAATCACCCTCTTTAAACATTGCCATGCTAATGGCATTTTTATTGCCATGAATGTAGAAAGAAAAAAGATTAGGATCCAATTTATGACAACAAACAGCACCTGCTGATGATATGTTTTTGAATGCTTCAGGAACAGGCACGGTTGTCACTTCATGCTTATTGATTTTTCCTTCTTTAAAAAAAGTGCTGAGCACGTTATAAGCAACTAGATTTTCATTAAAAATCAAATCATAGACTTGTTTATGGCTCAATGTTGAAAAATCAGCGTATTCATTTGGTTTTTCATTATATAACTGGTGAATAAACCTCAAATCACCGTTTGAAAGGTTTTTTTGGTAAGCGTTTTCCAATAAGCCAATAAATTCCGCTTGAGTTTTGATCGGTTGATTCCATGAAGAAAACCCTAAAAATCCATCGTTCTCACACCATAATAAATTGTAGGCATTCAATTCCGATGCTGGATGAAATGCTTGTCCAAATATCGGCCCTTCTATACCGACAATATTGCCAGCTTGAAAATCTGATGTCTCAACGAACAGCGGCATCCCCTCCTGCGTTTCTTCCAGTGAACGGATATATCTAGTCGTTGTATAAAAATAAGGAAGGGATTTTAATTTTATCACCAGCTCATTATTGTGAATAACTTTTATTATTTGGTTAAATTTTTCGGCACCAATGACATCCTTTAATGCTAAATATGCCGTTAGCGTTATCGCTGATCCACATTCTAAAAACAATGGTTTTATTTTCAATAAATTATCTATTGCTTCCGCTGGATTAAGCCCACGATATGTATACACAATCCCATCAACAGCAGATTCAATGCCATAAGATTTAAGCTGCTCTTCCGATTGCGCACGTAATTTCTCAAAGGATTGATTCGGAAAAATGGCCGATACGTCGTTTGGATAAATGATATGAGGCGCTGCATTAAGATATTCCATCCAATAGCGTTGTCGTTCTATATATTTATGAATATAAGAATCATTGTGCAGATTTGGTGTAACCTGTATTTCAAACTGTTGGGAATTAGATTTTCTACTAGGTTTAAAAGCATGCGTGAGATAAGGTTGCTGCGTAAGATCGGGGTGAGTTCGTTTGTTCAAATTTTGACTGCTTGATTTAGGTTTGTTTTCACTTTTGGATGAATTCCCCCCCATGCTTAGTACCTCCCCTATGTTTAAGCGTGCTGATATAAAAATAGTAAGACAGCAGTCTAGCACTTATTCAGCCCGAACGCCATAGAA
Source organism: Gammaproteobacteria bacterium (assembly GCA_044445605.1). Lineage (GTDB taxonomy): Bacteria > Pseudomonadota > Gammaproteobacteria > JABCZS01 > JABCZS01 > CAWKDC01. Next base: position 372 of record JBIOEA010000060.1, on the reverse strand, counting down.
CAGGCGAAGCCTTGGATGAGCTATTTAGGCGGCCTGCAAAATATGGTTCTTGCTTACCCTATGCTAAGTCGATATAATAACTCTACTAAATTACCTTGGAGTTCAACCATGCCACGCAAATTTTTCGCAAGCACAGAATCACTGGTCGTTAACTCGGCTCAGGTAATAAACAACAAAAGTGACTTAACTGCACCGACACAAGTGACGTTCCAATATCAAGCAGTGTCTGCCACGGAGCGTGCCAGGGGAAATGAGACAAAAGTTGTCTTGAATTAAATACATTAAGCCACAATGACCTCCTGCTGTAAAGCCCCCAAAGCCACCGTTTGAGGAGGATTTATATAAACAGCGGCAGGCAATGCCTTTAACTGC
>JBIOEA010000059.1:0-8187 GCA_044445605.1 Gammaproteobacteria bacterium | reverse complement strand
CAAAACGCCATCTAATAAGCTACGATCTTTTGGTGGTAGTACCATTGCCTGTCTCCTTTTATCTGCTAATAAAAAGAGTAGAAGATGGTCTGCCACTTTGCTGACCAATTTCAATTTACAGAACTATTGACGCACCACCGTTTGTAAGATTTTTGTTAGCCGTGCAAAATAATCAGCATCTATGCCATCTTCTAGTGCCCAGCACCAAGAAAGCACGGATTGCACAAAACACCAGTCTTGAATACGTTTAGGATCTAAATCAGCGCATTGCGCAAAATGATTTATTCTCCGCACAATAATTTCATGCGCATTATCCATGGAAAGCAACTCGCGAACAGGGTTTCGAATAAAGGCGGCAATTTCATAAGTGCGCTCACCGATCACGCCCTTAGGGTCAATCACGATCCAATCGTCGCCATGTTTCAAGATATTGTCATGGTGCAAATCACCGTGAAGCAAAACTTTGGGACCTGATGTTCCAATTAGGTTATCTCGCAGTTTCCGCGCTTTCACCAGAATAGGACTGGGGATCTGTGCTGCATGATCAATCGCAAGAAGCCAATCATCGACCTGCGCGAAGTTGTTGTTTCTATTGAGTGGTGCCTGATGGAGCTTCTTCATCACTTGACAGACTACTTCAACAGCTTCAAGATCTTCTTTTGGAAAAAAAGATCTTAATGAGACCCCGGGAACAGCACGTTCCATTAACAGGGCACCGGTATCTGAAGCAAGAATGCGAACGGCCCCATAGCCCTTAAATGCATTCAAAACTTGAGCCTCATGCTTTAGCCTAGGCAAATCCATACCTAGCTTTAAGATGATAGGCTGGTTTGCCTGAATCCCAGAAAGAACGTAGTTATAAGTCATATTATCAACGGGCATCAGCTCTGAAAGCCCCCATTGGGCTGACAGCCTCTCGACGATAGTGGGAACTTGCGTGAGCCAATCAAGGCCACGTTCACCATAAAGACGGGAGATATTATCTTTCAAGCTCATTTAAGCCTCATTATGATTTGCAGACGCTTCATCCTGGTAAGCCAAGATTGATGCCAAAGCGAGTATATTTCTATAGTATATCGCTTATCCCCCCCCCTTTTCCAAACGTGGATATCTACACAAGTTGAAATAATTGCAATGTCATGTGACAACTGATCTTCTTAAGCCCCGGCAGGGGTGTAATATGTGGAGCCCCCCATGTAGCTCCCGAAGGGAGCAAATGGGGGGTAACGAAGAATGATTTAAATTGTAAGCCCCGGTAGGGGCGTGAGAATACAATAGCTCACCCATCAATATCATCTGAATGTCACGCCCCTACCGGGGCTTGCTTAAATTTTTATTATCTTTACCCCCCATTTGCCACGCTACGCGTGTCTACATGGGGGGCTCCACATATTACACCCCTGCCGGGGCTTAAGAAGCTTGTCACATGACATATCGATCATTTCAACATAGATCGCTATATCAAGGAAACCATTTTCAACTTGTGTAGATACCCATGTTTGGAAAAGGGCGGGATAAGAGATACATATAACCCCAGCATCGGGAAAAATTTATTTGAATGGAGCACTAGTTAGGCTGAAACACCAGCGTCCTGCTATCTACCATAAGGAGTATCCTCCCTAAAAAAAGCAAATCTCGGCCTCAGATCATAACCTATTGATTTAGAAGATGGCGAAAGATGTTTCGCCCCTACAACCTAGAAGGCGCTCCTACGAAAAGATAGCTGCATCTCAACGTCACTCCCCATTTTATGATACGACAAGGTGCTTGACAGCTTACTTTGGCATGTTATTATGTAACCCAACATACATTGTAGAGGTAGCAGTCATGAGCAAGATACGGCAAGAGAAAGAAAAAATCATAGCAAACCTGAGTACATTCGCTCCCGGAGAATACAGCCATATTGGGCTTGCGGCTAGGGGTCTTGAAACCTTAAAGGCAATATTGGAACACCGCAACGCACTGATAAATCTCGGTTATACAGATCAACAAATCGCACTCATGTTCACCTACAATGGGAGTGAAGATAAGGTTCAGAGGATCCTAGATCTCACGCATACTATCAAAACCAGTATTCCTGGACTCAGCAATGTGCACCTCACAAACATAATGCAATATAACAATGCAACTCTATTGGAAACGCTCTCAAAAAACATTGGCAAGCTTAATGAAGCTATTGAAAGGAATCTGATATCCCTAGAGTCATTCGTAGCAAGTTTCACCGGTAAGGTAGGTGGGGATGCCACGCTTACCAGTATTCTCAAAAAAGTATCCCAGCACTTAGACAAAACGAATCCCGGCAATAACGTTGACATGCAGATTGTTGAAACCAATAACAACGGCCTAGATGTAAACAGCAGGACCCATCTCATTGATACTAACGATAGTGGCTCTATCCGATCTGAGAGCAATCTTAAAGATGATGATGACATGAATATTGATATAGATATTGATGACAGCAGCGCCACTCGGCACGAATCAGCAGGAATGGACAACGGCGAAAGCCCCATCTTCAGTCTCTTTGATAGCGCCGCGTCTAGCATTGACCAAACGTTTGACTGGAAATATACTCAAGATGATGAGGTTCAATCTCAGGTCGCCCCCCGTCGTTCAGCGGTTCAACAAACGCTCTTATTTCAGGGGTACCAAGGAAATCAACCCGCCATACATGCGGCGCTGAAAATAGAACCTACGAAGGCAGAGCATCTCCCACCGCTGTTCCATCGGGAATAATTTAACTAGGAAACACAAAATTAGATAATGTCATCATCTGCTGGATTTTTTCTGGCAGATGAATGAATGTCAGGGATTTTTTCTTGTGTTTGGCATAGCGGACCCAATCAATCAATAAGGCCAGGCTAGCGCTATCAACGCGCGTCACGCCCGATAGATCAAACGTCAACGCGCCTTGAGCAGCATCAATCGACTGATAACCGGCATTAATAAACGAGGGGATCACACGAAACGTGAGCTCCCCCTCGATCATCGCACCATTAGTTGCTTGCTTGATTGTTGGCATTATGTTTCCCAAAGACCTCATCGTTTTTCTTACGCATATCCGCGAGCATGCCATCCATGCCCTTTTGACGAACAGCTTCATCAAATTGTGAACGGAAGCTGCTGGTTAAACCAACACCATCTACGTTGAAATCGTATACCAACCACTTGCCATCAACGATATGTAAACGGTAGTTAACAGGAATCGGTGGTGCACCAGGCTCTTGAATCAATGTCTTCACTTCAACACGTGTTGGATCTTGTGGATCAGCGCGCTCGCCTTTAAAAGCAACGGATTGATCTTCATATGAACGAAACGCTGCGATGTAAGTCACGATGAGAAGCAACTTGAATTCTTTCAAAAATTCTTGCTGTTGTGTCACAGAGGCCGTACGCCAGTTATGACCCAATACACGCTTAGCAATCAACTCAAAATCGGTCACGGGCATGATAATCGTATCAACGATTTCAATGATCACGTGCGTGTCTTTTTTAATCGCGACTTTATCCTTGGTTAAACGCGCAATTAACTGATCCGACACACCGCGCAAAAGCGTTGTGGCCGCGGCTTGAGGGTCCCCCGCTGTGGCCGCAGATGCATCCGCTGCCAATACGGTTGTCGACATGGTCAAACACGCCGCCATGATGAACGATGAAATAACTTGTACTATTTTCATGATTTATTGTCCTGAACGATATAAAAACTGACCAATTAAACGCTCCAGCACGATAGCAGGGTCGGTTAATTCTATACGACTACCTTCTTTCAGGTAGGCATCATCTGCACCCGGGGCAAGCATAACGTAATTGTCACCAATCAACCCTGACGTTGCAATGGATGCGATCGTGTCCGTTGGAATTTTATTCACATTGGAATGAATGCGCATCGTCACGACTGCCTGAAAGCCAGATTCATCTAGTTTGATCGATTGCACGCGGCCAATAGCAACACCCGCAATAGCAACACGGGCACGGGGTTTCAATCCGCCAATTTCGCTGAATGCAGCGGTGACAGTGTATCCAGCACTTTCATTGGATAGATCCATCAATCCGCTCACTTTAAAGGCCAATGCAGATAGGGATAAAATGCCTAAAACGACAAAGAACCCAACCAACATTTCAATTCGACCATATTTAGACATCTCTCTCTCCCGCTGTTAGAAATTTGAAAACATCACAGCTGTTAACACAAAATCCAGCGCCAATACTGCTAACGACGAATACACAACGGTGCGCGTGGTTGCGTACCCAATGCCTTCTGACGTTGGTACGGCAGCATACCCTTGATAAACGGCAATCCATGCGCAGACAAATCCAAATACCACACTCTTGTAGACGCCATTCATGACATCTTCATGAAAATTAACCGAGGACTGCATGTTTGACCAAAAACTACCGGCATCCAACCCCAACCAATCCACACAGACGAGAGAACCACCATAAATCGCTATCGCCGAGAAAATGACCGCCAAAATCGGCATGGACAAAATGCCTGCCCATAGACGTGGCGATATTATACGCTTTATCGGATCCACACCCAATAAACTTAAGGAGTCGAGCTGTTCCGTTGTTTTTAACAATGCAATTTCAGCCGTCAAGGCTGACCCAGCACGGCCGGCGAACAATAAGCTTGCCACAACAGGGCCTAATTCGCGCACCAATGATAACGCAACCAATGTTCCCGTGGCTTGTGCTGCACCAAATTTCACCAAATTGGTATACGCTTGCAGACCTAGCACCATCCCAACAAATAAACCGGCAAATAAAATGATCGGTAATGACAATACACCCACCGAAAATATTTGTTTGGTCAGTAAGTCCGGGCCCTTGCGAAAATCAGGCGCTGAAAACAACACCGCAAATAATAAAAACGATGCCTCTCCGACATCATTAAGCCAGCGCATCACTTGAGCACCTATGCTGCCGATCACACGAAACATCACTCACCTCCCCATAAATCGACAGACAAGGGAACACCTGGATAATGGAAAGGCACAGGGCCGTCTGCTTCGCCGCGCATAAACTGCCTGACTTGGCCACTGGTGGAATCAGCCAATTCTTGGGGGGTACCCTGGCCAATCACTTTGCCATTGGCCAATAGGTATATATAGTCTGCAATGCTGGCTGTTTCGATGATGTCATGCGATACAATCACGGAGGTCAAGCCTAATGTTTCATGCAGCTGCTTGATCAAGCGAATTAACACGCCCATGGAAATAGGATCTTGGCCTGCAAAAGGCTCATCGTACATAATCACTTCTGGATCAAGCGCAATCGAGCGCGCCAAGGCAACCCGGCGATTCATTCCGCCTGATAATTCCCGAGGCATCAAATTGTGTGCACCGCGCAAGCCTACCGCTTCTAATTTTAATAAGGCCATATCGCGAATCAGCCGCTCTGGCAATTGCGTGTGTTCACGTAGCGCAAATGCCACGTTATCTAATACAGTCATATCCGTGAAGAGTGCGCCATTTTGGAACAACATGCCCATTTTTTGACGCATCGCATTGAGTTCATCGTGTGAGGCGCGGGGAACAGACTTACCATCCAATAACACATCGCCAGCATCAGGCTTTAATAAGCCCGTCATAAAACGTAATAAGGTCGTTTTGCCTGTACCGCTAGGGCCCATGATCGCGGTGATTTTTCCTTCAGGCACGACAAGATCAACGCCATCAAAAATCATGCGCTCGCCACGATTAAACCGTAAATTGTGAATTTCAATCTTATTTTTCAAAAAAACCGCCCATCCAAGACCCTCCGGTATTTAAGCACTATTATCCTTGTAAGTCTAGTGGATTTCTTGGCACAGAACAGCTTTGTTTCATGAAATTGTTTCTCTAGCCTAGGGGCGTCAGGAAGCAGCGGTTCTCTAGGTTGTAGGGGCGAAACATCTTGATCTAGCCCCCGCCTTTGCCATAAGGAATTCGGCCGCTCACGATAGCTCTCGGCGCTCATTATATAGTTTGCTGGCTTCCAAATTGGGCAACAGCTTGTTGCCCAATTGGACGGTATCACTGATCAGACACAACCGATTGATTTAAAGAAGATTTATTATTCATCCTCTTTCGCGTCGCCTAAGTCCTTAGAAAGCTCTGCTTCGAGCTCTTCGATCCCGGGGAGAGCTACTTTGAGGTTCTCGGGAAGATTTTCGGTGATTTTATACTCAGCTAGGCCGATAGGCTTGCTCATATCTCGTAAAGTATACTCGGCTAATACGCCGCCACCTTTTGCTTTACAAAGGATAAGTCCGATGGATGGAGCGTCTCCTGGTTGGCGGAGTAAATCGTCCACCGCGGAAAGATAGAAGTTCATTTTTCCAGCATACTCTGGCTTGAATTTTCCTGCTTTTAGCTCAACCACAATAAAAGCACGTAATTTAACGTGATAGAATAATAAATCAATATAAAAATCCTGCTCATCAACGTATAGATGATATTGTCTGCCAAGAAAGGCGAACCCCTCACCAAGCTCCAGTAAAAATTTCTCAATATGCTGTATAAGCGCTTTCTCAATTTCCCTCTCGTGAGCTGCTTCCCCTATGCTCAAAAAATCGAACAGATAGGGGTCTTTAAGTGTATTTTGAGCCAGCTCGGATTGCTGGGACGGTAATTTGTCTTTGAAGTTAGTAGTGGCTTGCCCTTGCCTTTTGTGTAGAGCAGTCTCAATCTGTATACCCATGATGTTACGTGACCATCCGTGCTCAATAGTTTTTTCAATGTAAAACATCCTGATTTTTTTATCGTGAATGCGATTCATCAGCAACACATTATGACCCCAAGGCAATAGAGCAACAGATCGTTCTACAAATTCTTGGTCTGGGTATTCTTCTGCGAACTGTCTCATGTATTTAAGATTTCTGTGACTAAATCCTTTGATTTCAGGGAATTCTGATTTCAGGTCGTTAGCGAGCTGCTCTATGACTTTGGAGCCCCACGCTGCCTTTGACTGAGCTTCAATAATTTGTCGTCCAATATGGTGATAGAGCAATATCAGTTCTTTGTTAACACTGAGTGCCGCCTTGTGGCGTGAGGCATAGACGTGCTGCTTCAATGAGTTGAGGAGCAATGTATATTCTATGTTTAATGCGTTATTATCCATCATTTTCCTAAAAAATAATTTTGACAGTGACAATACCATGAGAGCGCTGAGAGTGACAACACAATTTTGCGGAAAACGAAATGGCTTCGAGCAAATAATTTTTACTACAAATTGCGGTATCCCTGCACCTGCAAATACAACAAATAGCGTTGCAAAGGAATACGTCACCGTGAACCAAATATTGAATGATCCCGATCTCACTCCTTTTCGCAGGCGATCCGACAGTACCGCGTAATGCCGCGTACAAAGCCATCAAAGTATTGGCGGCAGCCAATCAACACTGTCGGTATGCGCATGTGCTTCGTAGGGGCGAAAGATATTTCGCCCCTACAAGATGATGCGCCCCATCCCTATCCCTCTGATTTGGAACACTATAATCTTAGTTTATTAGCTTGATAAGCCCCGCTTCCCTACTATACTTTATATATGGCTGCAACGGCAGATATAACGTAATGAGAAGCTGCCAAAGTGAGGGTGTCTGTGAAGTATTCATGGTTAGATTCGGCTGGAGGGCGCGAACTTAATCTCGGTAATATTGGCCGCGGGGTATCTGTATGCCTATTATTGGCCTCCTCCCCTGCCTTGGCAGGCCCAACCGGTGGCAGTGTTGCAGCAGGTTCGGCCCGCATTCAAAATAATGGTTCAACCACGGTCATTACACAAAGCACTGGCCGCGCTGTCATCAACTGGAAAGATTTTTCGGTCAACGCTAACGAAAGCGTTAAATTCGTCGACCCCTCTTCTAGCTCTGTCACGTTAAACCGCGTCACCGGCGGTAACACTTCGCAAATCCTCGGTAGCATCTCATCCAATGGCCAAGTGTTTATCGTCAACCCAGCGGGGATCGTCTTTGGCAAAACGGCTACCGTCGATGTCGCTGGCTTACTCGCCACAACCGCTAATATCACTAACAGCGATTTCATGAAGGGCAATTATCACTTCACTGACGCACCTGCTGGCTCCTCTGTCATCAATGAAGGCTCCATCACCATCCACGATGCAGGACTCGGTGCACTCGTTGCACCTCATGTTCGAAACACTGGATTCATTCAAGCAACACTCGGTCGTGTCGCACTCGCTGCCGGTTCT
>JBIOEA010000058.1:0-8479 GCA_044445605.1 Gammaproteobacteria bacterium | reverse complement strand
GCCTTTTGGCGTATTTTGCAGAACAGTCAGCATGTTATCAGCCCCTCGGTAGTAATGTTTCAGTATGCTACCTTGGGTTTGAGGGTGGGTGTCAAATGCGAAAGAGGATATATCCAGGGCAATCGTACCAGGCCGCAGGCCTGTAAGATTTTAGCCCTGGGTTAGGTGCGCTTTGCGCACCGTAACCCAGGGTAATAATTTTACCCAGGGCGACGCGAGCTATCGCTCGCTTGCCCTGGGCTAACATCTTGCAGGCCTGCGGCCTGAGAAAGTCCTTAAATTAGGTGTGATTTATGAAGCAAATCACTGTGTTCAAACACACAAACGCTTCACCGCCGCGCTATCTTCCGCAGACATTTCAATCAGGTGATCACATACTTCTTTATTGGAAATAGACGCAGTATAGGCAAATGTCACCGGTTTTTCGGGTTGTCTCAAAGGTTCACGCTCTTCATAAGGTAATCCTTTGATCGCGCCGCAGAATCGATTAAGATGATACAGGCTATTTACTTCGAGAAACGGGCACACATTTGCAATTTTTTCCTTGAGTGCTTCTGTTTCTATTCCATTTTGAATCATGGGTGAAATTGTCTTAATCAGTCTTAAAACCCTACTGGGTAATGTTGGTGCGATATACTGGTGATGTTCAAATGCTAGGTGATAGTGGGTTTCTGCATCTATGTTCTGGTACATATAAAGGGTACGCAATGCTTCATGAGGTGTGCGCGTAAGCTTGCTGATGTGATGGATAAGCCCGGTGTGCACATTGATAGCATAATGCTGCAACTCCGCGTGTGGGAAAATATTATCGGTCTCTAAAACCGCGAGGAATGCATTGTAATTTTCAACAGTGAACATCCCATGGAGCGCGTTTTTAAATGCATCTTTATTTGGAAAGGCTCTCATAATCAGAGGCATTTTTTTCTCTAAACACTCCGCATCATATTTTGGGAGAATATGATTGCATCTTAATAAGATGTTAACAAGTATTTGGCATCGAAATTGTGTGAGTGGTTCAGTACAATGCTGCGTTGAAAATTCAGACAATTTGTGATTTCTAAATTCTTCCATATCTAGTGCTTCTTTGAATATGTATTGGTAGGAGATACTTGCACATAATAAGAGTTGATTGCGTACATACTCTGGTTTCCCATCATTCTTGAACGCATTATCATTTATAAGATACTGTGCTTTTATCTCAATCGGATAAAACCTTGATAGCATTAAAAGCTCAGTGATGATGTGTAGCAAGTTATTGAGTGATGAGCTCTCGAGTGCTGGCGATCCGCCAATCAATGTTACTTTTATATTTTCAAATGAAGAGAATTTTTTAATAAGCGTAGGTAATCCTAGTGAAGCACTGGGATCATTAACATGTAGAGCCAAATAATTTTCCTCATTTTCTAACAAGACTAACATGCATTGAGTTTGATATTTTGTTGCAACATATTTTTTATGAGGTGATGATTTTTTACCGATGCCTGCTTCCTGTTCGATAATCATGTTTATTTCATCAGGAGAAATGTCGGTATCCTTGTTTTGGGAAATCTTAGGGTGTGGGGTTTTTCTTAAAGCCACCATGACATTATAAGGAGAATCAGTGGGTTGAAAAGATATTGAACTGCCTTTTGGCGTATTTTGCAGAACAGTCAGCATGTTATCAGCTCCTTGGTAGCAATGTTTCAGCATACTACCTTATGTCAGGGGCGTTTGTCAAATGAGAGGGGGGAATACTTTAAACCTTCTGCCAAATTTGAAACGACAAAGGTTTCAACGTACACTCAGGCCCTGCGAACGCATTCACGCTACGGTTATCCATCACTAAAATGCCGCCTGGTTTCAACGTGTCATATAAATGTTTAAATATCTTTTTAGGTTCACGTGTCCTCACTAAAACACACAAACACACAATCGCGTCTGTCTGTTCTTTAAAAGGTTTCGTCGAAAAATCAAACACAGTTGCTTCTACGTTTGGATATTGCTTTTGGATCGCCGTGATCACTTCTGCGCTGATATCCGCCACAATTTGACGCACATCTTTCGGAAGGAAACCGCGCAATTCGCCCGGCTCAAAGGAATACAACTCAATATTTGGAATGCGTCGAATGATGCTGTCGATTTTTCGTAAGAATGTTCTCCAACGTCTTTCGACCCATGATAACGTACGTCCATCATGCTCAGAAGGATAGTAGGGTGACAGTATTTTCGTGGCAGCACCTGGCCCGACTTCCAACACAACGGGTGTGTTCAGACCCCGTTCAGATAAGTAACCTGATAGCCGTGTAAATGTGTCGGTGTGGCGAAGTGGCCAGGTCGTTGTTTTAACATTCCTTTTAAACATCTTGTGCAGGCTCCATCCGGCTGATTAAATTGAGTACCAGTATGGAGGAATTTAAATGTTAAATCAACGCGACTGCTCTTTTTTTAGCACTAATCCCTGCAATATTTCATAATATGCACGGATATTTTCAACATATTTGACTGCCTCATTGCCGCGCGCATAGCCGTATTTGGATTGGCGATGCCAGGCAGCTTGCGTTTTTTTCGGTAACCATTCGCGAATATCTTGCCAACGATTCGGATCCCCATTGGCCTGTTCTACCCATTTACGGACATCCGCTATGTGCGCGGGGCCAATATTGTAAGAGGCCATCGCAATCCAAAGGCGATCAGTCCCCATTATCTCTGGCGGTAATTTTTCATAGATTCGCCATAAATATTCTTTCCCTGCGTGAATACTTTGAACAGGGTCAAGCCTGTTATGCAACTTAACTTCTTTCGCGGCCGCTTTTGTCATCATCATCATGCCGCGTACGCCCGTGGGTGATTGAGCATCGGGGTTCCAATGCGATTCCTGATACGCCAATGCCGCAAGCAGTTTCCAATCAAACACGTCATTCGCGGCCGCTTTGAAAGTTGATTCGTACAAAGGCAGAATATTTTCCACGCGTCGATGAAAGGTATTCGTATCGACAAAATCAAAATCTTGTAAATAACTATAATAAACGTCAACTAACCAATCGAGCTCGCCCGTTTTTTCAATCGATGCAAAAAATTTATTGGCCTCATTAATTAAGGTGTCGTCTTTCTTCAACTTATCTTGCAACTGTGTGATTATGTCAACGCCAACGCCTAAATGTTTAGCCGTTTCCAGCAGCGTATAAATACCTGGATAATGTGTCAATGGCTTAAAGCCCCAGGCAATTTGTTGCTCACCAATGGCTTCAAACCCCACACGTAAGAGTGGGTAATATTGTTGATACTCGGCGAGCTCCAGCGAGTCTGCCATCGTATATTCTATCCTGCCATTGGCTACGTCATCGAGCAGGGTGAGTGTATCAGTATCTCTTATTTCAACGGTCAAGTCGGGGTATTTGGCCGCCTCCATGTTGAGTTTTGTTTCAAAGCTGCTTCCCATGGGAACCACGATATGCGCATTTTTAAGGTCTTCCCAGGTTTTAGGCTGGTCATTGCCTGATAAATAAACAACTTGTTCCTCAACAGTCATGTAAGGTTGGCTATAACGAATAGGCGGCGTCCGCGTCACCCCAGCTGCCAGCCCAGCCGCTGCTACGTCAGCAAAGTTAGTATCCAATGTCACTAGCAGTTCTTGTATGGTTGAGGCATAATTGACACGGGTTTTAACGCCTAAGTGTCGAGCAAATAGGTCAGCCAATCGACGTTCAAAATGATCAGGATCGGGTTTATGGGAAAAATGTGCCAACGGCGTTTCTCGGGTGATCACCACCAAAACACCACTCTTTTGAATGCGTTTCAGCTGGTTTTCGCCTTGCTGAATAAAGAAAATGAGTGACAGAAGGCCGATAGCGAGCAAGGCTCGTCCATAAGCTTTGGCTGAGGTGATATGTTTGGATTTCGTCATACCGTTCAGTATAGAACAGGTATGAAAGATTGTTTCAATAGGAGCGATGATGTTCGATACGGTTTTGTTGGGCCCCCGCGCGGTTAGCGCTTCGTCTCAGATGGAATATTGGGTTCGTAGCCAGGATGCCCTCACTCCAGAGTTATTGGATAAGTTAAAAAAGATCTTGATTGAAGTCGGCGAGCCGCCAACATCCACCCCTCAAGCGAATAGCCGCTGGGTCACCCCACGCATAACGACACAATCACCTTTTTCGTCCAAAGTCATGGATATTCTTGCCAGCTGTGGCATCAAAGGCATAACGCACATTGAAAAAGTGATTCGTCATGATGCTCCCGAAAGCGATGCCGCCATTCATGATCGCATGACACAATCAGTTCTCACCTCTCGTGATTTAAATGCATTGTTCAGCGAAGCCATGGTGCGTCCGTTGCAACACATTCCTGTGATCGAACAAGGCAAGGATGCATTGGTTTCTGCCAACAGTACACTGGGTTTGGCTTTGTCACTGGATGAAATCGATTATCTTTATGCGCATTATGAAAAACTCAAACGGGATCCGACGGATGCGGAATTGATGATGTTTGCACAAGCTAACTCGGAACACTGCCGCCATAAAATTTTCAAAGGGCAGTGGATCATTGATGGCGTGAAACAAGACGGCTCTTTATTTGGCCGCATTCGGAACACGTATCAGCAGCATCCTGAAGGTGTATTGTCGGCGTATCACGATAATGCGGCCGTTATTGCTGGGCTTGGCCATTCAGCCTTTTATCCTGATGCGCAAGGGCAATACCAATTTACAGCTGAACCTATCTCGATCGTGGTGAAAGTAGAAACGCATAACCATCCAACGGCCATTGCGCCGTTTGCGGGTGCAGCCACAGGATCAGGGGGTGAATTACGTGATGAAGCCGCGACAGGGCGCGGCGCAAAACCTAAAGCGGGTCTCGTTGGTTTTTCCGTTTCACATTTAGAGAATGGCCAAAGCAAACCTGAACATATTGCCAGTGCGATGCAAATCATGTTAGAAGCGCCGATTGGTGCCGCGCGATACAACAATGAATTCGGTCGTGCAAGTTTATGCGGATATTTCCGCAGTTTCGAGTGGGGTCGTTACGGCTATCACAAGCCGATCATGATCGCCGGCGGTTACGGCAATATTCGTCAAGACAATATTGAGAAAAAAATATTAAAGCCGGGTGATGCGATCATCGTCTTAGGCGGCCCAGGCATGTTGATTGGATTGGGCGGTGGTGCGGCTTCATCGGCGGTGGACGATGAGCGTGATCGTGAATTGGATTTTGCATCGGTTCAACGAGACAATGCGGAAATGCAACGTCGTGCGCAAGAAGTTATTTTGTCTTGTTTGCGTCATTCGCCGAATCCTATCATCAGTATTCATGATGTCGGTGCGGGTGGGTTATCGAATGCCATTCCTGAAATTTTGAATGATTCGAAAGTCGGTGGTGTCATCGATTTGAATGCGGTTCCAAGTGCTGATCCCGCTTTATCACCGATGGAGAAGTGGTGTAATGAATCACAAGAACGCTTTGTCATTGGGATAGCCCCTGCTGATGTGCCGTTGTTTGCTTCGTGGTGCGACCGTGAGCGTGCTGAATTTGCTGTGGTCGGTCATGCAACGCAAGCACGTCACTTGTCAGTGATGCAGAATGATGAGGCCGTGATTGATTTGGACATGGCGATGATTTTTGGCAATACGCCCGACATGGTGCGCGACGTGAGGCAGGTCATTGCAAGGCACGTGGCAGTGCCTGAAGTCGTGAGTGATTTGCCGGCCACATTACTGTCTGTGTTAGCGCATCCGACCGTCGCGGACAAATCTTTTTTGATTCACATTGGTGATCGCACGGTGGGTGGTTTAACGGTACGTGATCAATGTGTTGGCCCATGGCAAACGCCTGTGAGCGATGTGGCGGTGACGGCGTCGGATTTTTTATCCACCACGGGTGAAGCGATGAGCATGGGCGAACGCGCACCGATTGCAGTGTTGAATGCGCCTGCATCGGGCCGCATGGCCGTGGCAGAAGCCATCACGAATATTGCGGCAGCACCGATTCGTTCCTTAGGGGACATTAAATTATCAGCGAATTGGATGGCAGCGTGCGGTGTGGATGGAATGGATGCGGCACTGTTCGACACGGTCGACAGCATTGGGCAGGATTTTTGTCCTGCTTTAGGCATCTGTATTCCTGTCGGCAAAGACTCCTTATCGATGAAAACAACGTGGAAAGAAAACGATGTCACGCGAGAAGTCGTTTCGCCTGTTTCATTGATTGTGACAGCGGTAGCCCCTGTCACTGATACAACGCGTGTGTTAACGCCCGTGTTATCAGATGATCCTGATACTTCCCTGTTTTTAATCGATTTAGGTTTTGGTGAGTCACGTTTAGGTGGCAGTATTTATGCTCAGTTACAAGGTGGCATCGGTGACTTGGCGCCTGACATTGCGCCTGAGCCGTTGAAGGCGTTTTTTAACGTCATTCAATCCATGAATGAAGCACGTATTTTGTTGGCTTATCACGATCGCAGTGATGGTGGGTTGTGGGCGACAGTGGCGGAAATGGCGATTGCGTCGCGTTTAGGTCTGGTGTTGGACGTGACCGGTTTAGGCGAGCATGTGGCGACTATTTTATTTAATGAAGAAATCGGTGCCGTTGTTCAGATCAAACGAAGCGATGAAGCTGCATTTTTAACCTATGTTGATGATGCTGGCTTGACGGCTGCGACGCAATGGATTGGCCGTACACAAAAGAGACCCGTGATTTCGATCATGCATCGCGAGCAGCATTGGGACATTGAACTGCAAACTGCTATGGAAGCGTTTTCGCGCGTGACGACAGACATGCAAAGTCGACGCGATGATCCGGTGTGTGCAACACAAGCGTATGAAGCCGCCGTATCGATTGAACATCCTCCTTTATTTTTTAAAGGGGAGGCAGCGGTGATTGTCCCTGACTCATTCATTGGTAAGAAACCAGCGGTAGCGATTTTGAGAGAGCAGGGCATTAATGGTTATGTGGAATTAGCCGCGGCATTCACGTTGGCAGGTTTCGATGCGATTGATGTTCACATGACCGATTTGTTATCAGGAGCACGGAAACTTTCAGATTTTCAAGTGTTGGCGTGTGGCGGCGGATTTTCTTATGGCGATGCGTTGGGTGCTGGCGGTGGTTGGGCGAAAAACATTCTATTCAATCCTGAATTGTTGGCGCAATTCAAAGCGTTTTTCGAGCGGAAAGAGTCGTTCACGATTGGTTTGTGTAATGGTTGCCAAATGTTATCGCAATTAAAAGACATTATCCCAGGTGCTAAAGATTGGCCTTTATTTGTGAACAACACCAGCAAGCAGTTTGAAGCACGGTTGGTCATGGTTGAAATACTGAAAAGCACATCATTGTGGACGCAGGGCATGGAAGGCATGCAATTACCCGTCGTTGTTTCACACGGAGAAGGGCGCATCCAAGCCACTGATGATGCATTAATGCGTTTAAACAATGCTGAACAAGTTGTCTTACGTTATGTGGACCCAGAAGGAAAACCAACGACGCATTATCCCTATAATCCGAATGGATCGGTAGGCGGCATGAATGGGTTTACTTCGGCTGACGGCCGTGTCACACTGATGATGCCGCACCCCGAACGTGTGTTTCGTGCACAGCAGTTTAGTTGGCGGCCTAGCGAATTTGGCGAATGGAGTCCGTGGTTTCAGATGTTTTTGAATATTCGTCAGATGTTTTGAATATCAAGGAGATTATGATGAAAATGTTGAAAAAGTTGAAAAAATGTATCGGCGTATCGCTGCTAATGCCACTGATGGGTTTTGCGGCATCGACGACTATCAATGATTGGGGTTTCGAGCCTAATGGCGATGTGCGTGCGGTTGTAGGCGAAGAAACAGTGTATGTCTCTTCCCAAGACGAATCAGAATATTTCCAAGCATTGATGGCTGCGCGTTTGCATTGGCCAGTCGAACTGGTGAATGGCCACATAGTGGTTGATGCATCTGCTGTGCCAGCAAGTGAGTTGAGCGCAATAACCACCTGCACAGGGGCAACTTGTCCATTTGACGGGGTTACCTATGATATTTACAGTTGCTTGTTGGGTGAAATGGAGCAGATGATCTTGAATCCTCCGCCTCCTGCAACAGCACCTGGCAAAATTACTTCGTGGCCAACACTAGTAGAAGGTGAAACCTCTAACGTTGGAGTTGTATCCTTTACAATGCCACCGTTTATCGGACCATTTACGATTAATGTCAACTGGAATGAGCCTGCATTAGTCGGCCAAATCGTCGCGAAACCAACTAAACCTGTGGTTATTCCTGATTCAGTCATTTGGGGTTATGTCGAGGCTGAATTGAACGGGTGTAAAGCAGGAAAGTAGTTATTTGCTTGTAAGGGGCGAAACATCTTTCGCCCTTTTCACAATCTCTGAAAACGAAGGAGATTATTCTTCACCTTCGCTATATAACCGCTCGGGGTCCCGGCATCTACGCGGGGAGGTCTTTATTTCACCATCGAACGAGCATCGACTTGTCGTTCGCCCCAACAGCAGGGGCTCACTCGAGCAGAT
>JBIOEA010000057.1:0-8896 GCA_044445605.1 Gammaproteobacteria bacterium | reverse complement strand
CTCTTTGAATTTAAACTTTGCTTTGTTATTGCCTGGCTGCCACAATACGACCAATTCTTTGCTAAGTAATTTAGTTTTTTTATCATCAAATTTCTTTAAAGTCGGCTTGTCATCTGGCTGCTTTTTCTCTGTTATGTAATCTGTATTGAATGCTTCAAAATTCGAACATACTGCTGTTAAAGAGTTTGACTCGTCTGCTCTTGCGCTTAATGCGATGCATAAGCTTATGAAAACAAAAACATTAAAAAAACGTCTCATAACTTGCTCCTATAGCTATTTATATCTAATATCGCATTTTGAATGGAACATAAAGATCTTTTCTTCTTTTGCACGCAATCCAAAAATGCTTTCTCTTTCTCTATGAGATACGCTTCAAGATCCGAGTCGCGATCGGTAAAGTAATACTTAAAATCAATACCCCGAATAAGAACTCCCACGTAGCAGCGGTCGGCTCCTGAAACAGCCATGTAATGACAAACTTGAAGAAGCTTATTACGAGGTATAACAAGAGGTACGCCAGGTATAATGCTGGTACACCCATCACCCCAACCACTATTGTTTGAAATAGTTTTGATTTAAAAAGTGCCTTTATCATTTCTAAAGTAATCATCTGTATTTCCAGCCATCCAAGGATATTCTTTGTGTGCCCGCCAAAGATTTGTAACATCTTCTGATCCCATGCTATCCATAGCAATCTCTCTGCTTAACCAATCCCTTCTAAAAAATAGCTGCTGCTATACACCATCCTATCCCGAATAACAGAAAAAAAGGCCATCCAGCGATAATGCCTTGAAGCATACCGATTACAAAGCCTATGGGGGCAAGTACGATATCAATTAAAAGTATCATTATACCTTTAAAGTTATTTTTCATGATGTTCTACCTCATTAATGTAACAAAAATTCCTTTGCTTACTGGATGATTCCGAGCACTAGAACTCCGCCAGCCTGTTCCTTATAGGTGATAAAGAAAATTACTCCTGAATACCCCCCGTTAAGTTTTGCTTCCCAGACTGTACTTGTCTGAAATCCCAGGGTATCGTTCATTAGTTGTTTTCCCACAAGATTCATTTCTGTTAACATTCGAGTTATGTCAGCCCGTGTTCCATTTTGAGAGGTAATAGCACAGTTTTTCATGTGGTTGCCCTCTATAACTCCCTGACTATATCCAATGAAAAAACTATCCTCTGCTTTTTCTTCTTGCACTCTCCAACCTTTAAACTGTGCGCCTGGATCGACGGGACCAAGTAGCTGAGCTTCTTCTTTTGATAATGGGTGCCAATTCGCGATTTTAGCCATCGATTCCATTTTTTCAAACGCCGGCGCACTGTACACGCAATTGGCAGCGAAATTTTCAATGAACGCTTCACTTTTGTTTTTTGCGATTGCGCTGGATGTAAAAAATATACTTAGCATCACTCCAAAAAGTACTTGTGTTACCTTTTCCATTTATCATTTCCTCCAATTGTCTTACGGTTTTCCACAGTAGTCATATAGGGTCATTGGCTTTTTGTCTTTACCTTCCATACGCTCGAGGTAGTTATTGTAAGAATTTTTGCAGGCTACATCAGCTTCTTGTTGTTTCGCACTACCATACTTGGCGGCCCCGATCCCAGCGCCTATAGCAGCAACGATACATCCTTGAAGCATCATTGGCAGTATGGCAATCAATGCAAAAACAAAGTGCCTAGACAATTTCTTCACTAAGCACGAATTAAAATACTTCATTACAACCTCAGCAAATTAGCTATGTGAAAATTAATTAAATCTTAATGATTTGTTAGGCATTTTACTTATCGGCTCCTCAAAAGTCAAGTATAATTTGACAAGACAATTTGCTACTTCTTGGCTATATTGATTTGATTTGTCACGAGACAATAGGGTATGTAAAATATTCTATAAATCAATTGGATATCTCATCATAAAGGGCCTTGGCCAGCAATTGGTTTGCTTCACGTTTGCCTTCAGTAATGAGTCTCTCGATATGACGCACCTCGGCAGAACGCCCCCCATGCTTGAAGGCGTTCATTTTGCTGGTTTCCTTGCCTTTCTGGGTTCTAGGGCCGCTCGACTTTTTCCAGGGCGCCCATGACTGGATTAACTCCGACTGTCTCGCTTTCTCGTCGTTGCTCCAATGCCTCATGCTTTACCTCGCTTAATAGTTCGTTTGCAACAATATTTTTTTCAGGCCCATTAGAAACGACCTGGTTGACTGCGTTGTTTTGCTGCTTTATGACGGTTGATTCCTTGGGATTAACCACATTCAGAACACCTTCAAGGGCTAGCTGCGATTGTCGCTGCGCTTTCATTGCTGCCCTGGTATATGCTTCATACTCCTGCGGCGTATGAGCATTGGAGGCCTTAATCATGGCTCGCTCAAATATCAGCTCAAGGGCAAGTGCCTGAGAATATAAGTGACGAATGATCAGGCCTGTATTGCCGCCCTTAATCTTGCGTGCTTGACCAACAACCACATCTAGAATGTCGTTGGCCGTAAAGGTTTCAGGGAGTTTACCGTTATGTCTTACAAATGCTATCGCACTAATAATGGCTCGTTCAGGATAAACAGACATTTCACATGCAAAGTTTGTTTCATCTTTAACATCGTTTTCTGGTTCCATGGTTAAGATCCTTGTGTTGTGGAGTAGGGGACATATTGCACAGGTTTTTGTGACTCGTGGTTCAGGTATTGAAACGATCGTTGATGAAACCACAAGCCAAATCGGCCTTCATGATCGCCGTTTCTATTTTTATCACAACTCCAATAGCAATCAGCAATTTTTAAAGCCTGTTGATCGTTTTGGTTCAGTGAGTTGCCATTTGCTTGCTTATGTTTTGCCGCCTCTTTAGCTTTATTACGCCAGACACTGAAGCAATTATCAGCAAGATCTGAAACCGCGCCTGTGCCTTTCATATCGAGCTTGCCTGGCGATAGTGTTTCATCGGCTGATTTTCGGGGGTGAACGATTAAATGCACCTGGCAGTCATGCTCGTTCTTAAAATCACACAGCTTTTCAATAAAGGCCTTTTGTGTCTTGTAGTCATCTTCGGCTATGTCTAGCTTAAGAAATGAATCAATAACAAACACGTCTATGCCATACTTTTGGCGAGCATATAAAAACACCTCGAGCAAGCGATCAGCTTTAGCTGTGCCGACAAGATCGAAGATCCATAGCTTGTCGTTATACCACTGGTGAATGGCTCTTATATAGTCATTAGTTGGTCGATCAACGCCAGCGGCTTGCCGTGTTAAACGCATCAAAAGCTTTTGTGGTTTCAGCTCAAGGCTTGCTACACAAATTCTCGCACCTTGCTGCATCATCGACAGCATAGCCTGGCCGATCAATTGGCTTTTGCCGTGGCCGTTGATTCCTGTCCAGATTGAAAGCTCAGCAGGTCGAAATAAGATCTTGCCTAAAGCTTTTTCCCATGGAGGATTGTAACCAGTGAGGCTCCCTTCGGGAGGATAAAACTCATCAATCACTTTATCAACCAATATACTTGCTTGCTTCAATTCGCTAGGGTCAAGCGTCGAGGCCACAGCGAAGCATTGCGCAACCTGTTCACGGCTGATGCCAGCTTGTAGGCATTCGTTAGGATCTTTGCAGGGTAGCTTCACAATCCGGCAGCGGTGCCGACCTAATCGTGTCACCAGATCAGCCACCGCCTCCTGGCCTGCCGGATCATCATCAAAGCATAGGAACATCTCGTCAAACATTGCCAGGCGATCAAACTCAAATTCAAGCCACTTGTGTTTAGCACCTTTACCAGCACCAAAAGGAACTGAAAGGGCAGGGACCCCATATTGATACAAGCTCATCGCATCGATCTCACCTTCTGCTAGGGTAATACTTCTAGCATCGCTAGGTATTGTTTGCCAGCCAAATAGACAGGGGAGGGCGTCTTTCACTGTCCATGCTTTCTTTTTTCCGTTGGGCTCTCGATCAAGGCTTATATATTTTATCTGAAGGATCTCATTGTCTCGAACATAAGGAAACACCATTGTCCGGCCATCTTCGCTAACTTGAAAGGCAGAAATTGTTTCGGGCAGCAATTTTCTCTCCTCTGTGAGATATTTAAATACCGGCGCTTGCACATCAGGAACGGCTAGCTTTTTTTGCTCCGGCTTCTTAAAGGCATCAAATGATCTACGAGGCTCGAATTGAGGTGACCCTAGGCCAAGGTATAGGGAGGCCTCTTTAATCGCCGTAGACAGATCTACGCATCGTTTAACTATTACCCATAGATCGAGAAGGTCGCCCGATTGCTCACCAGCAAAGTCACACCATACGCCCGCTTTATCAGCAGAAAGACAGACTTTAAGTGATCTGCCTGGATCACCATCGACATTGCCTACACACCATTCATGGCCAATTTTTTTACCTGCTGGTAATAAATGCCTGCAAACTTCTTCTGCCCGTTGTGCAAGATGTCGGGCACAATCTTTAGCTGTAATCATTATAATGCTCCTCCGGTCCAATCAGTTGACCCCGTTGATTGCTTGCTGCTTGCTGGTGGGTTTTTCGCATTTTCAAGAAACCGCTCAATGTGATCAGCGTCTCTGAAGATCAAATCGATTCCATCGAACCGTTGCCCACGATCATTCGCGCCCATGTTATAAGGCGTTGCCGCGCAACCATCAATCGCTTGCTTGAGCTCTTCTACTGTGTAGCCATCTTGCAACGATTTAGCAATCTTGGCATGCCGTTTATTGTCCAGCTTGGCGCGGGGGTGGCTCATCACCGTTTGCCAATGGCTGAACACCTCGAGAACATCAGGGGAGGGTTTGACCGTGCTAGCAGAGCTTTTAGGCTTTTTAACATCAGCGGGTGAAGTTTTAACTTCACATATCTCTATATCCATTCCATTCCTATCCATTCCATTCCTATCCGGGGGTGAGGTGTCATCGAGCGTTCGTCGATCATTCTCTGAGTAATCGGCGAGCACTCGCTGATCACTCGTCGAGCTGTCGTCGATTGATCGATGAGTATGTGCCGATTCATGGGTGAGTTGTTTCAAGTCTGATTGCGGAAGTGGGTGCTTGTATGTAGGACGATCAATACGTTGGTGTTTATGCCAACCAGTAACAATCCAGTACCCTTGTTCATCTACCACATATTCTCTCAATAAATTTTTAGATAAAAGCTCATTCACCCATCGCTTGATTTCGTCGATGGTAAAGGTATCTGCTGGGAAAACTTCCCCTTTTACTCGTACATGCGATGCTGAATGAATGCCATGATCATCACAGAAGTTCCATAGGCCGATAAAGAGTAGCCGTGCCATGGGCGAACAGGTTACAACCTGTTCGCTGGTCCAAAATTCAGGCTTAGTTGTCCTGATACGTGCCATTTTTTGCCTCCTCAACCTTTTTGGTTTCAGCAATTTGACGAAATAGTTGAAGCAATGTGACGATCAAAATTTCCTTAATGGTGCGCATGGTCACCTCCGTCCATTTGCTGACGTCCTTTGAAAACATAGAGGCCTACGCGATGCAAAACACCATTACTATCCTCTTCGGTCGTCCAGTGTGTATCAATCAAATATCCATCTTCTCTAAGTTCTTGAACTCTACCACTTGGATGTAATATGCCGAGATCGTTACGTGCTTGCATTGTCGAAAGACATGGATTGTTGGCAAAGTGCTTGATTATCCTTGCACGTTGAGATGCAAGCGCGTTATTATACGGTGGCTTAGATTTTGGATTGCCCGGCAACGTACCACCGTCTGGGCTGTTCATTTGCAGTTTCATTTACAACCCCCTGCCTGTTGATCAATCCAAGCCTCAAAAGCGTCTAGGTCGATTAATATTTTCCTGCCCAATCTGCGCACACAAGACTCAAAGCCATTCATCTTTGAGTTGAAGAGCCACCAACGAACAGATGCCTCAGTGAAGGCGCCAGAGTAGAGATCAGGGATGTTTTTTACTGAGCTCAGCCTTTTTACAATTGTTGTAGACATTGTATTTACTCCATAAAAAGTTATTGATGAATGGAGTAAAGTTGATTGATGGTTGTTGTACCTGTTCGTGCCTGTTAATTATTCATTGTGCGGGTTGGTCGAGTCTAATCAATTGATTAGCATATTGAATTATTAAGAAGGAAGTTTTGATAGACATTTCGGCACGAACCGAACTCGTGCCGAAATCTATAAATATTGCTCATGTAGTCATCACAGGTGGAGTAGTTGCTATATTTTGTGAAATCTTTTGAATCTATGGTCATTCCTGATTTGTTTTGCAATGTTAGATTGTTCAGTCGGTAGAATCATCTCTTGAGTCACAGCCCACCTTGATAAAGCATTTGCATTATTCTTTCCATGGTAGTTTTTTATAACATCAAGGAGCTTCTGCGAAAACTCACTCCAGTAACGCTTGGCTTCTTTTTTTCGTGCCTCACCAGACTTTTTTCCTTTAGCCTTATTTAATTCCGAAATAGTTTTATCCTGTAACTTCTTTAGTCCGGCATTTACCTCATCCTTAATAAATACGAGGTTTTCCTGATTTAATCCACCATCAAGGCTTATGTATCGAAATAGACCAATCGCACTTTCATCAGACGTAGAATCTACCTCGATGCATTGCTTGCTGGTTTCAATTGTCTTGTGAGTTAAAAGTTTATTAAAAGTCTGAAATTGGTCATTGTTTGATGATTTAAGCCTTTCAATCCCTTTGTATCTTTTTGTGTAAGTGTATGTTGATGTCCTCTTTAAGGGTGTGCGATGGGAATAGAAAGGTAATCTAATATAATCTGTTTTGATATATGCTGCATAGATACCATGATCTACATGCCATTTGGCATCTGGGCTATCTGGTGAATGGGTTTTTAAATAGTCTTTTAACTGAAATAAAGTTAAAAGCTCAGGGCATTCGTGAATTGATTGCTTTATTGCCTCTTC
Organism: Gammaproteobacteria bacterium; assembly: GCA_044445605.1. Taxonomy (GTDB): domain Bacteria; phylum Pseudomonadota; class Gammaproteobacteria; order JABCZS01; family JABCZS01; genus CAWKDC01. The sequence continues at coordinate 1,999 of JBIOEA010000057.1, read as the reverse complement.
TTTTAGTTTTGGAAAATGACTTTCAAGCTCACTGCATAGTTGTTTTTTAATAATCAACCATTTGAGAAGTGACGTAATTTCAAAAATACATTGCTTTTTATCAGTTGATTGTTGATAAATTAAAATCTGATTATTCACGCGGGCTGCTTCTAATTTCTTTTTTAGGTCTTTGTTGGGAAATAGAATCTCGCATGCATCATCGTAGTTAATATAAATATGATTTTTAAGTAGGAATTTAATAAGCAATACCCGGTGAGGTATAGTTGGTTTAGCTTTACCAGTGAAAACAGCCCCGCAAACCTCTTCAAGTAAAAGCTTTGACTTTCGAAGTGAGCCATTATCAATTATCATATTTTCTTTTAACCATTTCAGCACATCAACAAATAGACTGACACCTAGGATAATAGGTTGAGCTTTGTGGGTTTCAGTTAATTTTTTTATCTCTTGATTCAATTCAAGGACATCATCTTTTCCAATATATCCGAGGTTTTTCTCAGTAGATTTTAGACTGTCTGGTAATAACTCGAAATCAATTTCACCGTGCTTCGGGAGGTGGTATAGAATATATTTATTTTCTTTCTTGTGTTTAAAACATCTCAAGCAAGGATCAAGCTTGCGTGCAATGTTGAAGATAATATCGTGGTATTTTGTACTCGAAAACTCTTTGCAATATCCCATTGGATAAATGTCATCGATCGCCTTTTTGATTTCTTTAAGTTTACTTTCAATTTCATTTGAGCCATAAAAGTCACCAGAGCACAATGAAACAATCACTTCAAAAAGAAGAACCGGTTGATTATGCAGGCAATAAAATCGTTTGGCATCTTCTTGTTTTTCTTTCCAGAATTTACACTTAACAAGTTGTTTGCTTATATATTCTGGCGGATCACTTAATTCATCAAACGGCGGGTAAGCCCAATACAATGGCTTGCTCATGTTTACTTACCCTCCAAATATCTTTTCATTCATTCTTGTGACTACACTTGTTGTATGAGACTCAGAGAGGTGCGCATAACGTTTAACCATGTGTAAAGTTTTATGACCCAGAATAGCTGATATCTCAGCTAAGCTAGCCCCGTTCATTGCCAAGTAAGACGCCGAACTATGTCTCAGGTCATGTAGGCGAAAACCTTCAATATTTGCGCGCTTTAGGGCTGTCTCCCAAGGCGTACGTAGATCAATAGGGCCTTGAAGATTATTTGCAGGGAAAACTAAGTCAGTACTTAATTGTCTTACTCTGGCGTGTTCCTTCATGAGGTTAAGTGCATAGCCCGTAAGATTTAAATTTCTTATTTCACCATTCTTTGTGTTGTCGAGCGTTATGACGCCACGGTTTATATCCACCTGCGGCCAACGCATGCCCAGTAGTTCCATTTTCCTGGCCGCCGTCGAAAGTGCTAGCACAACGAACAAATGCAAAAATGGGCTTTGGCTTTCCTTGCAGGCATTTAATAAGCGGACACGCTCATCATCAGATAGAAACCGCACGCGTCCGCGAGGCTCTTTCATTTTGGTCAGCCTAAGGATTGGGTTGCTATCCATCCATGCCCACTCTTTTATGGCAATGGTAAAGACGTGACTAATAGCGGCTAGGTATCGATTAATGGTTGCATGGCTTCTTGGTTTGCCTCTTGGGGTTATTCCTTGACCCAGTAAGTCTCTTTGTTCGGCAAGAAGGGCTGGCGTGATATCAGCTAAAGAGTAGGGGCCTAATGCTTCCTTCCACCAATTTAACTGTAGAAGCTGATCTTTATAACTTTTGGGTTTGCTGGGGAGTACTGAGTCTATATATCGGTCAATGGCGTCCGCTAAGGTATGGCGTTTGGCTTCTGTTGTTTTAAAGTACCTGCCTTCACGTATTGCTGCCTCGGTTTGCTGTACCCATCTGCGTGCATCGGTAAGGCGTTCAAAACTAGCTGTTTGTTCGGGTGTGCCTTTGATTCGTATCTTTACGCGGTAGGTTGTTCCGCCGTCAATTGTTGTTCGTTTCTCAATGCTT
>JBIOEA010000056.1:0-8927 GCA_044445605.1 Gammaproteobacteria bacterium | reverse complement strand
GCCCTCTTCTCGATGGTGAAGAGGGCGAAAAATGTTTCGCCCCTACAGCCCGTTGTCTAGCCAGGGAAAGGCGAAGACATGACAATCTAGGTAAGGAAGGGTATACAATTGCATGAAATTTAAGTATAATCGCACGCATTCAGTGCGTTACTTAGACAGGAAGGGTAGATGCCAAAATATCAACGAACCATTAAAAATGTGATAAAAACCACGGGCATAGGCGTACACACCGGCAAAAAGGTGTACTTGACGTTACGTCCTGCACCTGCGAATACGGGCGTCATATTTCGTCGTTTAGGCACCAATGGCGCCGCAGACGTTGACATTCCAGCGCAGCCACAATACATTGCAGACACACGTTTTTCGACTTCCTTGTCGAAGGATGGGGTGACGATTTCGACGGTAGAGCACTTATTATCGGCTTTAGCGGGTTTAGGCATTGATAACATCTATATTGAGTTGAGCGCCAACGAGCTCCCCATTATGGATGGCAGTGCGGGTCCCTTTGTATTCTTGATTCAATCCGCGGGTATTTGCGAACAAGCCCCGGCTCTGAAAGAGTTCATCCGTATTAAAGAGCGCGTACGCGTACAAGACGGCAACAAGATTGCGAGCATTGAGCCTTACAATGGTTTCAAGGTGACGTTTGATATTGCGTTTGATCATCCTGTTTTCCGTGAAACAGCGCAGTCATTGACGATTGATTTTGCAAAGACGTCATACGTGAAAGAAATTTCCCGTGCACGGACTTTTGGCTTTTTGAGTGACGCGGAGAAGATGCGCGCGGCCAATTTGGCATTAGGTGCGAGCATGGACAATACGGTGGTGATTGATGAATACCGCGTATTGAACGAAGACGGTTTACGTTATGAAGACGAATTTGCGCGTCATAAGATTTTAGATGCAATTGGCGATTTGTATTTACTGGGTAAGAACATCATTGGTGCATTCCACGGTGTAAAATCTGGTCATACGATGAACAGCCAGTTGTTGAAAGCATTGATCAGCAACCCAGACGCTTGGGAAATCGTGACCTTCCCTGATCCTGTTGACGACCGCGTGATGGACGTTCAAGTGGGTGGAGTTCTGTTGGCGTCCTCTTGATCGAAAACCCCCGACAGTACTTTCTCGCAATGCTCGAAAGCACTGTCTGCCCCCTTAAAAGTGGGCAAAGAGTGTCTTTTTCTAGTTTTTTAGTTCACTTTTAAGCAACCGAGTATTCCGAGGCGGGGGTGTGGGGGTCTTTGCCCCCTTTGTAAAGGGGGCAGCCGAGTATTCCGAGGCGGGGGATTTTTCTTCACGATCTCAATAAGAAAAAACACAAACCCCCTTGATTTCCCCAAAAAATCTGGCATAATAGGCCTCGTTAACTAGTGCGCCCGTAGCTCAGTTGGATAGAGTATCTGGCTACGAACCAGGAGGTCGGGAGTTCGAATCTCTCCGGGCGCACCACTTCTTAAGTCTTCCCACAACACCGTTTAAATTTCTTACCGCTACCACAATGGCAGGGTGCATTTTTGCCTTCATTGACAGGGGTATGTCCTGGCAGTGCTAAAGACGCCCAATAGATCCAACGCCCATCGACACGATGAAACTGGCTATATTCTGAGAGAACATAGTGTTTGCGATCCATCTGGTAACTCGCATCAAACCGGACAAAACCGATGTCACCTGATGTTTCGGTATTGAATACTTCCAATCCTTCCCACTTGAGGCTTTTTGCCCAGATGCGAGCATCTTCGGGGCTATAGTCATCCGCTGCAGGTCCTGATTGGGTTGCGACGATATAATCGATATTGCCCTGCGTATACGCGGTGTAGCGTGAGCGCATGAGGGCTTCAGGGGTTTCGGGTAAGGCTGTGCCGGTGATATAGGGGCCACAGCAGGACTCGTACTGTCCGAGCCCACAGGGGCATGCTTGAGATGTCATCGTGTTTCCTTTTTAAATGCCAAAAAGCGGGAGAGAGAGAGTTTACGCGCTTTTTCGTATTCAAGTAAAGGAGCGGGGTAGCCGATTTCTTTGGCTAGCACAGACGGGGGTGCGTGGATATCACGTGCACTGAGGTCTTTTAAAATGGGAAGGTATTGGCGAATGAATGTGCCATCCGCATCAAACTCTTCGCTTTGGCGGCGCGGATTAAAGATGCGGAAGTAGGGGGCTGCATCGGTACCGGTGGCGGAGCTCCATTGCCAACCGCCGTTGTTGGAAGAAAAGTCGCCATCGATCAAATGTTCCATGAAAAATTTTTCACCGATACGCCAGTCTTGATACATCAATTTACAAAAGAACATGGCGACGAGCATGCGGAGGCGATTGTGCATCCAACCGGTTTGCACGAGTTGCTTCATGGCGGCATCGACGAAGGGATAACCTGTTTCACCGGCTTTCCAAGCGTTGATGGCTTTTTCGTCGTGATCCCATTTCATTTTGTCATAGTCAAGATGAAAGGATTTCCCTTTACACACATGTGGGAAGTGGAAGCTGATTTGTTTGTAGAAGTCACGCCAGAGCAGTTCTGAAATCCAGGTAGGGCTGGCTTGTCCAAGTTCATAACAGCGTTTGACGGAAATGGCGCCGATGTGCAAATAGGGCGACAGTTTGCTGGTGCCATCGATGTTGGGGTAATCGCGTTGTACTTGATATTTATCCAAACCTGTGGCGAGAAAATGATCGAGACGGCGTTGCGCCTCATCGATGCCGGCGGGCCAGAGAGTGGCCGGGATATCGCTGTGGAAGCCTGGCACATGTGTTGGAATAGGAGACGATGATGCAAAAGCATTTTTTTGTTTCGCGGGCATGCCGGTGCATACAAGTGTCCCGGGGCGTGATAAATACAGGAGTGCCGCTTTTTTAAATGGCGTGAAGACGGTATAGGGTGAACCTTTACCGGTGAAGACTTTCCCGGGCGGGACGATGACGGATTCATCGAACGTGTGCAAGGTGATGTGGTCGGGTGCTAATAAGTTAGTGAGCAGGAGGTCGCGTTGGCGCTCATCCCATTCGTATTCGCGATTGCAGTACACTGCCTGCACTTTATGAAGTGACGCGAGCTCGGCGATTTTTTGTGCGCTGTCGCGATAGGTTTTATGAATTTCTATGTGTAGAGGAATATTGAGTTTACTGAGTGCCTCGGCGAGGGAAGGGAGATGGCGCAGGATAAAATCAACTTTGCAGCCAGCCATGTGATGTTTACGCCAAGTTTCGTAGGGAATACAGTAGACGGCGAGGATGCCGTCGTGGCATTGTTGACTTGCTTCGAAGAGAGCTGCATTATCTTCGACCCGTAAATCGTTTCTAAACCAGTAGAGACCGCGCATATGACTTCCTTGTGCTGTGCAACGTTGCTCTTTAGTGTACGGGATTTTTCTTTGTAGGGGCGAAAAATCTTTCGCCCCTACAGAACCGCCCCTACAGAAGACGGCGCATGGGGACGCCCCACACCCGCCTGTGATATACTACTCCCCTCAAAAAAGGAGGCGTGATGGCTGTATTTGTCTTTGACATAGAGACGGTTCCGGATTGCGAACTGGGCAGAAAACTTCTTAAGTTACAGGATGTTACTGACGAGGAAGTCGCGAACGCCTTATTCGCATGGCGTATGCAGACGCATCAAACCTCATTTTTACCACATTACCTCCAAAAAGTCGTGGCCATTTCCTGCGTCATGAAGAACGCAGACAAGCTGACGGTCTGGTCTTTGGGTGAAGAAACCAGCCCCGAATCGGAGCTTATCGAACGTTTTTTTGCCGGGCTTGACCGGTTTATCCCGACCCTCGTTTCCTGGAATGGAACAGGCTTTGACCTGCCTGTATTGCATTATCGGGCGTTAAAACACGGTATTGCAGCCGCGCAATACTGGGAAGTCGGTGAGCACAACAATCAATTTAAATACAACAACTATTTAAATAGATACCATTATCGTCACATTGATTTGATGGATGTGTTATCGGGCTACACACCCAGAGCCTCTGCGCCGTTGGATCATATTGCCTTGATGTTAGGTTTGCCCGGCAAAATGGGCATGAACGGCAGTGAAGTGTGGGGCGCTTACCAAGCGGGCAAAATCAGCGAGATTCGCGATTACTGCGAAACCGATGTGTTAAATACGTATTTAACCTATTTAGCGTTTGAACGCATGCGCGGCGAATTGACTGAAGATGCACTGAATCGCGAACATGCACTTGTCAGAGAAACCTTGCAACTTAGCACCAAACCTTACGCACAGACCTTTTTAACTGAATGGGAATCCAAATGAACACCGTTGTAACCAAAATCACGTCAATCAAAAACACCGAACAAGAACTCACGATTGACGCCTTAACGCACGAAGGTCGTGGCGTTGGTACCTTATCAAATGGGAAGCGTTGTTTTGTCTCACACGCATTGCCCGGTGAAACAGTGCGTGTGCGGATTTCCGAAGACAAACGCAGCATGGCGATCGGCGAATTAAAAGAAGTCATGACAAAAAGCCCCGAACGTGTCGACGCTGCGTGCCCGCATTTTGGTGTGTGTGGTGGCTGTGATTTACAACACATGCATCCTGCGGCACAAATCAAGATGAAAGAAGCGCATCTTATCGAACAACTGAAGCATTTCGGCGACGTTGTCGCTGAAGAAGTCACGCCAGCACTGCAAGGCAACACAGTGGGTTACCGTCGTCGTGCACGTATCGGCATGCGTTACGTGAATAAAAAAGAAAAATTATTAATGGGGTTCCGTGAGCAATCGTCACGTTATTTAGCTGATTGCAGCACGTGTGCAGTGATTCGTCCTGAGTTTTCCGAACACTGGGAAGAAGTGCGCGCACTATTCGAGACATTCGAAAACCGTTTAGACATCGCACAACTCGAATTATCGGTCGGGGATGATGCGACGTCCATTACCGTGAGACATTTGTCGTCGATCGCTGATAAAGACATTCAGGCATTAAAAGCCTTTGCTGAAAAGATCGGTCTCCACGTGTACCTGCAACCAAAAGGCCCTGACACTGTTCATCGTCTCTGGCCGTCAACAGACACACCGATGCGTTTGCAGTACGCACTGGGCGTTGAAGACATCACGTTGAAATTTCACCCCAATGATTTCATTCAAGTGAATCAAGGGATGAACACTGCGATGGTGGCACAAGCATTAAACTGGCTTGATGTGACCAAAGACGACAGGGTACTCGATTTGTTTTGTGGGTTAGGCAATTTTTCATTACCCTTAGCCAAGCGTGCCGCCCACGTGGTGGCTGTAGAGGGCAGTGAAGCGATGGTTGAACGCTTGATGGAAAATGCAGCGTTGAACAACATCACGAACATTGAAGGGCATGCTGCCAATTTGGATGATACGGAGCTTGCTGCGCCTTGGCTGGTCCGTTCATACGACAAAGTGCTCATCGACCCACCACGCACGGGCGCAAAAAACATATTAGCGCACTTGAAACAATGGAACCCATCGCGCTTGGTATATGTTTCGTGTAACCCAGCGACATTAGCGCGGGATGCTGGTATATTCAAAGAACAAGGGTATCGTTTGGTTAAAGTCTGTGCGATGGACATGTTCACCCACACGCAACATACCGAAGCAATGGCATTATTTGTGCGAGGATCGCATGGCTAAGTTAAGACACAGTGTATTGGATGCGCCGCTGACACAAGAGACATTGCGTCCTTGGTTGGAAAAAGTGGTGTCATACATGAGCGAACCGTTCCGTGAACAGTTACGCGTGCATTGTGAACGTACATTGACTGACGCTAAAACGAATGCCTATGATCCTGCGTTGATCATCGCGGGTGCCAATCTCGTTGAAATTCTGGCTGAGATCAATTTGGACCCGGCGGGATTAGCCGCCGCCTTTATTTATCCACTCGCTGTTCATCAAAAGTGGGATGAAACCTTTTTAAAGAATACCTATTCTCCTGAAATCGCGAAACTGGTGCTCGGCGTCCATCAAATGGATGCATTACATCATTTAAGGGCATACGAAGTCGATCTTGATGATTACGCACATCATCTCGATAACCTCAGAAAGATGCTCGTGGCGATGGTGGAAGACATCCGTGTTGTGCTGATTAAATTAGGTCATCATATTGCCGCCTTGGAATCTGCCAAAGAGTTCAGTCCACAAGTGCAAAAAACATTAGCCGTCGAGGCGCGTGAAGTGTATGCCCCGCTTGCTAATCGTTTAGGTGTTGGGCATTTGAAATGGCAGCTGGAAGATTTAAGTTTCCGTTATTTAGAACCTGACAAGTACTCGCAAATTGCTAAACGCGTCGCGGAAAAGCGGTTGGATAGGCAGCGTTCTGTGGATGAAGCCATCGCCACATTAACAAAAGAATTAAAAGCGGACGGTATTGAAGCACGCGTTGATGGTCGAATCAAACACATATATTCGATCTATCGTAAGATGACGCGTAAAAACATTCAATATGAAGAAGTATACGATGTTCGCGCGATGCGTGTGCTGGTCGATAAAGTGGGGGATTGTTATGCGGCGCTAGGGACAGTGCATCGTTTGTGGCCGCACATTCCTAAAGAATTTGATGATTACATTGCAGCACCGAAACCTAATGGATACCGTTCACTGCATACAGCGGTAGTTGGACCAGAGGGCAAAGTGTTGGAAGTGCAAATTCGAACGCAAGCCATGCACGAAGAATCTGAAATTGGGGTTTGCGCGCACTGGGCTTATAAAGAAGGTGCGAAGACAGCCTTGCCTGATCAAAACAAGATGAAGTGGCTGCATGCCTTATTAGAATGGCAAAAAGAAATCAGCAACGCGGAAGATTTGTTTAATGAATTGAAAAACACGGTGACGGAAGATCGTGTTTATGTTTTCACGCCCAAAGGCGAGGTGGTTGATTTACCGAAAGGCTCGACGCCGCTTGATTTTGCGTATCAAGTGCACACGGACTTGGGGCATCGCACACGGGGTGCGAAGGTGAATGGTCGCATGGTGCCGTTGACGTACGTATTGAATAGCAGCGATCAAATTGAAATCTTGGCGCAAAAAGAAGTGCGTCCGGGCAAGGATTGGTTGTATGGTGATTCAGGTTATTTATTCACGCCTCGTGCGAAAGCGAAAGTGCGTGCATGGTTTAGGAATCAGCATCGTGATGATAACATTCAGGATGGAAAAGAATACCTTGAAAAAGAATGTGCGCGTTTGGATGTAGGCCCGATTGATTTGCATGCTGTTGCGGAGAAATTAAATTTCCACACGAGTGACGATGTATTGGCAGCGTTGGGTCGTGGTGATTTACGGATGGCGCACGTGATTCAAGCGGCCTTTGGGCATGGTATTGACATGCAGCCGCACGTACATAAGCCAGACAAAACGCTTCCGCGCAAGCCTGTGACGACGATCAAGCCGAAAGATGCGATCACGATTGATGGTGTGGGTAACCTCATGACAACATTGGCGCAATGTTGTTCGCCATTGCCAGGTGATTCAGTGTTGGGTTATTTGGTTGTCGGGAAGGGTGTTTCGATTCATCGTAAAGACTGCCCGAACATTCAGGTTTCAAATGCCGAGCATCCTGAAAAAATCATTGCGGTGAATTGGGGTGGGGCAGAGAAGCATACCTATCCGGTTAACATTTTAATTCATTCATATGATCGGAAGGATTTATTACGCGATATCACGTCATTGTTATCAGCTGAAAAGGTAAACGTGACGACAATTCATTCGAAGTCTCAACCAGCTGACAGCACGGTGAGGATGAACTTAACGGTAGAGGTGTCGGATCTGACGATGTTATCGCGTGTGTTGACGCGGTTGGGGTCGTTACCGAACGTGATTGAGTGTGTTCGTTCTCATGAGGACAACCTCTGATGAACCCATTATTGGAAGCGGATGAAATTGGCCGTATGGCGGCATCACACGGGTTTGATTGGGATGATCCTCGCAAGGCACTTGAGAAGGTGATTGAAGAATGCCGCGAATGCATAGAAGCCATTGATTTTAAAGAAAAAGAAGACATTCAGGAAGAATTAGGTGATTGTTTTTTAACGTTAACCCAGGTGGCGCGATTAACGGGGTTGTGTTCACATGACACGTTAGTGAGGGCTAACCAGAAGTTTTTAAAGCGTTTTTTATGGATGGAGCATTTGGCATTGGCGAATGGCACGCCGTTTGGTACACTATCGCTCGATGAGCAAGAAGCGTTATGGCAGCGTGTTAAGCGCATTTTATTACGGCTGAAGGAGTCTTCAATGCGGATCATATTATTAGGTGCCCCGGGTGCGGGCAAAGGCACACAGAGCGCGTTTTTGCATAAAACATTGGGTCTGCCCGTGATATCGACAGGCGACATGTTGCGTTCTGCGGTGGCGGCACAAACGCCGATGGGTTTGAAGGCAAAGTCCTTGATGGACGCAGGGCAACTGATTTCTGACGATGTGATTATTCCATTGGTATTGGAGCGCATTGCGCAGCCCGATTGCAAAAATGGTTTTATTTTTGATGGATTCCCACGTACGCGTCCGCAAGCGCAGGCATTGCGTGATCAACGTTTACAAATTGATTTGATTGTAAATTTTGAGATTGAAGATGAAGAAATTGTGGAACGTTTGAGTGGCCGCCGTGTGCATGCAGCTTCAGGGCGCGTGTACCACACAGAGTTACACCCACCGAAAGTAGCTGGCAAAGACGATGTGACAGGTGAAGATTTGGAACAACGTACCGATGATCATCCGGAAGTCATCCGTGAACGTTTATCGGTTTACCATGCGCAAACTGAACCTGTGATTGCGTATTATCAGGAGTGGGCGATGTCGGATGCAGATGGCTGCCCCCGGTTTGTGACGATTGATGCGGCCTTGGATGTTGAGCAGGTTCATGCGGAGCTGCTACAGTTATTGTAGGGCTCAATGTCTTAGGCCCCCTTTGTAAAGGGGGGCAGCCGAGTATTCCTAATACTCTAGTGCCCCCTTTGTAAAG
>JBIOEA010000055.1:0-8937 GCA_044445605.1 Gammaproteobacteria bacterium | reverse complement strand
CAGTTAAAGGCATTGCCTGCCGCTGTTTATATAAATCCTCCTCAAACGGTGGCTTTGGGGGCTTTACAGCAGGAGGTCATTGTGGCTTAATGTATTTAATTCAAGACAACTTTTGTCTCATTTCCCCTGGCACGCTCCGGTTTAGGATTCCAGGTAGCTTACGACTTGCTTTTACCCAAAACAATTTGTCTATGATCAGAAATATCCCATTATAGGCGCCCCATAAGACAAAGATCCAGCTTGCACCGTGCCAGAGACCAGATAATAGGAAACAAACCCAAAGATTAAAGTAAGTTCTAAGCCCACCTTTTTTGTTGCCTCCCATTGGCAAATAAAGATATTCCTTTATCCAACTAGAAAGAGATATGTGCCATCTTCGCCAAAATTCCGTGAAATTCTTTGAGATGTATGGCATGTTAAAATTTTCAAGCAATCTAAAGCCGAACATACGGCAAAGACCGATTGCCATATCAGAGTATGCTGAAAAATCCATATATATTTGCAGCGTATAGCAGGATACACCAAACCAAGCTTGCAGAAAAATGAGTTCATTCGCTGGTGTATCAAATACTGCATCGGCAACTTCTCCCAGTGTATCTGCCAATAAAACCTTTTTTACCAGACCCAGCAAAAATCTTTTGAAACCAATTCCTACGTCCTTCATTTTATGCGTGGGCCCATTCAGTTGATGTGCAATATCATGGTACTTAATGATGGGACCAGCTAATAATTTGGGGAATAAAAAAACATAAAGCAAATAGCTTGCTATTGAGGTAGCTGGCAAACAATGCTTTCTGTAAATATCAACTAAATAGGTAATTTTTTCGAAAACAATGAAGGAAACTCCAATAGGAAGCGCAATATTAAGTAATGGAATTTCATGGCTAGGAAGAAAGCTGTTTGTTGCGCTAATAAAGAAATCCATGTATTTAAAATATATAAGTAAGAATGCATTTGAACAGACGCCTATCGTTATAAACAGGCGCGGATATTGGTTCGCTGCAATTTTTGCTCCAAGCCAGTAATCTATGAGAACGGAAAGTAAAATAACAGGAAAGAAGCGTGGCTCACCCCAGGCATAGAAAAGCATGCTGGCAAGCAGTAAAATAAAATTACTGCCGCCTTTCTTTAAGGTGTAAAATAGTAAAAATATCGATGGTAAGAAAATAAATAGGAATAACTCACTATTGAACAGCATTTTGTCTTACTCCGGAAGCAATATTGTTATACAAATCTTTCCTATCGCCATAAGTTGACCGTCATTTTTTAAGAGCATTTGATTCTTTTTCGGTAAGATAGTAGTACTGTGATCTTTCATTTGAGAATGCCTTCGAATCTATAAAGGAGCGAAGCTTACTGGCGTCAAAATGACATTTCTCAGGAAAGGTTACGTTTTCTTTTGTGCTATCGTTAAATACGAGTAATTTTTGACAATCCGGACCTGTCACTATCTTAATGGTGAGGGCGTAAGCAGATTCCCCAAAACCAGAATATCTTTCGAGAAATACTTCCTCAGGTGGGTTGTATAGCCAGGGGGTTTTTGATTGGATGAAATAGGAGAGCCTGGTGGGGGTCGTGTAGCTTTCGTGTTTTTTAGGATTATTGCTTTTCAGTGAAAAATAAGCAAGAAATAAAGCAAGTGGCATGATTAAAAGAAACTTTTTTTGTCTCCAATTAATTGAATTCAACATCCAATATAATGGAGGGAATGCTAGGGGCAAATACCATAGAGCATACCTGGCTAAGCCAGGCGTTGCGCCCGAGTTTAAATTCATGGTTGAAGAGTGAGCATAAAAGTTGATTAACATATAGAATACGAAAAACATCAAATACGCTTTGTTGATAGGCGATTGTCGGCTTTGTTTATTGAAAAGCCAAAGCATAGAGCCAGAGAGCAATGCTAACAGACCAATGGGCCAGTTAGGTAGTAGGCCAAGGTCTGGGTCAATGAGCCAGATGTAAAAGGTAGATAAATTTCCACCTAAAGATGCCCCACCTGCTAAAAACTGAGGGCTAACTACGCCGTATCTAGAAAAATAGTACACTGGGTGTGCGAGTATAAGGATGGCTATTGATGAGCATATCATGACATCAGCGAGTGTATAGGGCTTTTTTCGCTCTAGTGTTACCCTATATAGTAGAGGTATTGCCGCGATGAGCGCAAAACTTATGTTTTGTGTTGAAGCTATGGCAAGGAATAAGGCAGATGGTATATATTTTTTCGAATATATTAGCATGACCGCCGACAATACGAGACAATAAGTAAAAAATTCAGTATGTACTTTATTGGTAAACCACAAAATTGGCGAGAGAAACGTCATGAGAAGAACAATGAATACACCGGGCCACTTGAAAAAGTTGTAGGAAATCCAGGTTGTTGTGGTCAATAATATGCAATGAAGCATTAAAAAGCTTTGATGAATTTGCAGGTGGACACCTAATAATCCAGCCATTTTATTGCATAAAAAGGCTAGGAAGCTATAAAACCAGAAATGGTTAAAATCCATTGTTTTTCCTAGCTGCAAAGCAGGAAACGCTTGTTTAAGGAAATCCCCGGGCAGCATTCCTACAATTTGATTGGAAGCCACTAATTGGTCATAAGCTTCAAAGGCTTGAGGCGTCATCCACGGTCTATGTGATATATCCCATGCATAATATAAACCGTAGTATTCCATCCCATCTCCAACACGATGGAGGGGGAATTTGAATGCAACGAATATGAAATAGATTAAAACAACGAGTGCTATGACCAAATAGGGTGATAGTTTCCATAAATGTGTTTTCATAAGTTTGTCCATTGTTAGTGGTGCCTAATAAGATTCAAAAATAAGCAATGGCTTTATATTCTCGTCTAGTATGTTCAGTGCTGGGTTCCCATGCCAAGATGCCATGATCTTTTTAAAAGATTTCGTGGCATTAAGGATTGGGATAGCATCCAATGTCAGTAGTGATAGCTTTACTAATTCGTTGGCATAATGAGTGGCTGAAAAAGCCGTTTTTGCCCATACAGCAGCATTTTTCCCCATGGCGCGACGTTTTTCGGGATTCCCATGGAGGAATTCAAGTGCAGCAACAAGATCAGAATGTTCATTTTGAATGTTGATTTTTATGACATAATCATCAGGTAGTTCGCTGTAACAGCCTGAGTGTGTAACAATGGTCGCTTTCTCATGAAGCAGCGCTTCGATGAGGGATGCGGATGCTGACTCTATGCATGGCCATCGGAGGCAGGTAACGACATCAGCTTCCTCGAAAAGATAATTCAGTGTTGCATCATCTACTTTCCCTAGGAGAACAAGTGTTACTTGTAAACTATTTGCTAACTGTGTGAGTTTCTCACGTTTTTCGACGTCAATATTTCCTGCCACGCGATAAATCGTTTTTGAGCGTAAAAGAGAGCTGGATCCAATGGCCTGAATGACTTTGTCGATTCGTTTGTTGTTATTAACGTCTCCAACGGTCAAGACATTAAATAATGTATTCAATTTAGGTGCTGCGAAATGACAGTCTGTTTTGGAGATGCTGATGGGTAGGGCGGCCACCTGGACGGGACCAGGGCATGAGGCAAGAACTCTATCAATGGCCCAACAGCTGTGTGTCATCACCGCTGTGGCATAGGAGCATATCCACTCAGTCATCGGAAGAGTGTCTTTGGTATCATTAACCAAATTATCTGCGTCATTATATGTCCAATAGCCATCTGGTATGGGTTCGCCATACCATGCCATGATGATATCAGCGGCATATTCGTGATTTCCTTTTGCCAATTCAAAAAACAAACTCCCAACAAAAAAATCATGCAAACAAATGATGCCGGGCAGATGGGGAATCCATGATAAACCACCTATGTGATAGGCTGGATTATTTCCAATATGATAGATGACGATGTCTGTACGATGCGATAGTGCTGCCACGGCGTCGATGTCGGTCCAAGGTATGCAAGAACCGTTAAAGGGATGTGTAGGTGTGTCGATGAGATCATTGCATTCAGTGCGTACATGATTAACCTCGTGGCCCCCTGCTATTAATGCCTGACTGACAATAAAGGCCATCCGCCCAATAGCGGAGGTTAATGCTGCCGGTGTAAAAATCATGAATTTCATCTCAGCAATGTCTCCACAGTTTTGGGCCAGTTCAGCTCCATGCTTAAGATTAAGTCACGTGCACATTGACCCATCTCTGATAATTCTCCGCTGGCTGATATTTTACTTAATGTATCGGCAATTGAAAGAGGGGTTGGCTCGCTCACCCATCCCGTTTCAAGATGTTTCACTAAGCTCAGCACACCACCACTGTCGGTTGTGGTTAAAATAGGTTTTCCAGCTGTTGCGGCTTCCATGGTGACATAACCTAATGAATCCTCATCGAATGGAATATAGGCAACGGCAGAAGCCCCATTAATATAGTCTGCATATTCTTGGCGAGGCATAAATCGCAGATCAAGCTTTACTGAGTCCTTTAAGCCAAATTTTTCCACCAGACGCTCAAGTCTAAGAGCATCCTCGGGGGAGTCAGGAGGCCCGGCAATGATAAGCCGTGGAGGAGAGGGTATTTGCGCCATGGCTTCGAGTAACAAGTGTTGTCTTTTTATATTGTTTATTCTTCCCCCAGCAAATATATACCCCTCAGATTTACCTCCAGGGAAAAGCTCTGGATCATTAAGTGGGTGACGCAAAACTTCAGCTTCGACATGGTTATACTTAGCCAAGCGATCGCGCGTAACGTCAGAGATGGTAAAAATATTTCTGCTTTCTTCGAAGCATGCATTATCTGCGTGGATAATCAGTTTGTGAATATCCTCTTCTTGCTTGCCATTATTTAAATGTGTGTGCCCTGCATCGTACATGTCATAGGCTTGCCGAAACTGGTGTAATATCCATAATGTTTTTTTGGGGTGCTGAATCAAATAGGCAGGAAATTTTAGGCCAATAACAAGATCCACGTTTTCAAGCTGAAAGGAGCTTGCCATCAGCATTTGAGATGGGATACGAGTAGCGGGATCCCATTGGAAGGGTATGCGCAGTATTTCAGCTTCATGTCCAGCAATGATGATATTTTTTTGTAAATGAGATGCTAATTCTTCTGCCCCGCCCCAGACATACGGAACCATGGCATTAACAATAAGAACTTTCATGATAATAATCTCTCAATAACACTGTGCCAATTAATATTGAGCTCATCAATGCGTTCGACCGCGTTCTGGCCCATTTTGCGCGCCATTGCTTTATTCCTGTATAGGTTGTCCATGGCTGCTGCAATGGCTTTTGGTTCGGGGGGAGTGACGAATCCATTAATACCATTCTGAATCAGTTCAAGGACCCCCCCCGAATCAGATACGGTTAGAAGAGGTTTGCCTGAATGGCATGCTTCTAAACTCGAATAACCATAACCATCCTCATCGTGAGGTAGGTAAGCTGCTGCTAGACAGTTGGCAAGATAGTCAATTTTTTCATTTTCCGTTATCCACCTGTTTTCAAGAAAAACTCTATGTTGCAAGTTAAATTGTTTGATAAGTTTTGTGAGTGTATTTAGGTACTGGACATCCGATGCCGCACCACAGAATCGTAATTTAACGGGTGTCGTTGTATGCTGCAGTGCTTCTATCAGTAGATGTTGGCGTTTATGGTGTTCTAACCGTGAGATGCAAACAATTTCATCATTGAACGAACGGCAATGAAAACGTTCAGGCTCCAGCACCGGATAAAGAAGTACTTCGCTGTCTACATTATTAAATTTCTTAAGTCTCTTGGTGACAACATCTGAGATGGTGAAAATACGTTTAGCTTCGTGCATGGCTGCTGTATCGACACTATGAAGCATGTTACGCACGCCTTCGTATTTAGGGGTATGTAGGTGGGCAGCATAGGGACTATCCCAGAGATCATAAAATACTCGAATATGGTGAATGAACCAAAGAATTTTATGAGGATGTGGGATGAAATGTGCTGGTGGTCTAAAACAGATAATGCGGTCGGCTGAAGACGCGAGGTCAATCCATCGATAGGCTGACATTTGTTCAACAAGTAGATTTGGATCATCAACATGGGGCAGGTAAACTCGTTCTATTTCATGGCCTGCCTCGAGAAGCTTGACCTCCAGCCATTCAACAATATTGCGAGCACCGCCTAGGACAAAAGGAACGAATGAAGAGCACAAAGCAATTTTCATCAACATTCCTTAAGCAAAAGTTTAAGCCGTTTCCATGCTCGTTTGGATCGTGAAATCAGGCGATTATACTGTTTCAACGCGTAAGGTTGGATGGAAGTGGGGATTGTCTTTGTGTATATTGTTCTGGCTATCTGTCGCAATATAGATTTTGATGGCCATTTCGCGGGAGTATTCCTCATTTCGCGTATTGATTCAGAAAACGGAGTCACTGTTAAAGCAACATCAGGGGGCGATTGAGTGAGGGGGCAGCGTAATGCGGTCCTGATGTTGACACCGTATCTATACGTTCGATTCATCGGGCAGGGCCTCACCTATTGCTTAAACATTAAAGGTAAATGGTATCATATGCGCTTGATTTATACTATAACCACCTATATGATGACCAAGTCTTTTTTGGGGAGTATTGTGCATGAAAACAGCGCTAGTGACGGGGATTACTGGGCAAGATGGGGCTTATTTGGCCACCTTGCTTCTTGACAAAGGCTGTTCTGTTTACGGGACGTACCGTAGGACATCGTCGACCAATTTTTGGCGTATTGCCGAGCTTGGCATTCAAAACCATCCTCATTTTCATTTGGTTGAATATGACTTAACAGATTTAAGTGCTGCTATTCGTTTGATTGAAAAAATTAGGCCAGAAGAAATTTATAATTTGGCGGCACAAAGCTTCGTGGGTGTTTCATTCGATCAGCCTATTGCTACTGCGGAAATCACAGGATTAGGGCCTGTCCACTTATTGGAAGCCATTCGGATCATCAATCCAAAAATTCGTTTTTATCAAGCGTCAACTTCTGAGATGTTTGGTAAGGTGCAGGAAGTTCCCCAAACAGAATCAACTCCATTTTATCCGCGTAGCCCATACGGTGTAGCAAAATTATATGCGCATTGGATGACCATTAACTATCGTGAGTCTTATGACATCTTTGGTGCAAGTGGTATTTTATTTAATCATGAGTCACCGTTACGTGGATTAGAATTTGTTACTCGTAAAATCACAGATGCAGTTGCTCGCATTAAACTAGGAAAACAAGAAAAGCTTGCATTAGGTAATATTGATGCAAAACGAGACTGGGGTTATGCAAAAGATTATGTTGAGGGGATGTATTTAATGCTTCAGGCAGCAACACCAGATACATACGTACTTGCAACCGGACGAACAGAAACGGTAAGGGATTTTGTTTCACTTGCATTCAAAGCTGTTGACATAAACATAGATTGGGAAGGTAAAGATGAAAATGAGCGCGGAATGGATGCCGCAACAGGCAAAACCGTTGTTGTCATCGACCCGAAATATTATCGTCCTGCGGAAGTTGATTTATTAATAGGAAGCCCTGAAAAGGCAAAACGCGAATTAGGTTGGGTTCCAGCCACATCGCTTGAGACACTGTGCAACATGATGGTGACAGCTGATTTGAAGCGTGCGGCCACCGGGAGCTCGTTTTAATGCGTGTCCTGGTGACTGGTTTGGAAGGTTTTACGGGGAAATATATCCGTGAGGAACTGGAGGCGCATGGCCATACGGTGGTTGGGCTAACATCTGATTTGATGCAAGCGCCAGCGGTTGATGATGAAGTCGCAGGTATCTTACCTGAAGCCGTCATTCATCTAGCCGGAATTTCTTTCGTGCAAAATGAAGATATCAATCAGATATACCAGGTCAATTTATTGGGCACACGTAACTTGCTAGAATCGCTGT
Source organism: Gammaproteobacteria bacterium (assembly GCA_044445605.1). Classification (GTDB taxonomy): domain Bacteria; phylum Pseudomonadota; class Gammaproteobacteria; order JABCZS01; family JABCZS01; genus CAWKDC01. The sequence goes on along the minus strand of JBIOEA010000055.1, from coordinate 1,073 downwards.
TTAAGCATGTCACCGAACTGAAGTGTGTGATTTTGGCCAGTACAGGCAATGTGTATGGTAACAGCACGGAAGGCATGCTATCTGAAGATTCTCCACTTCACCCTGCAAATGACTATTCTGTCAGTAAATTGGCCATGGAATATATGTCTGCATTGTGGTCGGATAAGTTGCCGATTTGTATTGTCCGTCCTTTTAACTATACTGGTGTTGGCCAATCCGATCGTTTCTTGATCCCCAAAATTGTTTCACATTTTAAAATGAAAGCCCCCATGATAGAGTTAGGGAATTTGGATGTATCTCGAGAGTTTGGTGATGTTCGTAGAGTTGCAGAAGTATACAGAAAATTAGTTGAAAAAGAACATGTGGCTGGTGTAGTGAATATTTGCACAGGTAAAGCTTATTCTCTGAAGCGGGTTATTGGGATGTGCGAGAGTTTGACTGGGCATAGCATTGGGGTGAATGTGAACCCTTTGTTTGTCCGCCAAAACGAAGTTCGTACGCTTGTCGGTGATAGCAGTAAACTAACACGAATCATCGGGACTTGTACGGAATTCGATTTCGAAGAGACTCTACGTTGGATGCTTTCTTCATAAGATCACTCTCTTAACGTCGAAACAAAGACCTAACCTGGCGGTAAACTAGCCTGGCTGGCTGAGTGAGCCTCCAAGTCTTTGATGCGTGAAATTGACGGATCAGGTTGTCTACATGTTGTTGGTGCACGCTTTCTTTGTATATAATATGGGTGTTTAAATCATTAATGTAAGCATTCATTTTATCAATTGTTTCGGTTAAGTATTTGTTGTGTGCGTCTACTGTGTGAATGGTTGTGCTTAAATGGTTCGTGTGATCATCGATATGACGGATTGTTTCATTTAAATGTTTGATGTGAGCATCCATGTCTTGGTTTGTTGTATTTAGTGCTTTGTTTTCAGCATCCATTTTCTCGATTGTTTCATTTAAATGTTTGATGTGAGCATCCATGTCTTGGTTTGTTGTATTTAGTGCTTTGTTTTCAGTATCCATTTTCTCGATTGTTTCATTTAAATGTTTGATGTGAGCATCCATGTCTTGGT
>JBIOEA010000054.1:0-8945 GCA_044445605.1 Gammaproteobacteria bacterium | reverse complement strand
GGATTGCTTAACTTCCTTGTGATTCACCTAAATCCTCCTTGATATGGTGGTTAATTAAAGGCATCATCCTACCGTAATTTTATGGAAAAGTCCCCTTTAAAGCGTCGACTTATGGGTAACGAGCAGCTTTACAAAGGGGGCGAAGACCCCCAAACCCCCACCTCGGATGGGCGAAAGATGTTTCGCCCCTACAGGCTGCCCCTTTAAAAAGGCGCAAAAGGCAATCTTACACTAATGCATTCGCCAACAACTTTTTAATCACTGGCAAACGGTTCAACACCTTCACGCCCATTCGACGAACATGACCCAGCATGCCTTCCTGCGCATAACCTTGCTTCAACGCTGTCATCAAATGCGTCATCAAGAAATTATGAGCCTTACGTTCACGTTCAAATCGAGCACGAACATTGCCCCCGCCCGCAATTAATATCTCACACAATGATGATGCATCTAGAAAGCCCAGATTCACGCCCTGCCCTGCCAATGGGTGCACCGTATGAATCGCATCACCTAATAAAATCACGTCGTCAACGCCATATTGATGTGCATGGCGGGCCATCAATGGGAACATCCCCACACGTGACGTCAAGGTCAACTTCCCTAAACGATCACCAAAAACGGCTTGAATACGGTCATTCAATGCTTCAGGGGGTAACAGCATCATCGCTTTCGCCATCTCTGTCTCTAAACTCCACACCATGTTCAAGCGATGCCTATCATGCAGGGGCAATAAACCCATCACTTGCCCCTGTGCGAATGATTGAAATGCCGTGTGTTCGTGCCAATGCTCCGATTCCAATTCAGCCACTAAAGCACTTTGTCCGTATGGGTGCGTTTGCTGCGTGCCCCCAAGGACATTGCGTAAAAATGAATCCGCCCCATCACAACCCAAGATCATTTTTGCATCGTACGCTCTGACCTCGTCTAACGTATTCATGCGTGTGTCAAAAAACGTCGCACACTTTAATAACGACTGCGCTTTCAATAATAAGCGATCATGCGACACCATATAACCTAAGCATGGCAGTCCCGCTTCTTGTGCATCAAATGTTAACGCCTCACGTTGGTTCGGCTCAAAAATGCACATCTTTGTAAAGGGTGATTTTTCTTCGTCACTTAATGCCGCCCATACACCCGTGCGCTGCAACCACTTGACCGACGCTAACGATAGCGCGACCGTACGTAAATCATTCGCATTTTCAAGCGATAAACGTGGCTTTGCATCAATCAATGCAACTTTAAAGCCCGCTTGCTCCAGCGCCAAGGCCAGTGTTGTTCCCACCAAGCCCGCGCCCATGATGATGGCATCGTATGAAAAACCTCCGTCTCGAAATACTCGGCTATCCCCTTTAGAAGGAGGTAAAAAGTCATTTGCATCCAATCCCGAAAATACCTTCGCCCACTTGTCTTTTACTAACGGCAAATGCTGCAACAGCGACAAGCCCATTCCCTGAAATGGCGATAACGATGCTGCATATGAAATGTTTACCATCACATCTGTGATGCGGGCCATGCGTTCATGTGCCGGTTGAATACGACTCAAATACACTTGAGGTACATAGTCACCGAGATCTTTCGATAATGCTTTCGCGTCTTCTAATATGTCATGCAAAACAGCTATGTCTCGAAATGCCAAATTTAAGCCCTGCGCTGCAATCGGGTTTAATGTGTGCGCGGCGTTGCCCATCAATATCACCCGACCCATCACCGGCGTTCTCGCGTATACCTGCTTTAATGGGTACACAAATCGTGGGCCCTGTACGCGCATCGCGCCAAAGCGACCGCCCCAAATGTCTTTCAGGGCGTCTGATAATGCATCGTCTGAGAGTGTGTTCATCTCATCCGCGCCATTATCTTCTAACGATAAAACCACCGTCATTTTGTTGTCAGGCAAGGGCAATAATGCCGTCACGCCGTGTGGCATTAATCGTTGAAATGCCGTATGGTTGTGCGGCTTCTCCATTTGAATGTTAAAGACAAGCGCTTTTTTATTTGATATTTTTTCTTCTGCTTCGATGTTTAAATAATCACGGCAGAAGGATTCTGTCCCGTCACACGCCAAAACCAGCGATGCAGTAATGTCATTGTTCTTCAGCGTGATCGTTGCATGATCAGGCGTAACATTAAGGGCAGTGACCGTGTCGATGATGATGGCAGAGGGCGAAAGATGTTTCGCCCCTACAAGCGTGGAACCCAGTATGGGAGCCGGCACGACCTGTCCTAAGTAGGGAATACCTAAATCATGCGCATCGCACACCATCGTGCCTAAGTGGCCTTTCGATGAGACCTGCACACGCTGAATCTCTGTCGCAACAAGCGCTAATTCATCCCAGACATGTAATCGCTTTAATAACCCAACGGATGTATAGGACAATGCAATCGCACGGCCATCACTCGACGGTGAGTGCGTTGGTGCCTTTGCTTCCACCAAACACACGTTAAATCCTAACTCGGCACATACGCGTAATAATGTATGCCCCACAAAACCACCGCCTAAAATGGCAATATCATACTCCGTATTCAAACCGCTTCTCCCGCATCAGGGCTTCAATGTCGTCCACTGTTTTCACCAACCCTTTCGATAAAATATCGCATCCCTGTGGTGTAATACATACATCGTCCTCAATCCGGATCCCAATGTTCCACCAACGTTCGTCCAATGTATCGCTCGGCGACATGTACAGGCCTGGTTCAATCGTCATCACCATATTGGGTTCAAATAAACGTGGCGCTTCATTGTGTTGATAATTCCCCACATCATGTACATCTAAACCTAGCCAGTGTCCAGCAGAATGCATGTAATAATCACGGTATGTTTTTTTCTCGATGTTTTCTTCTAGCGTGCCTTTTAAAATCTTGAGATCCATTAAACCTTGCGTTAATGTTTCCAATGCCGCATCTTGCATGCGCTTGAACGTCGAGCCAGGTTTCATGTGTGTAATCGCGTTTTCTTGCGCGGCTAACACGAGATTGTATAAGTCACGCTGTGGACCCGTGAATTTACCGGACACAGGAAATGTGCGCGTGATGTCCGCCGCATAGCCTTCATACTCCGCAGCAGCATCCACCAACACCAAGGTGTCTTTTTCAAAACGATCACGATTGGATACGTAATGCAATATGCATGCATTTTTGCCGCCACCCACAATCGATGTGTATGCCGGTGCTTGTGCGCCTTCTTTCGCAAAGACATATTCGTAAATCGCGGCGAGTTGATATTCATACATCCCAGGCTTCACCGAACACATCCCTGCTTGATGTGCCAATACCGAGATGTCAGCCGCTTTTTGCATCAACGTTAATTCTTCCGGCGATTTGAATAACCGCATTTCGTTTGTGATGTGATGTAAAGGTTCAGCCGTCGTAACACCATGCGCATTGACACAATCTTCAAGCCATGGGAGCTTTTTAAGCGCGATCATATTCGCAAAAAGCGTTTTATTGGCCAGTAATGATGGCAATAATTCAGAACACTGTTTGTAGGAAAAGGCTTTTGTCACGCCTAATGCAGATGGCGCTTGCTCGACACCCAGGCTGCTGCCTTCCCAACATTCCCGCACCGGATCTTTCGGTTCGCAAAATAATAACGTTTGAGGATTGGGGCCCGATATCAATACCAGTAATGCATTCTTTTCAGTGAAACCGGTGAAATAAAATAAATCATTGCTTTGACGGTAGGCGTGCTCTGCCGTTTCCGTGCGCATCCGCGTCGGCGCAGCCGGTATCAGTGCAATGGCATTGTCAGGCAGTAATGCGAGGAGAGTCGCTCGGCGCGATTCGTAGGTTGATTTGTTTGGCACAACATGCTCCTGGGGTTTAAAAAATCCCTCCGACCCTTCGGGCCACCTCCCTTTACAAAGGGAGGCGTTTGGAATTTTAATGAATATACGGCGGATGCTCAGCACCTTGGCTGCGTGCATTCAACATTTCTTGATGCAATAACAACACGGCCAACCGTACGTATTCCACTACTTCAGCATAGTCTTGCTCTTCGCTTTCTGCATCATTAAATGTCACTGATAACTCTGTGATTTCTTGCAGATCCTTCAAAGCCTCTTTCGATTCTTCTGATAACATGGGGCGTGGCTGGATCTTGCCCTGCGCTTCAAATCCCTTCAAGAAGGCGCTCACCCAATCACATAACGATGTCAACCGATCATCGATCGGATCTTCATCGTCTGGTAATAATAACTGGAATGCGTAATGCGGATCGGATAATTGCTCAACCGTCACCTCTGCCACGACAAGAAAAAACCGCGCCAATAAGGGATCCAGATCATCCCATGCCCCTTCTTTTTCGTATATCGCCTCAACCCAATCTTTCGGGGAAACACTTTGGCCTCCGCATATCAATCCAGCCCAATACCCATGCGTGTAACTCGGATTAATATGGCATCGTGTGCGTAAAAATAATAACGCTGCATCTTCAAATGTGGGGAGTTGCTTGATTTCTGACATTTAACTAACCTTTGAGTGATGATCCTGGGCTTTATTCTACCTCAAATAACCGCTTGTACCAATTGGATATTTTATCTAGCTTTGATACACTACCTATTTGCCGTACCTCAAAAGGAATTACCATGTCTGATACACTTTTTCAACAACTCGAAACCCGCATTGAATCACTCGTTCGCAACAGCCAGAAAATGAAGGAAGAGAATGCCTTTTTACGCGAGATGGTTGACGAACTTGAAAAAGAACGTACGGAATGGCAAGAGAAACATGCCCAAGCCCGTGCTAGAATTGAACGTGTACTTGAACATTTAAATGCAATGGACGCAACAACACATGAGCCTCAATAAAGAAACGATTCAAATTCAACTTCTGGGCAAGCCATATAAAATGGCCTGCCCTTCCAACGAAGCCCCTCAACTCAAAGAAGCGGCCCAATACCTTGAACAGAAGGTTAAAGCGTTGCAAAAAATGCATACGACAGCCGCTCCCGAACGCATCGCCATCATGGTTGCGCTCGATTTAGCTCACGAGCTATTGACACAGAGGGGTCAATCGTTAGACTATAGGGATTCTATGGAAGCCAAAGTGCGATCCCTAACCGCAACGTTAGAGGGTGCACTAGAACCGATTTAAATGCGGTGCACATTGACTGCGTAAGCTGGGTGTCTTGAGCCGATTCTCCTGTGCCCAGGGAATACGATCACTGTTGCTGTTGTGCAAGCCGAGTACGTCTCGGAAGCCTGATGCGACATATCTTTTCCCGACTTGAACCTTATGGTTCAAGGCGTAAGGCTTACCTGGATTCCGTGTGCACCTTATTTAATACCCTTATTCAATAAAAGCGAATGCCCATGCGCTTATCACTCAAACACCAACGACTGGCCCTTTCCCCGGCGGAAGTTGCTACCCGTAGCGATGCCATCGCCGCGCGTCTGCTCGACGCACGCTTGATTCAAGGCAAGCACGTTGCGGTGTATTTATCCTATCAACAGGAAGTCATGGCCGAGAAACTCTTTCCCTGGTTATTCGAACATGGCATTCAATGCTATTTACCTGTGCTGTCACCCGATTCGCATCATCTCACGTTTGTACATTACGAACCCGATACGGCCCTGCAACCCAATCGCTATGGCATTTTAGAGCCTATTTCCCACGCCCACACGCGCGAACCCCAAAAACTCGATACCGTCATCGTTCCACTCGTGGCTTTTACACAGCGGTGTGAACGGCTTGGTACCGGCGCAGGCTATTACGATACAACGTTTGAATTCGTGAACAAAACCCCTCGCCCTGAACGCCCTCGCCTCATCGGCTTGGCCTATGATTTTCAATGCCAGCCAACATTGGTTCAACACCCTCATGATGTGCGCTTGGATTATGTCGTCACGGAAACTATGATACACTCTTCTTTTTCCTAAAGCGTCCCTAAAGCGGTGAGCATATTTCCATGACAGATCTAATCACTCAAGCGAAAGAAATTTTACTGGCTCCTACAGCCTTAACCGAACATGAATTGACGGGGCTGTTATCTCGTCTCCACGGTAATGCGATTGATCAAGCCGATTTGTACTTCCAAGCCATTCAACACGAACATTTTGCATTGGAAGACGGCAAAGTCAAAGGCAACAGTTTCAGTTTGGATAAAGGCGTTGGCATTCGCGCCATCAGTGGCGAAAAAACCGGCTTTGCTTACAGCGATGAACTGTACCTGCCTGCACTTGAAAAAGCCACCACCGCGGCTAAAAGCATTGCACGCTCGGGTGGGAATGGGATCCCTGCCGACCTTCGTCGTATTTCCCCCAAACCCTTGTACTCATCGATTGATCCACTCAACAGCGTGACGACTGCCGAAAAAATGGCGGTACTTCAACACATCGATCGCTTTGCACGTAAGCTCGATCCCCGTATCACACAAGTCGTGACGAGCCTCACCGCATCGCACGAAGTCATTTTGGTCATGTCACAAGATGGTACGCTGGCTGCTGATATTCGCCCGCTCGTCCGTTTAGATGTGCGCGTCATTGCGCAATCAAATGGCCGTCGGGAACAAGGTTTCTCCGGTGGTGGCGGTCGTACTGATTATCGCGGCCTCATTGATATTAAAACAGCGGAAAAATTTGCTTCTGAAGCAGTTCGCCTTGCACTCTTAAATTTAGACGCGGTACCAGCGCCTGCTGGTGTGATGCCGGTTGTACTTGGTCCAGGCTGGCCTGGCGTGTTATTGCATGAAGCCGTCGGACATGGCCTTGAAGGCGATTTCAATCGCAAGGGCAGCAGTTTCTATGCCGGCCGCATGGGTGAGCTCGTTGCCAATCCGCTCGTAACGATTGTTGACGATGGCACCATCCCGAATCGTCGTGGTTCGCTCACGATCGATGACGAAGGTGTTCCGTCACAATGCACGACACTTATCGAAAACGGTATCCTAAAAAATTACATGCAAGATAAAATGAATGCGAAGTTAATGGGCATGACCCCTACCGGCAATGGCCGTCGTGAATCATACGCACACTTGCCGATGCCCCGCATGACGAATACTTATATGTTGGCAGGGAAAAGTGAACCGGGTGACATTCTTGCCAGCGTCGAAAAAGGCATTTATGCCGTGAATTTTTCGGGGGGCCAAGTGGATATCACCTCCGGTAAATTCGTTTTCACAACCAGCGAAGCGTATTTAATTGAAAACGGTAAAATTACTCGCCCTGTCAAAGGCGCCACGTTGATCGGCATGGGCCCTGAAGCGATGCAAAAAGTCTCCATGGTTGGACATGATCTGGAACTCGACCAAGGTGTCGGCGTTTGCGGTAAACAAGGGCAATCCGTCCCGGTCGGTGTGGGGCAACCTACCCTGCGGGTGGATGAAATGACCGTCGGCGGAACACATCACGAATAGAGGTTTTTATGCCAACTCAAGCATTTAAAGAAACAGTTTCCTACGCCTTGGCAAAAGCCAAAGCGGGCGGCGCCACCGATTGCGAAGTGATGCTCACGCGCATTGAAGGGCTTGATGTCATGGTGCGAAACCAGGATGTTGAAACCGTGGAATTCACGGGTGAAAAAGCGATTGCGATCAGCGTGTACCGTGATAAAAAGAAAGCGACGGTTGGGATATCTGATCCTTCCCATGATGCGATCGACACAGCAGTAGCACGTGCGTTAGACATGGCGGATGCGCTCGAAGAAGATCCTTATGAAGGTTTGCCAGCGCCTGGCGAATTGGCTAAACATTTTAAACCCCTGTCGCTTGATCATCCTTGGGATATCACCCCGGCTGCCGCGATCGAATTGGGCATCGCGTTGGAAAAAACGGCGCTGAGCCAACATGAAAAAATTAAACAATCCGAAGGCGTGCATGTGTCCACACAACGCGCGATTCAAACGTTCGGCAACAGTTTGGGGTTTTATGAAGCTGAAGCGAGAACGCGGCACAGTTTATCGTGCGTGCTGATTGCTGAAACAGATGGCAAAATGCAGCGCGATTATGCGTATGATTCTCGTCGCGATTACCATGATTTGATGCCGTCCGTTGAAATTGCTGCCCAAGCAGCGCAGCGGACCGTGGCTCGGCTGGATTCCCGCCCGATTGCGACAACGCGTGCGCCGGTGTTGTTTGATCCGCCGATTGCTGCGGGGATTATTCATCATTTATTGTCGGCTATCAGCGGTGGTTCGCTGTATCGTGAATCATCGTTTTTGTGCGGCGCGTTGGGGCAAACGTTGTTCCCTGCCTTCATGAATATCGAAGATAATCCTTTTTTATTGAAAGGAGTTGCATCGTGCAACGCGGATAACGAAGGCGTGCAAACGGTTCATCGTCATTTGATTAAAAAGGGTGTATTGGAAGGGTATTTATTGAATACTTATACTGCGCGTCGTTTGCACATGGCAACAACAGGGAATGCAGGTGGTGCGCATAACGTTATCGTCACCCCCGGTGAAAAGAATTTGCCAGCACTGTTGAAACAAATGGGCCGAGGATTGTATGTGACGGAATTAATGGGCCAAGGCGTGAATATTGTGACCGGTGATTATTCCCGCGGCGCGGCTGGGTTCTGGGTTGAGAATGGAGAAATTCAGTTCCCCGTTGAAAGCGTGACCATTGCTGGCAATTTGAAAGATATGTTTGCGAATATCGTTGCCGTTGGTAATGACGTCGATACACGTGGGCAAGTCCAGATCGGCTCTTTGCTCATGGGTGAGATGATGATTGCGGGGGCGTAAAAATTGAGCACATAGGGCTCTAAGCTTTAAGAGCTGCAGTTAATGTTGAAGGATTTGTCTTCCTTGCATAATCAGATACTTTTGAAAAGGTTAGCGGGTATTTCGTGCTTGTTTTCGGTGAAACATCAGATGCATAATCGAGTTCTTCTATTTTGTCCTCAACATCCTGTAAACTTGTTTCATCTACTTGCTTTTCATCTGCTGGCGCAGGCATGCCAACACCTTCCATGTAAAACTGCAGATCTTCATCAGCTACGTTTGTAGCGCGT
>JBIOEA010000053.1:0-8967 GCA_044445605.1 Gammaproteobacteria bacterium | reverse complement strand
TTGAAAATGCTTTTGCACGACTCAAACACTTCCGCGCTATTGCAACTCGATATGATAAATTAAAGAGAAATTACGTATCAATGGTGGCTATGGCTTGCAGCGTCATGTGGCTGCCTATGTGAAATGTCAACAGGCCCTAGTAAAATTACAGAAATCGTCACCTGCCACGCAAGTCTGCAGCTCACGTCCTCTTTTTAGGGAGGGGGTATCCCTAAAAAACAAACGTCTCTTCGACCTCATTCAACACATCGCTCAGCAACTGCCCATCGGGCAAGGCGCAATCAGGGGCGATATCTAATAATGGTCTCAGCACAAAATCTCGGAACATCAATCCTGGATGCGGTAATATCAATTCAGGCAAATTCAACACACGCGATCCAAACAAAACCAAATCACAATCAATTGTACGCGGGCCGTTTTTAAATTCACGAACACGGCCCTGAGCTCTTTCAATGTCTTGCAAATACGCCAATAACCCTAATGGCGATAAATCTGTCTCTATCAACACAACCGCATTGATAAAGGGATCCTGCTCGGCGTAACCCATGGGCGCGGTTTCATAAAAAGGGGAAACCTTGATCAACTTACATGATGGCAATAAACGGATGGCTTGAACAGCGCGTTCAACTTGTTGCCGTGGGCTATCAACATTGCTGCCTAATGCAATAAACGCTTTTTCAGTCATGGCGTGATTCTACATGTCCATAATGTGTTTGCCACCACTGCGCCCACGTTAACAACTCAGGCTCATTTAATTCGGCACGCAAGCACAACAAATCCAACGCAGGGCGGAATTGAGGGTGAGAAATAATCCGATTGACCTGATGAGGTTTTGCCGTGACCAGTGTGTATTGCAAATGCCAAATGCCGTGCACGATCAAAGAGACACGTTTAGGAATGCATAATGTTTGCGAGGCAGCACGCAAGGTTTCGTTCATGGCTTCTTCTTTGATCAAATAGCCTGGACGCTTTCCTTTCTGCAATTCTTTTAATCGTTCACGGTAGGTTGCAAACAACAGTAAGGCGATTAAAAAGGTTGTCGAGCATTTTTTATGTTTACGATAACGTGCATCCGTCGCCGCAAGGCCTGCGTAGATGAGCGCCCAATCCGGTTCACGGTATTTGCCGCTGAGTTTAAACAATATTTCATCGAATTTATAGGATCGTAACAAGTCCATCACGGGAACTGCATAACCATGCAGAAACAGCTTCATGGTTTCTTCAAACAATCGTGCGGAGGGAACAGATAGCAAGAGAGGCGCCATCTTTCGCATGGGTGCATCGGTATCTTTTTCAATGTGAAAATTCAATTTGGCAGCAAACCGCAAGGCGCGCAGCATGCGCATGGGATCTTCGCGATAACGTGTTTCTGGATCGCCAATCAAACGGATCAGTTTCTTTTTAATATCCGCCAAGCCGTTCGTAAAGTCGATGATTTCATGGGAACGAGGATCATAAAACAAGGCATTGATCGTAAAGTCACGACGCAATGCATCTTCTTCAATGGTTCCGTAAGCATTATCTTGTAAAATTTGCCCTGTTTTAGACATCACACGATGAGAGGTGTTATCAGCAGGATTGCCTCGAAAGGTAGCTACTTCAACGGTGTCGGATCCAAAAAATACATGTACCAACACAAAGCGGCGGCCAATCAAGCGTGAGTTTCGGAATAGCCGACGGACTTCTTGAGGGGTCGCACTGGTGGCGACGTCAAAATCTTTTGGGGAGCAACCGGTGAGCAGATCGCGTACGCATCCGCCGACGAGATATGCTTCATGGCCCGCATCGCTCAGTTTATCCACCACCGAAAGCACATGAGAAGGGATGCTGCGAATGGACAGGCCCTCTGCAGGACTGCGCGTGGGTGTTACATGATGGGTAAGTCGTTTAAACAGTTTTTTAATCACTACATATCCTAGGTTTGCAAATTAGTCATGCCATACAGTAAATGCATCGAGCGGCAGCCGGTCGGTGCGATAGTTATTCACGGGATGCGCTGGGTCAGGAAACCCAAGTGCGATGCCGCACACAATGGCTTGTGTGTCAGGAATGTGAAGGCAATCCCTCACGATGTCTGGGAATTCTGCAATAGAGGCTTGAGCACAGGTGCCTAAGCCTAACCCCATGGCGCACAGTAAGATATTTTCAATGAACATCCCTACGTCCAACCAAGAGCCCGTGGAGAGTTTTTTATCCAGATGAACCACCAGGCCGACCGGCGCACCAAAAAATTGATAGTTGAGGTTCCATTGAACGAGACGACGTTCTTTATCACGTTTTTCAATATGGAGCGCACCGTATAAGGCGAGGCCGCAGGCTTGGCGTCGACGGGTGTAAGGTTCGAACCACTCGGTAGGGTAATATTGGTAATCAGGGTTTGGGGTACGGTCTTGGTGACGTGCCTCAAGTAAACCAGCACAAAGACGTGCAAGGCTTTCGCCCTGAACGACTTCGACTTTCCAAGGTTGTGTATTGACGCCAGAAGGCGCAAACCGCGCATTAAGGAGGAGCGTTTCGATAAGTGCGCGATCGACGGGCTTATCCAAAAACGCACGAACGGAATGACGTTGACTTATGGCGTCACAAACTGATATGACATCGTTAACTGGAGTAGTGCTTTTCACGTATTTCTGCCAATGTTTTGCAGTCAATGCACAAATTGGCGGTTGGACGTGCTTCTAAGCGACGCACGCCGATTTCTTCGCCGCATTGTGTGCAGTAACCATACTCATTCTGTTTAATTTGTTGCAACGTGCTTTCAATCTTTTTGATGAGTTGGCGTTCGCGGTCGCGGGTACGCAATTCCAGATTGAATTCTTCTTCACGCGTTGCGCAGTCATTAGGGTCGGCTAAATTGCCAGGTTCATTTTGCATGTGAGACACAGTTGCGTCCACCTGCTCCATGAGAACTTGTTTCCAGCCTAACAAAATTTTACGAAAGTGTTCAAGCTGGGTCGGGTTCATGTACTCTTCTTCATCCTTAAGTCTATAAGGAGCAAAGTCAAGTTCACGAACATCCAATGCATTACTCATAACGGAAGCCTCACCTGTTTTTGTTGAAGACACGGCAGGCGCTTTGCCTACTCTCGCGTCGGGTGATTTTGCATCAGTTGAAGATTTTTTGCCAGTCTTTTTTGCAGTGATCGGTGTGACAGTCGCTTTGGGCGTGTTCTTTTTTTGAACAGATGATGCAGGTGTTGCTGTTGCTTTAGGCTTTGCGACGGATTTTGTCGGGCTTTTAGCTGTCACAGCAGTAGGCTTTTTGGCGGGTGTCTTTGCTTTAGCGGTTGTCTTTGCTTTAGTGGTTGTCTTAGTGGCGGTTGCTTTTTTAACAACAGGCTTTTTCGCAGCAGGTTTCTTAGCAGCTGGCTTTTTGGCAACTGCTTTTGTGGTTACAGGCTTTTTGGCAGCAGGTTTTTTCGCTGCTGGTTTCTTGGCAACAGTCTTTTTGGCGGGGGAAGCAGGTTTCTTTGTTGCCATGATAGGCCTCTCTGAAGATGTGATAAAAAAGGGTGTACGATTTTTTATAACACAGATTCAGAGAATTGCAAATTTTTGATATTTTCGCCCATCCGAGGCGGGGGTTGTTCTTCACGATCCAAATGACTTCTCCGCTGCCTCAATCGTTTTCTGAATATCCTCATCCGTATGAGCGGATGACACGAAACCGGCCTCGAAGGCGGAAGGGGCGAGGTAGACGCCATTATCGAGCATGGCATGGAAGAAGCGGTTGAAGGCGGATGAGTCGCATTGTTTGACTTCCTCGAGTGAGGTAGGTGCGGGGCCGTCGGTGAAGAAGATCCCGAACATTCCGCCGACGGCATGGGTTTGGAGCGCAACGCCATGGGCCTTGGCGGCGGCTTTGAGGCCATCACAGAGTGCCTGGGTACGTTGGGTCAAGTCATTAAAGAAGCCGGGGGCTTCAACGATAGATAGATTGGCCAATCCGGCTGCCGTCCCAATGGGGTTCCCCGAGAGGGTACCAGCCTGGTAGACGGGGCCTAAGGGGGCGAGTTTGGCCATGATATCGCGACGGCCGCCAAAGGCGCCAACGGGCATACCACCGCCGATGACTTTACCCAACGTGGTGAGATCGGGGCGAACGCCATAGAGGGCCTGGGCGCCGCCTAGGGCGACACGGAAGCCTGTCATGACTTCATCGAATATGAGGACGATGCCGTTCTCATCACACAGCTTACGCAATCCTGCCAAGAAGCCCGGAACAGGCGGAACACAATTCATATTACCGGCCACAGGCTCGACGATGATGGCGGCAATTTGATTGGGGTTGGCGGCAATGAGGGCTTCCACGGCTTTTAAATCATTATAAGGAGCGCATAAGGTATCTTTGACATGGCCTGCGGGAACGCCAGCGGAGCTAGGTACGCCGAAGGTGAGGGCGCCGGAGCCGGCTTCTACTAATAGGGAGTCTGCATGGCCGTGATAGCAGCCGATGAATTTAATGAATTTATCACGACCGGTAAAGCCGCGAGCCAAGCGAATGGCGCTCATGGTGGCTTCGGTCCCGGAATTGACGAGGCGGACCTGCTCAATAGAAGGGACGAGCTCGCAAATTTTTTCAGCCAGGGTAATCTCGCGCGCGGTAGGGGCACCGAAGCTGAGGCCTTGTTGGATAGCGTCTGAAACAGCAGCGAGGACCGTGGGGTGATTATGACCAGCGATCATGGGGCCCCATGAGCCAACATAGTCAATATAGGTATGATCATCGGCATCCGTTATATGGGCACCGTGGGCGCTTTTAATAAAGAGGGGGGTGCCACCGACGGACTTAAATGCACGCACGGGGGAGTTCACGCCACCGGGAATGACTTGGCAGGCTTCAGTGAATAGACGTTCTGAAAGAGTGGACATGCGTATCTCCTCGTAGGGGTGCTCAAATAGAGGCATTCTATCATCTGGACAATTTGATTGAAACCATGTATATAGTGAGTTGTTTCCATAGGGGGTTGGCAGTGACAAACAACAAACGTTATATGTGCTTATTATGTGGCTTTATCTATGATGAAGCTCAAGGTTGGCCAGAAGATGGTATCGCACCCGGTACTGCTTGGGCCGATGTTCCATTGACATGGCGTTGCCCTGATTGCGCGGCTGTCAAAGATGATTTCGAGATGATCGAAATTTAATAAAAAAATATTTGCGCACTCCAATATGTTATGCCCCCCTTCGAAGGGGGCGGGCATCTGGTGTTATATCCCTTGACTTAAACAATTTCCCCCGGTATAAATGCACCTCCTGCAACACAAGCGAAGAGGTTCATGATGAACAAGACAGAATTGGTAAACATCCTTGCACAAGCGAACGACTTAACGAAAGCGGCGGCGTTGCAAATGATTGACACGATATTTCGCACGATGCGCGAATCTCTCGCAAAAGGCGAAGAAGTCGTGATTCCAGATTTCGGTAAATTTGTTGTTGAAACACGCGCAGCACGTGCGGGCCGCAATCCTAAGACAGGTGTAACGATTGATATTCCTGCTGCACAAGTAGTGAAATTCAAGGTTGCGAAGGCGCTTAAAGATATTGTTCAAGAATTGGAAGAAATTGCGTAGTTTTTTTAAAAAAAGCTAGGCAGAACCAAAAAAGTGCGATAGAATAGCCGCACAGTTTGGGGTGGTTAGCTCAGCTGGTAGAGCGTCGCCCTTACAAGGCGAATGTCGGGGGTTCGAACCCCTCACCACCCACCAAAGTGCTTTTAGGAGTGGTAGTTCAGTCGGTTAGAATACCGGCCTGTCACGCCGGGGGTCGCGGGTTCGAGTCCCGTCCACTCCGCCAAATCTGAGAAGCCAAGGCATATGCTTTGGCTTTTCATTTTAGACTGAAACTACAGAAGAAATAGGGATACCGATGCTGCAAAGAATACGTCAGTGGGCCCATGGTTGGGTCGCCGGTCTGGTGATAGGGCTGGTTGCGATAGTGTTTGTTATTTGGGGCATTGGCGCAAATTTTGACGAATTATTCGGTAATGGTAAATCAGGCAATCCAGTCGTTCTCACGGTTGGTTCACAACAATTCACACAAGCTCAACTCGATCAAAATTATCAAGCAACGCTCGTCGACTATAAAAATGCGATGGCAGCGCAGCACATGGACGTTAAGCCTGAAGATGAAGCACGGGTCAAGGAATTGGCCAAGCAACAAATGATCATGGAATCCGTATTAAATCAATTCTTAGGTAAGACAGGTTTTGTCGTTAGTAAAGATCAAGCAGATGCATTCATTGGTCGCATCCCACAGTTGCAAGAAGACGGCCATTTTTCGATGGAATTATATCAATCGATGTTGGCGCAACGTCATCTCACGGCGTATGATTTTTTAAGGGACATGCAAACCCGTATGGTGTTCATGCAAGCCAGTGCAGCGATTGGAGGAAGTGCGTTGGTGCTCCCTTATGAAATCGAATCCGCATTAGGTTTAATTTATCAAACACGCGACATTGGATACACGTTATTGGATGTCAAAGATTTCGAAAAAAACATCACGATTACGGATGCGGATTTGCAAGCATATTACAATGGTCACCACAGTGAATTCACGGTTCCTGCACAAGCAACGATTGAATACATTACGTTGACACGCCAACAAATAGCTGAGCATGTTCGCAAAGAGCCTGTTCCAGAAGCAGCATTGCAAGCGTTGTATGCATCACACGATGCGGATTTTACTATTCCTGAATCGCGTCATATTGCTCACATTTTGATTTTGGTTCCTGAGAATGCGACGGATGACGAGCGCAAGGCAAAGCGCAAAGAAGCGGAAGATTTATTGGAGCGTTTACGCGCAGGCGCAAGTTTCGCAGCGTTGGCTAAAGAACATTCACAAGATCCGGGTAGTGCGTCCCAAGGTGGCGATTTAGGGGTTGCTATTAAAGGCACCTTTGATCCTGCATTTGATGATGCGGCATTCAGTGCAGATAAAGATAAAGTGGTGGGCCCTGTTGAAACACCCTTTGGTTATCATTTGATTTTGGTGACGGCGATTGAGCCTGCGCAGAAAGAGCCATTGAGCGACGTGAGCAAAGAGCTATCTGAAGAGTGGTACCAAACGGAAACGGCCAAACGTTACGATGATGCGGTGAAAGATTTATCAGACATGGCATTCCAAGCGGGTACAGAGTTCTCTGCGTTGGCGAAGCAGTTTGAATTAACGCCTGCGCAAGCAACGTTGTCACAAGACGCGAAGTCTAATGAAGGCATCACTGCTAATGCAGCAGTGATACAGGCAGCGTTTGATAAAGCGGCCTATGATCAAAAGTTAAACAGCGAATTAATTCATATTAATGCTAATGAAGCAGTTGTGTTGCACACGACAGCGTACCAAGACAGTCATCTCAAGCCCTTTGATACGGTGAAAGCTGATATTGAAAAATCGGCATTAGCGCGACAAGCGATGCGCTTAGCTGAAGAGAAAGCAACCGCGATACAAGCAGCATTGGCTTCAGGTAAATCCTATGAAGAAGTTGAAAAGTCTGAAGGGATTGTTTGGAAACAACAAGACAAGTTGGATCGCCGTAACAAAGAAGTACCTTATGAAGTGGTTGTAGAAGCATTCAAGACCCCCATGGGTGACAAGCCTGCATTGACCACGGCGCCGATGTTAACCGGTGTTGCTGTGATTCAGGTCAAAGCAATTTATCCTGGCAAAGCGCCAGAGTTTAAAAGTGCTGAAGAAGAACGTGCATTCAATGAAAACTTAAAATCCCAATTGGCTGAATTCATGGCACGCCGTGACTTTGACTTGTTCGGCGAGTTCGCAAAACGCGTGATCATTAAAGATACCTCATCCCAGAAATAAAACGCAATTAAATTTCTAATGCCCCCTTTGAAAAAGGGGGCAGACACTGGAATCGACGAACTTGCGAGACGATTCTAGTGTCGGGGGATTTTCTAGCGCGTAATATCGCATCATCTCTACAAAAATAAATAGGAGTATGTATGGAGCAGAAGATCGGAAGTGCTGAGTATCACACACTCCTCAATAGGTTAAAAAAGCACATATTGGAATCTCGCTCTAAAGCAGCATTGAGTGTTAATAAAGAGCTCATCCTATTGTATTATCATATTGGCCTTCAAATTCTTCAGTCACAAGCAAATCAGGGCTGGGGAAAAAAGGTGATTGAAGAGTTATCTAGGGATCTAAGTGTTGAATTCCCCGAAATGAAGGGATTTGGAGTCAGGAATCTTGGGTATATGAAAAGATTTTCTCTTGAATATCAAGAGGATACAATTTTGCAAGCGGTGCTTGCAAAATTGCCCTGGTATCACCATGTCACCCTCCTGGACAAGATAAAAGACAAAAAAACAAGAATATTTTACATGCAGAAGGCAGTCGAATATGGCTGGTCACGAAATGCGATGGTCATGCAAATTGAGCTGGAGCTGCATAAGCGGCAAGGGCAGTCTGTGACGAATTTTCATATAACGTTGCCCTTACCACAATCTGAGCTTGCACAGAATACACTCAAGGATCCTTATATTTTCGATTTTTTAAGTATTGGTGAAAAGGCACATGAACGTGAGATGGAAAAAGCACTCATTCAACATATGGAGAAATTTCTTCTAGAGCTTGGGGCCGGGTTTGCATTTGTTGGACGCCAATATCATCTCGAAGTGTCCGACAAGGATTTTTACATTGATTTGCTTTTTTACCATTTGACATTGCGTTGTTTTGTTGTCATTGAGCTAAAAGATGGGGATTTTAAATCAGAATACGCTGGAAAGATGAATTTTTATCTTTCAGCGGTGGATGATAAAGTTAAACATGAGACCGATAATCCTACCATTGGGCTTATTTTGTGCAAAAGCAAGGTGGTGCGTCAATAGTTCTGTAAATTGAAATTGGTCAGCAAAGTGGCAGACCATCTTCTACTCTTTTTATTAGCAGATAAAAGGAGACAGGCAATGGTACTACCACCAAAAGATCGTAGCTTATTAGATGGCGTTTTGG
>JBIOEA010000052.1:0-9063 GCA_044445605.1 Gammaproteobacteria bacterium | reverse complement strand
TTGTGACGATTGATGCGGCCTTGGATGTTGAGCAGGTTCATGCGGAGCTGCTACAGTTATTGTAGGGCTCAATGTCTTAGGCCCCCTTTGTAAAGGGGGGCAGCCGAGTATTCCTAATACTCTAGTGCCCCCTTTGTAAAGGGGGCAGCCGAGTATTCCGAGGCGGGGGATTTTCTAGAGCAATTTTAAAGGCACCCATTCGCCCTTCTATCCAAACAAAGGAACACCCATGAACAACATCGTAGCCTTGAACAAAGACAACTTTGACGAGCACTTTGATAAGCATGAATTTATCGTATTAGATTTCAGTGCTGACTGGTGCGAGCCATGTCAGACATTTGGAACGGTGATTGAAGCGATGGCGAAGGAATTCCCATCGGTGTTTTTTGGGACGATAGACGTGAGCAAGGAGGAGGAATTGGCCTCGGCGTTCAACGTACGGTCTGTGCCGACGACGATCATTCTTCGATATGGCGTCGCTGTTTTTGTGCAATCGGGGACATTAACCCAGCCAGAATTTAAGCGTTTATTGACGGAAGCGCAGGCGTTGACAGCGGATGAAGTTCAGCGTGATATAAAAAAAGCGTAGGGGATTGATGAGCAACCCTGCCATTATCCTCGTCAATCTCGGCACACCGACTGCCCCGACGACATCCGCGGTCAAGGCCTTCCTCGCAGAATTCTTACATGACAAGCGTGTGATACCACTGACCCGTTTTTTATGGTGTCCATTACTCCATTTTATTATTTTGCCATGGCGATCGCCCAGGGTTGCGAAGTTATATCAAAGCATCTGGTGGGACGAAGGTTCCCCATTACGGGTCATCACTGAACGCACGACCAAAGCGTTACAGGCGCAGAACCCAGACGTAGCGATATACCACGCGATGCGTTACGGTGAACCGAATCTTCGAGACGTTCTACCGCACGTGGCGAGCCAAAATCATTCATCTATCATGGTGTTACCGTTGTACCCCCAATATTCGGTGACGACGACGGAATCGGTTTTTGACCTATTAAAAGCGTTGCGTCCCAAACTAGGGGCGACACCTATATATACATTGAAGTCATACCATGCACACCCACTCTATATAGAAGCGTTGGCACAATCGGTTGAAGCGCATTGGGCGGCGAAAGGTCGGGGACAACGTTTATTATTATCATTTCATGGGATACCAGAAGAGTATCATCATGCGGGTGATCCCTATCCTAATGAATGTCGCGAAACGGCCCGGCTGTTGGGTCACCGTTTAAAGCTGAATGAAGAGGCCTATCAAGTGACGTTTCAATCACGGTTTGGTCCCAAAGCGTGGGTGAAGCCTTACACGGTAGATGTTTTGAAAGCATGGGCAGCCGAAGGCATTGATCACGTTGACGTTATCAGTCCGTCATTCGGCGCGGATTGTTTAGAGACGTTAGAAGAATTAAGCCACACCTTGAAAGCCGATTTTTTGGCAGCGGGCGGCAGGCACTATCATTATATAGCGGCATTGAATGATAGCCCTGCGCACATTAACTTGATTTCGGCGTTGTTTCAAACATCAGAGCGAATACTTCTCGATAATGTTTGACAAAATGGACGGTGAGTCCTTCTTTGATATGGCCTGGGAGCTCGTCATAATCTTTACGGACGGAATCTGGCAGAATCAATTCACAGATATGAATGCGTTTTGCAGCAATGATTTTTTCTTTAATCCCGCCGACGGCGAGCACTTGGCCGGTGAGCGTTAATTCACCTGTCATGGCAATATTGGTTCTGGCGGGTTTTTGCATGGCCAACGAAAAGAGGGCAGTGGCCATGGTAATCCCGGCGGAGGGGCCATCTTTGGGTGTAGCGCCTTCGGGGATATGCATATGGATCATGCTGTTCTCAAATAAATTGGCGTTCAAATTATACTCGACGAAGCTGCTTAGCACGTAGCTGAAAGCAATTTCAGCAGATTCTTTCATTACATCGCCCATTTGCCCGGTGGCTTTGAAGCCTGAGGTTTTGGCGATGTGCTGCGAGGTTTCGATACTAAGCGTCACACCGCCCATGGATGTCCAGGCCAAACCGGTGGCCACACCCACGCCTTGCAGGGGTGTTTCATCGATGAACTGCGGAATACCTAAATATTGTTGTAATTCTTTGGGGCCAATGGTGATTTTTTCTTTGGCGCCCCCCACGATTTTCACGGCGGCTTTACGGGCGATACGTCCCAAATATTTTTCGAGTGAGCGCACACCGGCTTCACGTGCATAACCTTGAATGATCATGCGAATGGCGGGTTCGGTGAGTGCCAATTGGCTGGCGCTGATGCCACTGTTTTTCAAGCAGCGTGGCCATAAATGTTTGTGTGCGATTTTAAGTTTTTCTTCCAGAATATAGCCGGCCAAGTGCAAGACTTCCATCCGATCCAGCAATGCTTGAGGGATCGTGTCGATTTGGTTCGCGGTACAAACGAACATGATCTTGGAGCAGTCAAAGCGGATATCAAGGTAGTGATCGAGGTAATCTTTATTTTGTTCTGGGTCGAGGACTTCAAGCAGGGCAGAGGCGGGGTCACCTTGGTAAGAGCTACCGATTTTATCGATTTCATCGAGCATGATGATCGGGTTGGCGACTTTCATTTCTTTCAAGCATTGAATGATTTTTCCGGGCATGGCGCCGACGTAAGTACGACGATGGCCTTTGATTTCCGCTTCATCGCGCATACCACCGACCGAGAAGCGGTAGAATTGACGGCCGACCGCATGGGCGATGGAACGGCCAATCGACGTTTTACCCACACCTGGAGGGCCGACCAATAGAAGAATCGTGCCACTGATTTTACCTTTCAATGCACCGACGGCAATGAATTCAAGAATACGATCTTTGATATCATCGAGGCCTTCGTGTTCTTTATCGAGAACGCGGCGTCCGGTGACGAGGCTCAGTTTATCTTTTGAAAAGGTATTCCAGGGAAGGCTGGTGATGAGGTCGAGATAATTACGGGTGATGGTATATTCGGGTGAACCCATTTCTAATACGGTGAGTTTGTCGAGTTCTTCTTCGACGCGTGCTTGTGTTTCCGGCGCGAGTTTCAGTTTAGCAATTTTTTCTTCAAAGCGATCGATTTCGGCGGTGCGGTCATCTTTGGCAATGCCGAGTTCTTTTTGAATGGCTTTGAGTTGTTCGGTGAGGAAGAAGTGGCGTTGTTGTTCATCCATGCGTTCATCGACTTCTTCGCTGATGCGTGCTTGGAGTTTCACGAGTTCCGTTTCTTTTTTGAGAAGCACCACGACTTTCTGCAACCGTTTGCTGATATCGGTGGTGTTGAGAATGTCTTGCAAAGCATCTTTATCGGCGCTGGTGAGGCTGGCGGCGAAATCGGATAAATAGGAGGGATCATTGGGGATGAAACGTTTGAGGAAGAATTTGAGTTCTTCAGAGTAAAGTGGGTTCAGTGGGATTAATTCTTTGAGGGTGGTGATGATGGCCATGACATAGGCTTTATCTTTTTCATCACTACGTGATTGTGTTTCTTCGAGGTATTCGACTTCGACTAAAAAAGGAGGCGATTTGCGAATCCATTTTTTAATTTTAAAGCGTTGCATACCTTCGGCGATGATCTGAACTTGGTCACCGGTTTCGACGGGTTGATGGACGCGAATGGCGGTGCCAATGGCGTGGAAATCTTTTGGTTTAGAGGTATCGGACGCATTGGCGCGGGTGAGGATTAAACCGGCGGCACTTTCGTTTTCATCGATGATTTGTTTAATGCTTTTTTGCCAAGGTTCTTTATCGAGTAATAAAGGAAGTGTTTGAGGCGGGAAGAAGGGGCGTTCTACCAAGGGCAATAATACGAGGCGTTTAGGCATCGCCTTAGGCTTCGTGGATGGTTTGGATTTTTTCGTTTTTGCGGTTGCCATGATACCTGCCTCACACTGATTAGATATTAAAGGTCTACGTAGGATATATCGGCGGCCTATTTTATATCTGTAGAGACGAAACATCTTACGCCCTTCGACGTCTTAGGCCCCTTTGGAAAAGGAAGCAGCCGAGTATTCCGATCTAAACTCTTCGCTCCTATCTAAAGGATGCAGCCGAGTATTCCGATCTAAACTCTTCGCCCCCTTCTAAAGGGGGCAGCCGAGTATTCCGAGGCGGGGGTTTTTCTTGCAGGAGCAAAACATCTTTCGCCCTCTTCACAATGACAATATACAGCAAATTCCATAAATTCTACTTATCACTTCTCATGAAAGGCTTAAAAAAAGTGATAAACACCTGTTTGATATGAATATTTTTACAAAAAATTTATCTTCTTGATTTTGGTTTAAAAACAAGGTGTTACGTGATTTTTATTGAAAATTTTCCGATAAATTCTAAAAAAATTTGCATTCTTTGTGGAAGTTATCTGCATATGTGCTATGTTTTTATTGACCGCCCTTATACGTAGTTCAGGAGACAATACTATGGCTACTCGTAAACGTAAAGTGAAGAAAGCGGCAGCGAAAGCTGCGGCTCCAGTAGTTGCTAAGCCTAAACGCAAAGCAGCTAAACGTAAATCTGCAAAGAAAGCTGTTAAAGCTGTTGGCGCAGTGAAACGTCGTCGTAAAACAGCTAAGAAAGCAGGCGCGAAAGTGACTGTTCGTAAAGCTGCTAAAAGACGCGTATCAAGCGTAGGCGCAAAAGCTAAGAAAGCTGTTGCTGCTCGTTTAAAGGCATTGCGCTCGAAAGCTGTCGCAATGTTGAAACGCGCTAAAGCTAAACATGCTGCTGCCATCAAAAAGATGAAAGCAAAGCATGCCGCTGAACTCAAGAAAGTACGTGCTAAGTTACGTATGGACTTGAAGAAAGCAGCTGCTGCATTGAAGAAAGCTGCTAAGCCTGCAAAGCGTAAAGCTGCTGGTAAAGCAAAGCGTAAAGTTGCTACAAAGCGTAAAGCAGGTGCTAAGCGTAAAGCTGGTGCCAAGCGTAAAGTAGCTACGAAGCGTAAAGCTGCTGCTAAGCCAAAAGCAACGAAAAAACGCGTTGTTAAAAAGGCTGCTAAGAAAGCTGCTCCTAAAAAACGCGTAGCAAGACGTTCTAAGAAACGTGCTGCACGCCCTCAAATGGTAGTTGCTCCCGTACAAGCTTAAGCTTGACGAGACCAACCATCAGCCCTGAGCATCTATAGGGGCAGAGGTTTAGGGAACTAAAGACCCGCTTAGGCGGGTCTTTTTATTTGCCCATGGATATGGGGTATAATATTGTTTTCCCTGGAGACCGACCCATGATACTGGCCCTAGACGCGACCTCCGAGCAATGTTCTGCAGCCATCCTGATTGATGGGCAAATCATATCGCGCTCACAGCACGCCCCACGCGATCACACACAAATGCTTTTATCCTTCATTGATGGGTTATTAAAAGAGGCTCAAACGACATTACAGCAATTGGACGCGATTGCCTTTGGCGCGGGCCCGGGCAGTTTCACAGGCATACGGATTGCCGCGGCGATGGTACAGGGGTTAGCCTTTGGAGCTTCAAAGCCTGTTATTCCTATTTCCAGCCTTCGCGCGGTCGCTTATGAGTGTTATGAGCGGGCTGGGGCAAAATCGGTGATGGCAGCTTTAGACGCACGCAAGAGCGAGGTTTATTGGGGCCTATATATGTGGGATGAGAAGGCGGGTATGTTATTGCAAGGCGATGAAACCGTGGTTGCCCCTGGGAATGCCCATTTGCCCAAAGGGCTTTCCCATTGGGTAGGAGCGGGTATTGGGTTCCATGCTTATGCCGATGCACTAAAAGAACATACGCAGGGCAGAGAAGCGGGTGTTTATCCCGACATACTCCCGGAAGCACAGGCGATCGCCAAATTAGCTGCATTTGATTTCGCGCGCGGATTAGCCGTGTCAGCAGAACAGGCAATACCGGTGTATGTGAGAAACAACATCCTCTGAGTTGTGCTACACTCTGCGTGCAAAAATACCATTTTGTGGGGGCCAAGCATGTTGCGCCAATGGATGCATGATTTTTTCTTTACGACCCGCATCCCTCTCGTTTGGGAGCTTTGGCTATTGGTTATTTTAAAACTAATAGGGTTATACATTCTGTGGTTTTTATTTTTTAGTGCTCCGATAGGGCCTTCGTTGACCGAAGCGACTGTCGCCGCGCATCTGGTGGAGCCTTAATTTATGATGGATTCTGTCGTCGAGTTATCCCGAATTCAATTTGCCTTTACGGCGATCATTCACTTTTTATTTGTTCCGCTAACACTGGGGTTATCCTGGATGTTACTCATCATGGAATCCGTGTACGTGATGACGGGCAAGCAAATTTATAAAGACATGACGCAATTTTGGGGCAAACTTTTTGCCATTAACTTTGCCATGGGTGTGGTAACGGGCTTGACCATGGAGTTTCAATTCGGACAAAATTGGGCCTATTACTCATATTATGTAGGCGACATTTTCGGGATCCCTCTGGCCATTGAAGGCACGGTTGCCTTCATGCTGGAATCAAGCTTCCTTGGGCTTTTCTTCTTCGGGTGGAATAAACTGTCGAAGCAACAACATTTGGCATCGACATTGATGTTAGCGATTGGCTCGAACTTATCGGCACTCTTTATTTTGGCTGCCAATGCCTGGATGCAATACCCGACAGGCGCAGAATTTAATTATGCAACGATGCGCATGGAGCTGACGAGCTTTGCGGAGGTATTCTTCAATCCGGTTGCGCAAGTGAAGTTTGTGCATACATTATCGGCAGGTTACGTGACAGCGGCGACATTTGTCTTGGGTATCAGCAGTTATTACTTATTAAAAGGGCGTGACATTGCGTTTGCGAAACGTTCTTTTGCGATTGCGGCTGGTTTCGGATTAGCGTCCGTATTATCAGTGATTGTTCTGGGCGATGAAAGCGGTTACGAAATTGGCGACGTGCAACAGACCAAATTGGCTGCGATTGAAGCCGAGTGGGAAACACAACCCGCACCCGCAGGGTTCACGTTATTTGGCATGCCGAACCAAGCCGAAATGCGGACGGACTATGAAATCAAAGTGCCATGGGTACTCGGGCTGATCGCAACACGTTCTCTTGATCAAAAGGTGATTGGCCTGAAAGATCTGATGACTGATCATGAAGCGAAGATTCGGAAGGGGATGGTCGCGTACGGTTTATTGGATGAATTACGCAACACCAAGACGCCATCACCTGAGAAGGTAAAGGCATTTGACGCGGTCAAAAAAGATCTAGGTTACGGGCTATTGCTAAAGCGTTACACAGATAACGTGGTGGATGCGACGGAAGCGAACATTCAGAGCGCGACGAAGGACACGATCCCGAATGTGTTCGTGACGTTCTGGAGTTTCCGAATAATGGTTGCCTCGGGCTTTTTACTTTTATTGTTATACGTGCTGGCGATTTATGGCGGCATGAAGAAGACGGTATGGCATAACCGGGCCTTTTTATGGTTTGCGGTGTGTTGTATGCCGTTGCCATGGATTGCGGCGGAATTAGGTTGGATCGTGGCCGAGATGGGGCGCCAGCCATGGACGATTGGTGGTGTGTTACCGACGTTCTTATCGGTATCGAGCGTAACGGGGCGTGACGTATTGTTGAGTTTATCTGGCTTTGTCATTTTGTATACAGTACTGACGGCGATTGAAGTGTTCTTGATGGTGAAGTACATCAAGCTGGGCCCGAGCAGTTTGGGGACGGGGCGATATTTTCATGAGAAATTTTCCCTGTTCTCTGGCAAATCAAGGAGCGAATAATGGCTGAACTATTTGATTACATGACGCTGAAGCTCATTGTATGGGCCTTAGTGGGTATTTTGTTGATTGCCTTTGCGTTGACAGACGGGTTTGATTTAGGGATTGGGTCGATTTTCCCGATGATTGCGCGGACGGATGATGAACGCCGGATCGTATTGAACACGATTGGGCCGATCTGGGAAGGGCAGCAGGTGTGGTTTATATCGGCGGGGACGTTATTATTTGCGGCGTGGCCGGTGGCGTACGCGACGGCATTCTCGGCATTTTATTGGGTGTTATTTTTGTTGTTATGGACGTTATTTTTGAGGCCGGTTTGTTTTGATTATCGGTCGAAGATGCCGAGTGCGAAGTGGCGTTCAACGTGGGACTGGTTATTATTTTTAGCGAGTGTGGTGCCGCCGATTGTTTTTGGGGCTGCGTTTGGGAACATGTTGTTAGGGGTTGAGTTTCATTTTAATCCGATGATGCAAAGTTTCTATACGGGGACGGTGTTGCAGCAGTTCCATCCTTTTGCTGTCTTGTGTGGATTGGTGTCATTGATGATGTTGGTGATGCACGGGGCGTACTATATATACATGCGCACGGAAGGGGTGATTGCGGTGCGCGCACGTCGGACGGCGAATGTGGCGGCGTTGTTATATGTGGGGTTATTTTTAGGTGCGGGATACATGATTGCGTATCACATTGAAGGGTACCGGCTGATTCAGTTACCGGGGTCGATGCATGATGTATTGATACCGTTGGGCAAAACGGTGCATAAAGAAGTGGGCCTGTGGATGTTGAATTATGAAATGTACCCATGGACGAGAGCGTTCCCGATTGCTGCGGTGGGCGCTGCGTTAGGGAGCATTATTTTTACACGGGTTCGCTGGGCGATGGTGGCATTCATTTGCAGTGGTATCACGGTAGCGGGAACGATAATCACGGCGGCGACGAGCATGTTTCCGTTTATATTTCCTTCATCGGCGATACCGAACGACAGTTTAACGATCTGGGATTCGGCGGCGGGGCCGACGTCATTGGCGACGATCAGCGTGGTAACTTTAGTGGTATTGCCGTTGGTGATTATTTATCTGAGCTGGGTATATCGGAAGCTCTCGGGCAAGATGACGGTTGAGCAAATTAGGGAAGGGGATAAGACCCTTTATTGATTCGTGGGGGCGAAACATCTTTCGCCCATCCGGGCGGGGGTTTGGGGGTCTTCGCCCCCTTTTAAGCAACTGTGTTGAATGTCAACTGTTTTGCATGAGATGCTCTCCAAAATTGGCCTGCCAGGGAGAATTTTTGCGAACCATGGCATTCAGTATTACGAGCAGTTTACGCATACATGCAGTCATTGCTACTT
>JBIOEA010000051.1:0-9743 GCA_044445605.1 Gammaproteobacteria bacterium | reverse complement strand
TGGCGAGCCCGAGATGTAGGAGCGAGCTCATGAATTCCGCGCGAGCCCAACCGCGATGACAGCGACCTAACGACATTGTAAGTCACGGGTATGATATAAATGCGTTTAAGAGAGGAGATACCCCCTCTCCGTCTAGAAAGGGGGGTATCGGAGGCTTGAGCGACCGGTACGACATTGGTTGAAACAACCGAATAGATCAAGGTACTCAGGCCTTCACTCTCGAGACGTTTGAATAGTTGCTTGGGATGCTTTAAAAGCACGCCCGCTTACAATCAAAAACTACTCTCAATTTATACCTCGGGAATGATTATGTCACTTTACCAAAACTTTATCGGAATTGATATCGGAAAATTTACTTTTGTTGCTGCACAGCATGGGCGCAAAGAAACCTTTGAATATCAATATGATTGCAATGGAATTCAAAAATTTCTACAGAAATTTGACCACTTATTGCCTACCGCATTTATTGTCCTTGAGGCAACGGGCGGATACGAACGAGACCTTCTTACAACCCTCTGCGTTAAACAATTTGTAGTCCATCGCGCTAATACACGAAAGGTGAAAAATTTTGTTCGCTCTCACGGCAACTCAGCTAAAACTGATGCCTTGGACGCAAAAGCCTTAGCGTTTTATGGTTCAGAGCGCCATAAGCTTTTAGAGCGTTTTCAGCCCGTGTCTCAGAATCAATCAGATTTATATGCATTGGTTAATCGACGTGGAGATTTAAAACGTATGTTAACAGCTGAAAAAAACAGGGCTCAGGCACCTGTAAAAAATACTTTCACGGTTAATAGTTGTTTAACAGTGATTAAAACTCTTGAGGAACAGGTGGAGCTTCTTAATCAGCAAATTAAAATCATTATCTCAGGGGATAAAGTATTAAAAGCGCGTAAAAGAGCTCTTAAAACCGTTCCAGGGATTGGCAATATAGTTGCAGAAGAATTATTGGCAACAATGCCTGAATTGGGAAGCTTAACCCGCGAGCAGGCAGCATCTTTGGCAGGAGTAGCTCCGAGAGCTAATGACAGCGGAAAACATCAAGGATATAGGCGAGTTGCTCCAGGCAGAAATGTCTTAAAGCCCATGCTATTTCTAGCTGCAATGGCTGCTGGGCACTCAAAGTCAGCCATTGGGACGTTTTATATGGGGTTGGTTGCCCGGGGAAAAAAGAAAATGGTTGCCTTGACCGCCGTTATGCGAAAAATCATTGTTATTGCTAATGCTCGTCTTAAAGAACTGACAAACACAGAGCCCACGAAATTTCTTGTGGATAAATCTTTTTAAAAAAAGCATGCGACATAGTTGATCTATAAGAACAACCCCGTCATTGGCAACCAGACGCGAACGTTAAATAGCGTGCCGCGCAGAACAATCACCAACCGCAGCGAAATTCAGATTGATACGCTGCGTAAGCAAAGAAAAATCCCCCGACACAAGAACCGTCTCGCAAGCTCGACGATTCCTGTGTCTGCCCCCTTTACCAAGGGGGCGAAGAGTTCTTCGTTTTGTGATCTTGTGGTAGTGAACGATTACCCCGAATACTCGGCTGTCCCCTTTAGAAGGGAGCGAAAAGATATAAAGCAAGCAGGAGCTCTCATTATCGTCGTGGTTGTAAATCAACCACGTTGTCGACATAGACCGCCACCGTGCTCGTCAACGCAATCGCAGTTGGTTTTGCATACAGACGTTTACCCGCATACAAACCAATGGCGTATCCCACTTCTGGGGAAAATTTGCGCAATAACGTGTCATCTTTCGCAATCAAGATGGCACTTTGGCTGATCATAATGTCCGATTCAGGATCCACATAAATCACATGTCCGTGACGATCAAACGATACCTGATGCGTAACACCCTGTGGCGCGCGATGTGCTTTAGCCTGTTGTTTAGGCGTCATGGGCTCATTCTTATATTGCAAAAACTCAGCCATTTTCAACCCCAAATAACACGCTTGGGTTACGTCTAAATCGGATACCAGTGATGCGTCCAATGAGACATCCATCAAACTGCGTTTGAACGTGCCACGACTGCCATACGTCAAAAACGTCAACTCCGATGTTTCGACATCAAAATCGATGATCACAAATTTTGTTTTCAACATAAAACGTTGTATCAAATCATTAATCATATTGCTTCAAATAATAAGAAGAGGTGAAAGGAGTAGCACTCGGCGGAAGCGTCGGTGCTGCGATGAAACTTTTAATGCAGGCAACCATGCCCCAGCAGAGCGGCAGCAGCGCGATATCATAAAAAATCTTCATACCTAATACCAACGATGCTTCCATCGCGGCTTGTTTGAAAGATCCCTGACGGCTAAAATAAAACGGAAATACTAACAGCGTGTCTAATGTCACCGCGCAGACCGTCGATAAAAATGCCCGCTGAATAAACAGCTTGCCATGCGTTAATATTTTGAGCCTTGACAATAACCACACGTTCACACTTTCAGAGATCGCAAACGCCAAGGTCGATATGCCCAATACATAAGAAAACCTATCTAAGAATGCGCGATAAACCTCGGCACTGCCAATCGCCGAACGTTCAGAAGGAATTTGGGTAAATAAGAAAATGACACCCAACATCACTGCATTCGCTAGGATGCAATAAATAATGGTTTGACGGGTGGTTTGAGCACCATACAGCTCCGTGGAAGCTGCAATAAAAATGTAAGTAAAGGGAAAAACAAACATCCCAGAGGTTACCGTTAACCCAAATATATTAATCAGATTTTGGCCGGAAATGGCACATGTGATTAAAATACAATACGTTGCCATCGCTAAAAAAGTGTCGTATCGCTTCTTTTCCATGTGAATCCCTGTTCTTCGTTCTATCCTTGCAATTTCGGACTGTATCCCATTACAGTTTTCTTGTCAACCAATTTTTAACGTTGTGTTAAGAATGCACCCTCCGAGAGGCATTAAATCATTTGCTCAGTGAGATCAAAAAATTGTAGAATAAAAATAGGTAGTTATCGGAGATTCTTATGGTCACTCGGCAAACATTAGAAAAGTTAGTTGATAACATCAAAACGGTCGATGATTTCCTTAAACCACATGAAAACATGATGCTCATTGAGTATCTCGCCAAACACGCCATCCACGAACCCGCCATTCTGAAAAACAGCTTATCCCTTTACGCTGAGTTCATGAAAAAAGGACTACTGCCGAAGGCTGACCTGTATAAACTCGCCTTAGCTAAATTTATTCGCCTCATCTGCAGGAATATTATTCAAACGAAAGATCTCGACACGATTGCACATATCAATCATAACCCGTCTGAGTATTTTCCTGAGCTTAATGAATCCCTTACGAAAGAATTAAATCTCCCTACTTCACTGCACGAGATTTTCACGAGAACAAGCTTACGCATCAAGATTGGGATGCTGATGGGTGATGTCGATAGCTTATCTGTCGTTGAAAACGTTAATCACAAAACACAATACCTCAGAACGATGGCCGTACATCCTCTTTATGCCACTCATCAAAGGGCGGAAGTGAATACCTTAAATCAAATCACCGCGAAAACGTCGCAATACCTGCAAGGGGTCCCCTTGCTGGGCACTGTTACGGGCGCTGTGCAAAAAGTCGCCTCCGCAGTAGGTTATGATGAAATCACCTCCACAGGTAGAACCCTCCAATTGCTTACCTATGCGCGACTCATTCGGACCCTGCATCAGCACGGAAAAGACATTGTCCTCTATACTCCCCCCGATAAAAAAGCACACATCGAACTGCTATCATTTATGTATTTTGAAGGCAACAATAATTTACGAAAAGACATCGCGTGGCGCATCGATAAAATTTTCGAACACCATCCCAATGACATTGAACTTCATGCATTCATACTCAAAACATTTGCGCCAGAACCCTTGGGCGCGGCAATGTATGACATGCAGTCTAGCCCCTCGAATATACTGACTGAATTAAACCCAACATCATGCATGCATCTACTAAAATCGTGTACTCATTTTTTACGAGAGCTAGATCAACAAACCATCAACAATATCATTACTAAGATTCAAGTTCAATTTGAGCCCAGCAGCGAGAGCTTTGTATTTAACGCGTACGCCGCTGGTGCTGACCGCTGGTTAGCTTATCTCTTATGCATGGGCCCTTTTACAAAAATTAAAAACGTCCGAATTCATTACGATAAGATCAGCCTGCAAGAGCATATGCTTCTCTCCTATTTAATGGGCAGCCCCAAGCTGGTGCTATCATCAACAGCCCCTATTTATGATGCCATACTATCGCCATTGCCTTTGAAATGTACTTTCAAAAACACACAATTAAACTTAGGTGAAGTCATCATTGATACCATGACTGCTCATGCACAAAGTGTGGGCATCACAACACTCAACGTGGCACGATCATTATCCGACGCTGACATTTGTACCCTGCTGAAAAATGCCGATCTTTTCAATGGAACAGCGCCTGAAACCCAACTCTACTACCATATCATCACATCCAAAGGTATTACAATAGATTTAACCCTGTCTCGAACAGACATAAACCCTGGCACACTGACGCTGCGCAACAGCGAAGCAGTAGAAGAATTCCTGCGGTTACTCATTCTGGCATTTCCACAACACTGGTCTGAGCTACCCACACCAAAAAAAGATTTTGTGCGCCCGTTCGCTGTTGTAGACAATAAGAAAATTGACAAGATACACTGTAGCCAAATCAAACCTACCTCTGGTTGTCAATGGCTGCTCATCTATACGGAAGATGCTGCGAATAAGAAACAGTTTTTATATGACATCAATATCCTGCCAGACGCTGTCGAGAAAGGCTTTTTTAGCAAGCTTGGCTATGGAAAACCACAAAAATTGACAGAACAGTTTCCCGAATTCAAACCCGTTACGGGATCTCATCAAACGTATTACCCCACCCGTAATAACGGTACCTCATCAAAAGATAGGAGCCCCAGCCCTCACCGAAGATAGTCTAAACTTAATAGATCACAGGAGGTGACCATGTTCAACGCGAAAAATATTCCCTTCGAAGGACTCGATAAGCTCGACACGCAAGACCCTAACCAATTTTTGAGACGAGAAACCGTAAACGTACCCTCAATAACCGGTGACACTAAAAAAAACATCACCTATATCGAATACCTTTTGAGTGGAGAAAATGCAGATCTTGTGCGACTGCAACTCACACTGTCTCATTATGTGTCATTAATAAAGCCCGATGATCAAACACATCTATTAGCACTCGAAAAATTTACACGCTGCATCTGCTTATATATCCTGCAAAACCATAGTCTTGAGAGCATAGCGAATATTCAAGCACAATTAGAAAGATATTTCCCATTCTACATAGGCCATTCAGAAAAGCGCGACTGGTTAAAAACTTATCATGAAAAAAATAACATGTCAGCAATGCTTCAGGATATTTTCAAGAGAATCAGTTATCGTGTCCGGGTGGGGCAGTGTGCCAGAGCGTCTGCTTCACTGATGAACCTCCCTGTCGAGTCCATTAAAAAAAATATACTTTCAATGGCTGAGGACTCCTTTTATACCACACATCAAACCAAAGCATTTCAAGCCGTCAATACGATTAGTGCGCAAACGGGCTGGCTGATGAGCCATGTCCCCGGCCTTTCCTATGTCAATGCGACGGCCAATAAAATTGCTCAGGCTATCGATTATCCTTTAGAAATCCCCACGGAAAGACAAAAAACATTGCGTCGATATGTAAAACGTGTCGACATGATTGCTTCGGAAGGCATCACATTTCTACCTCAAAAAGAAAAAGAAGCACATGTGGAGTTGCTCATGATATTTTACGCTGGAGGCAACCCAAGCTTGCAAGAGGATATTGCCACCAAAATGAATGGCATCATCATCGGTGAACAGGCTAACCCTGAACTGCTTACTTGTATTCTAACAAACATTGCCCCTGAACCACTGGGCCTCCAATGGATTGCCTTGCATGCGAAACCCGACATATTAAATAAGCTGTCTTTTCAGGCCAATAAAATATTGCTTGGAGCCGCCGTATCTTTTTGCAATAATGCTGAACGCGTGAAGCATCAGGAAGTCATGGGATCAATCAATACAGAACACGTGCAGTTATTTCCCGTCAATTTACGATTGTCAGAAAACGCTACTGCCGGTACTGAATGGTTAGCCTATTTATTGTGCATGGGGAATTTACCAAAAGTTTCTGAAGTGCGCATCACATGCGGAACACTCAACCGCCGGCAAACAATGTTAATGCTTTACCTGATGGGAAGCAGCAAATTGGTCATTGCATCAGATGATCCAGTGAATATAGCGAAATTATCGACACTGGCCGCTTTTACGCCACAATGCTGTTATGAAATCACGGGAAATGATATCAGCAAAACCGCTGCTCTGGTGACAAAACATTCATTAGCGTACCGCCGGCTATCAACCCGTATCAGGTTAAAAAACCCGTCACTAGAAATACTTCAAGACATCATGACCAACACGGAGTGTTTTAATCGTCTTTTACCGTGCGCATTTGTGCAGTATTCGTTGTCATGGACCGACCATGTGCTCAACAAATCCATTGAATTCGAATTGTCTGCCACCAGCATTAAACCTTGCACAAGCACGACATTATTGCCGCGGTCAAAAGCAAAATTGGTGGATTATATTTTAGATATTTTTTCACAGGATTGGGGAAAGGCGCTTGAGGTTCGGGATAAAAATCATTGCATAAAAGTTCGCCCCATTGCTATTCCTGGGAAGGCATTATCCAAAGAATCTGTCAAGAATGCCATTGCTAATCATGACCAACTTCAATTGTTTGTTTATGCCGAGTCAGAGGGTGAAAAAGTGTTTTTATATGATATTTATTGCGCGCCCATAAAAGGAAATAAATCCGTGATCAAACCCGGCCCGTTTATCACTACTCAAAAAGAATTCGAGCATGCGAAGACAGATTTCCCAGAAATTCAGATCGATAAAGCCCTTAATGAAACCATTCTTTTCTCGCGAGCAGCAAGTGAAGCGGTGGATTTATCATCATTGATGAATAAAAAGAGGATAGATTAGCTTCTATCTATTATTCGTTTTTTGTGAGGCGGTTGCTGAATGTCCTCCTGGTGTTCTGCTCGATTGAGCATGGACATGATATTAGGCAAATGAATGCCCACATAGTCACGCACTAGCTGATCTGTCTGTGTTCCTGTCGCTGCTGTTGCACCCGATTCAATCAGTAATTGTACAACGTTCCGCTTGCCTGTCAAAGCGGCTGAGACAAGTGGGGTAACCGCGTATGGTTCATTACGCTCATTCGTTGTATTCCATGACGCATTAAGGTTGGCGCCTTTTGTAATCAAAGCACTGCACATCGCACTATTGCCATTATGCGCCGCATAGGTCAGAGCAGTACTTCCTGTACGGCTCGTGTAGTCCACTGGAGCTCCTTTTTGCAATAACTCACTGAGAATCATCTCTGCTTCGACCGAAGCTGCCATCAGCAATGCAAGCCCTCCACCATCTCGCATGCATTCTTCTATTATTCTCTGTGCACCATCTTTCATTTTTTGGACATTTGATTCTTTAGATAAATTGCTTGTAAAAATATACAACTCACGTGAATGATTTACCAGGACCGGATTAGCGCCATCATGATTCATGATAACATTATGTCGAGCAGTGACAACGCTCAACAATTCTGCAACATATTTAGTCAATGAAATTATTTGTTGTTGATGAAAAATGTATTGGTGCAGGGGGTACATAGGTTTTCCTCACTACTTCAGTTAATAGAACGATAGAATCGCATTGGGTTAGCGCATCGAAAAAAGCCTGTTTATGTGGCATCGTTCGTGCATAATATTTAGCAAACTTGCGTGCTTGAATAATCGCAAATTTTTCGGTTTGTAACAATTCGGATAACGCTTTGACGTGCGTTAAAAACATTTCGCCGATTTCTTGAATGGATGGTTTTTGAAAAGGTGTTTCTTGAAGCTCTGCTATCAGTTGCGCAATGATCCACGGTTGACCAACACCCGCACGGCCTATCATCGCACCTGCACAGCCGGTTTGTAACATTTTGCGCAATGATTCAGCACAGGCAATATCGCCATTACCTATCACCGGAATCTTTAATGATTCGACAAAAAATCTAATATCATCGTATGAACATGAAACATCGTAGCCTTCCGTCCAATGCCGCCCGTGCACCGTGATAAAATCTGCACCCGCGTCGGCTACCGATTTCGCAATGTCTTCATTGAATTGATCATCGCTGCGCGCATCCACCCGAATTTTAATTGAGACCGGGCGATCCGTGTTTGCTTTCATCGCACGTATTAATTGATATATCTTTGTGGGCTCGGACAATAAATGCGAGCCCGCGCCCTTGCTACGAATTTTTTTGACAGGGCAACCGCAGTTTAAATCAATTAAATCAGCACCGTAATCTGTGACGATTTTAGTGCCCAGGCCAAGCTCTTTCGGATCTTTCGCCGACAACTGAAAACATACCGGGCCTTCATGCGGAGCTTTTTGAACAAAACGAATGTGCGAGCTTTTCGATTGATGTATTAATGTTTTGCAGGAAATCATCTCTGTGTAAGAAAATGCAGGCTTACTATGCTGCCATGCCAATGCGCGAAACGGCGCACAGCTCACGCCAGCAAGCGGCCCTTGCACGAGATTGTGCGTATATGTATCTTGTGCTATCACGAGTGGTTTAATCATGTTGTTATTGTATCATTTCATGTCCTATACTCATATCCATGAACCACCCCACGCTCATATCCATACTCTTATCAGGATGCTTATTTATGTCCCAGGCAACTGCATTCACCTTAAATAGTCCCGATTTCGACGGCCATATTCCCGATAAATTCACTTGCCATGGCGGAGATACCTCCCCCGCGTTGACCTGGGAAAATGCACCCGCCAACACACAAAGCTTCGTTCTGATCGTGGATGACCCAGATGCTCCCGTGAGAACCTGGGTTCATTGGGTTGTTTACAATATTCCTGGCTCGGTGACAGAGTTTGATCAGGGTAATCAACAAGGTATCGGGGGCACCAATACATGGGGCAATCAGAACTATGGCGGGCCTTGCCCACCCAGCGGAACCCATCATTATCACTTTAAATTGTATGCATTGGATACGATGTTAGATCTGCCTAACCCCGCATCGTTAAACCAAATTATGAAGGCGATGAAATCACATGTATTGGATCAGGCTGAATTGATCGGATTGTATCCCTGACGGTTAGTGTGGTGTTATTTGCTTCACATTCTTTTTCGAGAAATGCCGAATGCCAACGACCACCCCGGCTAATAAAATCAAGATGCCAACGACCTCGAGTGGCGATGGAAAACTCTGGCTAATAATATAAACAAATATCACACCGAAAATTGTTTCAAATACCGTCAACTGACCAGCGAGTGAAACAGGCAAATACAGGCTCGCCTTATTCCATAAAAATGCACCCATCCAGGAACACAATAATCCTAAGACCGCACTGCCTATCCAGAAGCTGGTGAGAGCATCGCTTGGTGTATAGTATTTTTCCATGTGAAATTGATCTTCAAAAAACAACGTCAATATTATCGTAAAAATAATGACCCAGAATAATGTAGCCAAACCAATCAGCGTCGACCAGATAAAGCGTTTTTTGTTCTGTAAATTGTCTACTCTTGCCCAATTACCTCTACATTAAAACGAATAACAATGCGCTTGTCAAATAATTTTACATTAATTCAAATTCAAATGCATTCATCCATCTTATAGCTCTTAAAATC
>JBIOEA010000050.1:0-10430 GCA_044445605.1 Gammaproteobacteria bacterium | reverse complement strand
GGGTTTTTTCTTCACAATCTATTGAAATTCCTTCAACATTCTGATATCGTAGGCATCTTCGTAGCAGGCACGTAGCTCAGTGGTAGAGCACCACGTTGACATCGTGGTGGTCGGTGGTTCGATCCCACTCGTGCCTACCATCAACTATTCCCCAAGATTCTTCAATCTTCTTTTACTTCCTTAATATCAAACATTTACAACTCTTCTTAGTCTTTAATGCTCCCTATCAGTCCCTTGACGTCTTAAAAAAATGCTGGCATATTTGCTGGTATCTAGCACCAGTGACAAGGAAGGTACCAGCAATGGCACTTACAGCAGTACAAATTAAGAACGCAAAGCCAGCAGAAAAACCGCTTAAAATCTCAGATGGCGGCGGCTTGTATCTGCTCGTTAATCCTAATGGAAGCAAATATTGGCGTATGGGTTACCGCTTCAACAGTATCCAGAAAACTTTGGCACTTGGAGTTTTCCCCTCCGTGTCGTTGCTTAAAGCTAGGGAGATGAGAGAAGAGGCGCGCAAGCTACTAGCTGCTGGTACCGACCCGAGCGCCAACAAAAAAGCCATCAAATCTTCCAAAGATACCAGCAATGCTAATAGCTTCGAAATAATTGCGAGAGAATGGCACGCAAGCAGATCTCCAACGTGGGCACCAGCAAACAGTAAAAAAGTGATTCAATGTTTAGAGCGTGATATTTTTCCTTGGCTAGGCGCTAGCCCTATCAAATCTATTACTTCCCCTGAATTGCTTATGTGTGCACGACGCATGGAAGAAAGAGGGGCCATAGAAAGTGCACGGCGTGCACTGCTTACATGCGGACAGGTTTTTAGGTATGGCGTGGCAACAGCCAGATGTGATCGCGATCCTGTTCCAGATTTGCGTGGTGCATTGCAGCCCGCTAAGCCAACACATTTTTCAACCATGCTTGATCCCAGAGCGATAGGTGCTTTGTTACGCGCGATAGAAGCTTACACGGGGTCGTTTATTACTCGCCAAGCCCTACGCCTCGCACCGTTAGTCTTTGTTCGCCCTGGGAACCTACGCGCGGCCGAATGGTCAGAGATAGACCTTGATAAAGCAGAGTGGAGCATACCTGCAGATAAAATGAAAATGCGGGAGCCTCATCTAGTCCCGTTATCTACGCAAGCACTAGCTATCCTTCGCGAGATTCACCCCCTGACTGGGCGCGGCAAGTATGTATTCCCTTCTGAGCATACAAACACACGGTGTATGTCCGAAAATACCATCAACTTTGCATTTAGGCGCATGGATTTTACGAAAGAAGAAATATCGTGTCATGGCTTTAGAGCTATGGCAAGAACACTGCTTGATGAGGTGTTGGGAGTGAGACCTGATTTTATCGAACATCAGCTTGCGCATGCGGTGCGTGATCCTAATGGGCGTGCGTATAACCGGACGTCTCATATATTTGCTCGTAAAGACATGATGCAAAGGTGGTCCAATTATCTTGATTCATTGAAGATGATGGAGGTGTGAAGATGGGGGCGATAGAAGAACACAGAGCCCGTGGAGGCTTTTTCGGGATAGCCTCACAGTATCTTAGAGAGGAACTGCAAGTCTCACTAACAGACATATATCACCCTATGCATGGAGTTGTGGAAGCTGTTCAAAGGAATGATTACGAGGAAATCGTCCGCATAGTAACCCGTGTTTTAGAAAATGCTGAATCTGAGCGATTACAAACAATCATTTTAGCTTTTGGAAAACTCCCTGCAATACCAGTATTAGTGAACGAAGCTGCAGAATATCTTAACTCTGGCAATGACAATGCATTAAAAGCTTACCATCCAAGAATTCTTGCGTGGGCAGGCATGCAATTGGAGGAGGAACACTTAGAGGCTAAACGGTTGAAGCCTATTCGTAGCGCTGGGGAAAAAGGGCGAGAAGCCTTAAGATCCAAAAGAAAAGAACAACACG
This sequence comes from Gammaproteobacteria bacterium, assembly GCA_044445605.1. GTDB lineage: Bacteria > Pseudomonadota > Gammaproteobacteria > JABCZS01 > JABCZS01 > CAWKDC01. Next base: position 8,493 of record JBIOEA010000050.1, on the reverse strand, counting down.
CTGCGATATGTAAAGTTTATAAAGAAATTCGCGTTCAGAAAAAAGAGCGTAAAGAAGCTTCTATATATGCCCTTGTTCGTGCCGATCTCCGTATCCAAGAGTTATACGAAAATTTGGAGGGGGAATTGCAGCCGAAAAAACCTAGTGACAGCACCATCTGCAGAGCTCTCCAATCTTTAAAGAAAAAATCGTTAGTCAAACCCGTCTAGTTTGACCAATCGACTCTGTTTAAATGCTCCTTAACGATCCTAAAGGATCCTATTCAACAGTTAAGGAGAAATGAAATATGTCAGTTAATCCTGATTCGGTTCTATGCCGCATGCCAAGTGTTTTGAAAAAAACCACTTTATCAAAATCGGAAATCTACAAGCGAATCAATGAAGGAACTTTCCCGCTTCCTGTACGATTAGGGCCATGCTCTGTGGCATGGGTAGAAAGCGAAATTGAAGCCTGGATTATTGCGCAGATCGCAGCTTCTCGCAAATCATCGGAGGTGATGAAATGAAGCCCAAAAATCAATTACCACTTCCTTTAATCGTGCCCTCACCTTTACATGCAGTAATAACGCAGGAGGAGCTTAAGGCCATGTACACGAAGCATAGAGAGTCGATACAAAAAGCTCTTGATGACACACTTAAAGAGTTCGCAAAGGTTCCACGGTTCATGAACTGGAAGCATGAGCTAACAGCTAATGGAAAAATGACAAAAGTACCTGTCAATCGGTGGGGATACAAGGCTAACTCACATGACCCTGCAAACTGGATGATGGCAGAAGAAGCTTTGCATTATGGGGATGCAAATGATCTAGGTGTAGCATTCGTATTTGCTAAGGCAGACTGCTATGCGTTTGTTGATCTTGACCATTGCATTGTTGACGGGGTCATTTCCGCTTTTGCGTATGAAATACTAGCCATGTTTCCAGGTGCGTATGTCGAAACCTCGCAATCAGGCACAGGCTTGCATATATTCTTTAAATATAGTGGCGAAGCACCCCTGCATAAGAGCAAGTATACAAGCCCTGATGGGACACAATTCCTTGAGCTTTATACTGAGCTGCGTTTTGTGGCTCTGACTTGCACAGATGCATATGGGGCTGCAGGAATGGATTGTACTGATGGGCTAGCTCGTCTGATATCACTTTACTTGAACTACTCTGAATCAGAGGCAAAGCTCGTTAGCGGCTACATTCCGCAGTGTTGGGATGCTCGCGTAAAAGCGGGGCAAGATCCAAACTGGAGAGGCATCATAGATGATGATGAGCTAATTGAGAAAGCGAGGAAATCAGTCCCCCAGGATCCTAAAGTTATTTTTGGTGGTTATGTTAGTGACAAAGTTATGTTTGAGCACTGGTGGGTTCCTGATACAGCCGAGGCAATTGACGCACTATCAAAAGCCTATCCGCACTCAACAAAATCATACGATGAAAGTAGTGCCGATGCAGGACTAGCAGCTAGTTTAGCTTTTCGAACGGGAGCCGATCCCGAACGCATATTGCGTTTAATGATGCGATCCGGATTAGTGAGGCCTAAATGGGAACGAGCAGACTATCTGAAACGTACAATTCTTAATGCGTGTGATTGGTATGATAAGGGGATGCGGCTGAAAGAAACGGCTAGCGCCCCCGCAGGATCAGCTGCAGGGGATGAGAGCCAAAAGTTTGCTACAACTAATGGCACATTAACGCAACTTGATGTCGCAGGTCAAGCCCCCGATCTTGGATGGCGCGACGTCAGCATTGTGGATCTGTTCACTAATCCTCCACAATCTCCGCAATTCCTGATTGCTGATATATTGCCGGCACAGGTTCTAACGCTATTGTCGGCCCATGGGGGTGTGGGGAAATCACAACTAGCATTACAGGCCGCTGTTTGTTTAGCCTTTGGGCTGCCATTTATGGGTAAAGCTACAAAACAATGCCGCGTACTCTTCTATTCTGCAGAGGACTCACAAGATATTCTGCGGTACAGGTTGGAGCGCATTTGTACGAGTATGCAGCTAAACCTGCATATCCTAGATAAAAACCTCACGATAATTGACGCTACACAAAACCCTTGTCTGTATTTGGAGGTTGCAGCTAGACGAGCAGAGACTACCCAAGGTTACGGCGAATTGAAAACACGCATAGGGTCGTGTGGTTATAATGTGACCATCATCGATAATGCAAGCGATACGTACGACGCTAACGAAAACGATCGTGGACAGGTGCGTGGGTTTATTCGCTTGTTGGTGCAGTTAAACGCGACCGTGTTACTACTCGCTCACGTTCCTAAGCAAATAGCCAGAAAGCAGGAAGAGAATCAAGAAGGGTACAGCGGCTCGACTGCGTGGCATAATAGCGCTAGATCTCGTCTGTTGCTTACAAAAGATGAGAAAGACCTAACATTAACGCATCAAAAATCAAATCATGGTCAGCTTTCCGATCCAATTTATATGTCATGGCCTGATAATGGAATTCTAACACACATGCAGAGGGGCAAGCTTACCGTCTCGGACGATCCGGCGACGTCTAATGCGGTTCTTGCACTGGTTGCCGAATGCAGTAAACGCAAGGACCCTGTATCATCTAAAACGGGAGGAAATGTACCGTCACAAAATTTTAAGCGGCTGAGCGTTATGCCTGGTTTCCCAATATCGACAGTTAAGAGCGCGGCCCAGCTGTCTGTCATTTTTGAGTACCTGCTAAGCACCGGTCGTCTAGCAATCGTATCGTATAAAGATGCAAGCCGAAACAGTCGCACGGGGTATGAAATAGTCGTTAGTCCTACCGATCCGTTGCTTGTGAAATAGTCATGCAAGTGGCAACTGCATTAATGCGTGGATGATGCGTTGACACCGCGTTAACGCATCAACGCAACCGCCCTCTATGTGTGCGTTAGTGCACATAGGGGGTGTGGGGGGGGGCGCACGCAGAATAATATGAAAGCATCAACGCACCCCATGCTGTAAATCGGTTACGTTTGGTAACCCGTCCCTGCCTGCTTGTGCTCGTCATTTAGCCTTATAGACCTTACCAGCACACCCTCGTATACTAGCGCTTATTAACAAGAGGGGATAGAAAATGGGCCTATTACAAACAGCGGTATTAGCGGGTAGCATTGTGTGGGGCGCGGTATATATCGGACACATGCAAACACCCGTAGAGGAACAGCAACGGACAGAGCAACACGCGAAGGCAAACTACGAAAAGAACAAATAAGCTGATCCCCCCTACATGTGCTCGTCACTCACACCCTGTGTGCTAAACTCCAGTTGTAAACATCAAGCAAGGATCAAGCAATGACCTTCATAAAAGGCACCAGTGGTAACACAGCAGGCCGCCCCAAAGGAATTCCCAATAAGCGCAGTCAATTGGCGAAATTACTTGACTCGCACGCAGATGAGCTTATCTCAAAGTTAGTAGAATTAGCCAAGGCCGGAGATGTGAATGCCTTGAAATTTTGCGTTGAACGACTCATACCCAAAGCCGAGCATGTGCCCATTGATATAGAGCTATGCGAACAGATCGACCTTACAAACCTACCCGAGACGAAAAGTAAGATTTTAGCGGCGGCACTCGCTGGCAAAATGAGCCTCGCTGACGCTGAAAGATTCGTTTTATTGATGGACAAACAAGTGGAAAAGACTCCCCCGCCCCTCGCGGTTCCCGTTATTCCGATGGACCCCGTAGAAGCGGCTAACGTTTACATGCGGTGGATGCGAGAAAGCTAATGTTTAGAGGTTGCTAGAATCGGACATGGATCAAAGGGTACCGAAACGCATAAGTGACATTTTAAGGGGATAGGGATGAGCATAAATGATTTTAAAAAATTCTCTGAAAATATCTTTTGGGATTTCAAAAGAAGTGATAATGTCGAGTATAATTTTGAAATTATATTATCTTTAACGAGCTTATGTTCTTCTGATCGTCAGAAGTCGCACCTGCTTTTTAAACCAATTTGCATTATGATTGCTTCTATTCTTGAATGTACGATGTATGATTTTCTTACCAGGGTTCAGGGGCACACAAAAGAAAAAATTCCTTTGCTTGATGACGAATCAATAAAAAGGATAAAAGATATTGATCTGCCCAATCCTTTTTCTGCGTACAATGAACTATTCAGAAAGCACAGACTCCTTGGAGATAATAATCAGATATATGATGATATCGATAGGATGATTGAAACGAGAAATAGGGTTCATATCCAAAATATAAAGGAACAATTTCCAAAAGATGAGGGGGAGCTCTGGAGTCTAAAATTAGTTCTTTTCTTTGGAGACACGCTCAAGTCCGTTTATGAATATTTATCCATGCAGCATTCAAGGCCCCGCGAAAATCTGAAAGCAGAAAACTACCTATTCCCAGAACCGTGGAAAAGGCTTACTTAATTGATACACAAGATTCTGAAAAATCCTATTCTGCCCCGTGTGTGAACGCGAAGTAGAGATTTCATGTGTCAGTTGGATTAAGCCGTCAAATAGGGGCGAAACTGCCACACCTAAGAGAGGTGCCAGGTTTTCAATTGTTTATCAAGATAATTCATGAGCCAATTCAATTGTGACAATACTTTAAGTGATTTAGCTGATGAGATCTCATCACAAATATGCTCTATTGCTATCGAGATCGCATCTTTCATTGTTTGCAGTGATTCATTATCTCCGCTTTGAACTAGCAGGGCATGATAAAAGCTTAGCCAATCAAAATAGACCGTGTTGTCTATTGCGTCGTGAATAAAAAAATGCTTACGTTTAATTTCATCAAGTGCCCATCCGTAGTAATGATTTTTTTTTGGAATCTCTACGATCATCCGCAGCGCTGATGGCGACAAAATGATTCTTGGGTAATAAGCAATTTTTTCGTGCTCAACCGCCTCAATAAACGGATCTCCAACAATCGCTAGCGAAGAGTGGTAGACTTCTCCATATGCAATAGCTCCCCGTAGATAGAAACCTCTTTTAAGCCCCTCAACGGCGTAAAAACTCAAAGACATTAAAAACGTTACAATAGGGCGATACAAATCATCACTATGCTCATTATTGTCAGCTTTAGTTGGAATTGAAATTGCAATATTATCCGAAAAGCTTGTCGATGATACGCGGGCCTTCCTGACCTCTCCGGCTACTTGATCATAACAGCGACCATTATGGCCTGAAAAAGATTCAATTATGTTAACACAGGCCTGTCTGTCCTTTTTAAATCGATCACTGAAACCCAGAATGTCTAGGAAGGCAACCAAGGAATCTTGGAAAGCCGGACTCTCACTCAAGTGACTTTTGATCATACATCCTACCCCTCAATCAACAAGTTCAAGTCACTATACTCCTGTGTGTTGGTCATTTCTAGTGATCTAATTGCCCGTTAAGGCAAGACCTTTTAAGGGGTGTATACTAGTGCATATTTATCAGCAGGACCTGTTTCTATAGATACAAACAATGACCTGTGTATAAATTGTATTTAACACCCGAATATGTTCCTGACATATTGTCAATATTAGGGCCACATTTTAGTCTCACGTTTTGTTTATCAACATGCCTGCAATTACCACCAGCCATATCGCATACGATTGTTAGATTTTTATTGTCTTTAATCGAATTTTTATCAACATATGTACAATTTGCATTATCTATATCACACACAACAGCTAGATTCTTATTATTTTTCAATATCTCACTAACGTCTGTATGTTGAAAAATCTCGATCACTCGTGCATTGTCCCCATTAATTTTTACAACGCAACGGATTACACTATCAATTATTTGATTATAAGGATTATGGGATCTGATAAAAATATCTACAACACCATCTCCATTGGCGCGTCTTCCGGCATAGTTGTATCCACGCTCATCGAATTCGGCATTAGGGTCGGCTATCCAATCTTTAGCTGCATCCAAACAAGCTAGAAAAGCTTGATCTGGTTTGAGGAGATTCTTAGTACCATAAATGGTGGTAAGTCCTCTTGCGCGGCCTTCAAACTTGTATCTTTGGCTATCAGCTTCAGACACTGCAGGTAAAATAACATTTCCAAATTTTACTTCAGGAACAGCACGCCCGTCTTTAACAGCGTCCGCTCGGTCTTTTAGGGCTTGCCATTCGGGCGATAATACAACTTCGGTAGACTTGTCTTTGGTTGTAGTATCAGGGCTAGAATTGGATGGGATATTAAGCCAATCTTGTAATTCCAAGTTTTTAAATTTTTCTATGATTTTAATCACTCGCGGATCTGTTTCTGTTATTACGCCTCGGTCTTTTTGATCTGCAAGTGCCTTTTCTACAGCCTTACGGCCTTGCAGTAGAAAATCGATTGTTCCTACATCGAGTCCTAATGATTCTTTGCCGAAATCCAGAGCAATTTTTTTTCCTACTTTTTGAAACTCATCCGCCAATATTGGAAGGTATTGAAATATAACATCGGGGGTTGCATTTTTCTTTTTCGCGAATGATTGTACAGAATGCTGAAAAGCCACGGCACTTTCGCCAAAATTTTCAATTGCTTTTCCCCACATATCTAAAGTTTCAATACTAACGCCCGTTTCTTGTGAAAGTTGAACGAGTTCAACAATATGGGCTTCAGAAGATTTTGAACCATTTGTACCCGCACTCAAAACTTGCCATGAAGCAAATAAGCATATTATTAAAACAACATATTTCCTCATGCGCAACCTCAAGCATAAAAGAAGAATTAAACTGGTGATTTATTGTCAGCAGATGTATGGCTGACAGACCAAGCAAGAGCTATTACCCAGCCCAATAATGTCCAGCCTAAAAAAATATTAATAACTAAAATCGAGTTTCTACTAGGATGGTTTCTATCTCGAGCGATAAATGAAGGTAAAAAATATATAATGATAAACAACAATAATAAAGCTATAGAACCTGCCATAGTGTACCTCTGAGCATTAAAAATTACCCCTTAGCTAGTGCTTGTTTGGATCGGGTGGTCATTACGGCGCCCAACCTTAATTATTTCACACAACCTCAATTTGATACTTATAGTCCGTGGCACTATAGGTATCAGGCTCATATCTTATAGGAATGAATGAAAAATGTCCAGCACTTATAAAGTTAGGTGAAAAGATAAGAGATCTCCGGAAAGAAAAGGGATTCTCGCAGGAGAGCTTTGCTTATGAAGTGGGCCTCGATAGAACTTATATTGGAGGAGTAGAGCGAGGTGAGCGGAACATTGCAGCGCTCAACCTCGTGCGGATAGCCAAGGCTCTGAAAGTAGAAGTTGGGGAACTTTTCCCCGCAATTAAAACATTAAGTCTCGGTTAATCCAAAGCGACTGGCGTTGCATTAAAATGTTGTCCAAGTGCTTCTTGTTCCTGACTGGAAAAACTGCGCCAATTTATTTGATCTCCTGAAAAGGAATCGGCATATTCTAGCAGGCTATAAGTATAAAAATTCTCGGTTGGGTTTGCTTCATCAACTTTAAGCCACCAAGCTCTCTTAATCTGCAAATGCTTGTCAGCTAGATCGGGATTTAGTGCATAATTATCTGCATTACCGTGCATCGCTAAGGATGGATACATTAATCCGAGCTTAAAGATGTTTTCAGGATCAGGGGTTAAAAGATTTCCCGCAATGACCGCTGTGAGCTTATAAAGGTGCTCGTTGCCTGGAGCAACATGTTCAGTAAATTTTTCCTTCAAAAATTCCTCAATGCGGATATTTGATCGACTTGCCTCCCGTGGGTGGCGTTGATCGCTTGGAGTTAGATTAGGACAATATCTATCAGAGCCTAATCTTGTAAATACTTCACTTGTATACCCTATATTTGAAACCCAAATATCGGAGGTTAAATGCCATTCCGATAGAACGACTGTATCCCCTGGACTAAGTTCCAGTTCAAAAAAGGTGGGTCTCGGATCCTTGCTACAATAAAAAACAGGTTGATCTTCGAGATTTGCTCTACGAAGGCTGACTTTAACTTTTTTGGGATTGGGATAGCTTAGTCTGTCTGTAGTCTGAGGTTTGTGAGAGTACGGTATTGAACGATAAAATATTGCTTCTCCGGGAATGATATTCATTCTTGTGTGTGCATATCCCCGAAAGAGCTGTACAATTTTTTGCTTCAGATGGTTTATATCTATTGTTCTTAGGTTGATACGGTTGATTTCATTGATGAGCTGCAAGACGGTACTCGGGTTCATTGGTTACTCCTGTAAGGTGTTTTCAGCCTTTTATGCGATTGCGAGACTTGCAAATACATGCTTTGTCGATGGTAGCATATTGCAGGGATGACTGGTGCCTTCTTGCACGAGCACGTGTCTACAAGGACTGCAAAACGTAGGGCATCTTGCAAAATTGCTGGCATATTTGCTGGTACATATAAAAAGCGTAAAATTAAATGGCTAGTAATTTCAAATGGTTGCGCTCAAAGTGCGGTAGCACTCGTGCCTACCAGTTTTATATATCATCATCGTTCAGATCCCTTCACCTAGAGATGAATGATCCAAAGAATCTTATCGCACTCCTATTATTTTCCGCACACTACGACATCCAACCACTTGATTTTG
>JBIOEA010000049.1:0-11186 GCA_044445605.1 Gammaproteobacteria bacterium | reverse complement strand
TGTCTTAGGCCCCCTTTGGTAAAAGGGGCAGCCGAGTATTCGGGTCTATGTCTTAGGCCCCCTTTGGTAAAAGGGGCAGCCGAGTATTCGGGTCTATGTCTTAGGCCCCCTTTGGTAAAAGGGGGCAGCCGAGTATTCCGAGGCGGGGGATTTTCTTGAATGATTACGCTTTATATCTCTCAATACTTTCCATGATATCCGCTTTTGCGGCCTTCGCATCAGCCCAACCTGAGATTTTGACCCACTTACCGGGTTCTAAGCGTTTATAGAATTCGAAGAAGTGTTCGATCTGAGCGATCAACACATCGTCGCAATCGTCTTTGGTTTGGACTTTGGAGTAGTAGCGAGACAGTTTATCGATAGGCACGGCCAAAATTTTGTTATCGAGGCCCGATTCATCTTCCATATTCAGCATGGCGATGGGGCGGACACGGACGACAGCGCCGGCCATGACAGGGAAGGGGGTGATGACGAGCACGTCAGCAGGGTCACCGTCTTTGGCCAATGTATTGGGGATGTACCCATAGTTGCAAGGGTAGCGCATGCCGGTACCGATGAAGCGGTCTACAAATAGGGCGCCGCTATTTTTATCCATTTCGTACTTGATGGGGTCGGAATGGGCAGGGATTTCAATAACCACATTTACTTCATCCGGGGCTTTGTCGCCGGGGGTGATGAAATCAAGATTCATAGCAGGCTCCTTAGTTTAGACCGCCGGTATCATAACATACCATTGAAACTTTGTACTACAATGTACCCTATTATAAGTAGGGCCGAGGGTTAACATGAGCACGAAAGTCGTAGGTTATTGCTGGCAATCACAAGGTGATGAAGGGATTTCATCGGTGGAAGCACAAAAGCAGGCCATTTTAAAATATTGCGGGCAGGACAAGCGCCTATTGCAAACCTATGTTGAAGGACTTTCGGACAAAAAACACCGCGACTTCCCCCAGTTCTTGCGTGCGATTTTAGCCGCTCGTCAAGACGGCGCTGAACTGGTGATTGCCGAACTTGCTTACTTGACACGTTTTCCTGCCTTCACGGATCCTCTGTTGGCCTCCAATGTGCGCTTCCGTTGCCTCGATCAGCCGCGTATCGATCACAATACCCTCATGGCTGTCGTCGAAAATGCCCGCTACATTCGTGAACGTCACAGCTTCCGGATTCGGCAAGGGTTGGATCAGACATTGGCGCAATTGGGCAATCCCCACGCGATGCAAGAAATTTCGAAGGTCAATAAGCCCAAGACAGAAAGCGCGGTCTTATTTGCGTTGATTCTGGGCCCGATCATTGGTTACTACCGTGTCAAAGGCTATTCACAACGCAAGATGATGACGATGCTCAACGAAGAAGGTTTTTTGGCGCCGGAAGGTGGCCCTTGGGTGTTGAGCCAGCTGCAAAAGGTATTGGAACGGATTGACTTGAACAATCTCGCGCTCGACTTATGCGAAACACTCGATGAATTCCACGAGAAGAAATACACGCCTACTCAGATGGTGAAGGCGCTGCGTTTGATGCAGGTCCGTACGATCTCGCGCGAAGAATGGGATGAGCATGCTTTGAGCAAAGTCATTGAGCGGTTAGAGACGATTCGGGAAGTGGTGGAATTCAATCAATTTGTGTTAGATGTTTACCCAGAAATATTACGTCTTCAAACGCAAGGTCGCTCGATGAAAGACATTGCGCAAGAATTTACGATGACGCACGTAACAATGCCTAAGCGTTTGATCTGGGAATTGGAACAAGATAAAGCCGCGGGCAATGAGGTCGCAACCGATTACTGGGACCCTCAGAATGTGGCATTGGCCTTACGTTTAGCGCAGCGTCGAAAAGAAGACATTGAAAATTATATTCATCCAGATACACTAGCGCGTGCGGAGGCGCTGTTCAAAGAATTCTTAAGCGAATTTGCCCATTAGTGGTTTATCTATATATAAGGAGCATAAAATGGCCGTGAGATTATCTATTCCCCCCAAATCGCCCATCCAAGGACGGACAGCACAAGGACTTGGCCTGGAGCAGGCAATTTTCGACACGACGGCGAGCATTCGCCGATCATCTTTACCAGAAAACACGAATGTTGAACAAAAACAAGTCAGAAAAAGTCCGGTTAGCATGCTAGACTGAATAAAAGAGGGGAAGTACTATGCCTGATTTAAGTCCAGATGCGGTCGCGAAACATTGGCAGGAAAAGCACGACTACGCGTTGTATCGCATTATTTCGACGATGGAAGCGGTCGAAAGTTGGGCATTAGACGGGGACCCAGAATTCGAAGCATTGCTGGCTGAGATTGGCACCAGCGTAGATGGTTTAACGACCTTCACCGTATCAGAAGAAGAAAGTTTTATTAAGACTTTCAATGCGATAAAGGCGAGCCGCGCATTAAGGTTACTGCAGTCGATTGATCAGTTGATGCCAGGAAGCGCATCCAAATTATTGGTATTTGCGGAAGTGTCGAGTAGCAGCAAGGAAGACACGCCGGGGTTTTTCTTAAACCGGAACTTAGTATTTGAGCGATTACAGTTGTTGGGCCGTATTTTTGCGCCCGAGCGTTTCCGGATGGTGATGTCAGCATTAGAGAAGGCCGAATAAATTTTATCTTGCTTGGTAGTAGTTCGGATACACATGCGGTTAGCATAGTAACTGTCAACTGACTTATTGTGGGAAACAAATGGTTTATCGTCTTGCATCACAAGTACTTAAGTCAACCGGGCTAACCTTAGTACTCGGCACGATGGGTATTGCCCATGCTGCAACGAGCACGAACAATGGATGGGTAACCCAATCGATATTATCGGGGGGCAAGGTGCAGCAACAATGCGCCAAGGGTAACCCTTATTGTGCCGCACGCGTACCGGCGCCACCGACGCCGCAAGCAACATTTGACCCAAATCAAGCGCCTTGTGACACAGCGAATGCGCCATGCGGTCAAGCGTACAGCAAGCAGATGACGAAGAATTATCAAGAAGGGGTAGCGGATATACCGCCGCCTTATACGCCTTGTGTATCACCTGAGGTATGTTCCTCGGTACCGGCGTGGTGGCAATCCACTGTAGGGCAACCGATTCAACAGAAAACGATTCCTTATGATCCAGGCACACGTCCCTGGACACAAAAGAAGACATGCGGAACACAATTTGTAGGCGGGGTTTATTTGGATAAACCTTGCGCAGCCGGTACCCAATAGGAGCGAATACGATGAAACAGTGGAAACAGATGGCGATGCATGCATGTGTATTACTGGGGTTTTTCAGTGGTGCTGCACAGGCGGATGCCACGGTGGCACAGCTTATCACCGCTGAGCAAGCCATGTTTCAGGATTTAAAAAATTACCTAGGCGTGACGCAGGCTAAAACGATTGAAGCACAAAATTTACTCTTATTCATGATGCCACCGTATGCTGATGTGACCAAGACGGTGGGGACACGCATGGTCCCTGCGGAAACATCCTTAGCTTCATGGCAAGAATCGATGTTGCGTCAATTAGCGATGTATAACGTTTACACGCCGGAAGAAAGCATTGATGGATACTTGCAGAAGCGCTTAGCGTTTTGTGGACGAAATGATAAAAACAAACAAATCAATCGTTGCGATTATACGCAAGCGAGAATGGGTGATGACGTATTAGCGTTTAGTTTATTAGACAAAGTAGCCTTTCAAGATGAAGGTGCACGTACAGCAGCGCTTGAGTACATTCGTAACATGACGAACCCAACACCGGCCAATTATCCAAAAGATCCTGCAAAATTATTCGTGAAAGGCGATGAGAAACAAGGTTTGACGGATGAAGGTAAAAAGTACTTTCAATTGGTTTATCAGCAAATGCCAGCACTGACCTTGGCGCAAAATTCTTTATTAGCGATTTTTGCCGATCGTGATCGTGTGCCAGATTTCGGTAAAGGTCTTCCCGTGGGTGATACATCGACGGGTGCCGCCAGTATGTTAGAAATGATGAATTACGAAGTTGGCCGTCGCTACAGTAATCCTGATTGGTACGATGCGATGAATAAGGCATCCAATGCCAGTGTGGCGCGTGAAGTGGCCAACATGATGGCGGTCGAAATGTATTTGAACGTGAAAAAGTACGAACAAATGAGCCGCATCGAAGCCTTGCTGGCAGCACAAATTAGCTTGTTAGCAGGATTGAACTCACAAATGGCTGGCGCTAAAGGAGCTGCTCAAAACATTAATACGGAAGAATTAACTAAAGGTGTGACAGGTGGATAATGAATTTAACGTGGCTTAAGACATTAACATTTAAATCAGTAGCAATTGCGTTGATTGCCACCCATGCATTGCCTGTGCTTTTTGTGATGTACATGGAGTCAGTGTTAAATCAGTGGTTGCCATGTTTGTTTGTGGCGCTGATCCCATTGTTTTTCATCTTATATACGCCGACACAAGGCCCCGTGTTGTCAGGCAATGTGGTAAGCACTGTGAAAATCATCGGCATGGCGATCTGCAGCGTGATGGCACTTTTTCTGATTGGTTATTTTAGCACGACTTTTCAGCCGCCTATTCAAAGTGAAACAAAGGCAGTGAGTTGGGTTCTGCTCCCTGGTGCTGAAAACATGGCTTATGTATTGCGCCTATTTTTACAAACCTGGTTATTTGCATTGGTTTGTGTGATGGCGAGCCGTTGGTTTAAACAGACCCCGGACGTATCAGGTTTCTTGTCACGTTATTTCCCCAAACGCGAATTGATGCCTTGGATATTGGATATCACCGTGATCGGGGGTGTTTACATGGTGTTGACGGTTATCATGGTGCTGGCCGCGCAACAATTATTTTATTTGTTAAGCCGTATGGTGGGGATTTCAGATTTATTTGCTTTTCCACAGGTTGGCGTTTTCGTTTTTCTGTTTTCATTATTCATGATGAACAAAGCATTGGGCTTTTCAAAGCGCGTGATCAATTACGCGAAAAAGCCGAATGCCAAATTGGCTTTTGTATACATTGCATTTATTGGTTTCATGAGTGGTGTATGGGTATTTTCGCAATTCGCCTTGCAGGGCTTGCCGGATGGGATTCAATTAGAACTGCATCAAGCCATGAACATTAGCATGGCATCGTTGGAAGCTTTTGAGCAAAAATGGCCTTTGTTATTACTTTCCTGTAGCTTTTTCATGGTAGCCCCACTGAGTGTGGCATTGTCCCGCTTATTATCATCGGGATCTAAGCTGTTATTGGGGGTAGCGTTGGTCGCACCGATAGCCATTGCTGCATTTTTCTTAATGACATTCCCTGCGATCAATGCCGCGTTTTGGTCATGGATGCCGACATTACATTTTGCGACAGTGCCCGTCACGGATGCCTTGGCTCAATTTCGATTTAATGGATTTAGCATTCTTTTACTAACCTTGGTGGTGCTGTTATTGAGTGTGATGGGCTCAGGCTCGTTACTCATGGGCACACTGGTGTCGTTATTGCCCAATTCAAATGGACGCCGCGAGAATCGTGTGAGAAAGAACATCGCACAATTTTTCAGGTTGATTTGTTTCATGTGTGGGATGTTCAGTGTCTTGGGTGTCTATGGATTGGCGGTTAACGTATCCATTTATTTGCCTACTGCGATCACCGCAGCGGCTGTCTTAATTGGGATGGCGCTATACGAGCGTTATCAACAAGTTCAACAAAAGCGTAAAACTGTCTCAGTGTGCATGGAGGTGAAATAATGGCTGGATTTATTAAAAATCGAGTGATCAAAACGAAAAATACGCTGAGCGACTGGATGGGCATTAACATTTTAGTCGACATGTTTAAGATGTCGAAAAACATTTTCATCGCTGTGTTTATGCCGGGAAAGGGTGTGAAACCTATTCATGAGACGTATGAAGAAGCGGTTGTGCGGTTAAAACTTTCCGAAGCTGATTTGGAAGAGCGCAAAAAGATGTTTATGACGCAAATGATTTTGTATCTGTGCGCGGGTTTTGCCGTGTTGGGTTATGCCGTTTGGCTTGCCTTCCATGGGTATTTTACGGCCATGGGCATTGCATTTCTGGTCGCTTTGTTGTCGATGTCGTACGCCTTTAGAAGCCATTTCTGGTTGTTTCAGATGAGACAGAAAAAATTAGGCTGTACGTTCAAAGAATATTTAGATTCTTCGTTATAGAAGAGAGTGGGGAAGGGTATGTGGAAGACAATCGCGTTTACGCTGATACTGCTACTGATGGGGCCTGCTGCTATGGCAGCAACGCCTGATCTTCCCTCTATATTTACGCCTGTCCCTAATGATCTTTCTTTATGGTATTTGGGCAATATTTTCGGCAGTGATTTAATCCCTGGGCAAAATGTGCCGAATCAAATGTTACTGTCGCAGTTATTTGGTATTTTCAACCAAGTGGTTCTGGCGGTAGGTTTAGCGATTACTGTTTATGCTATTTTGATTGGGACACTGAACACGGCCGGTGAAGGTAAGGCCATGGGTGAGAAGTTACATTCTCTTTGGATCCCCATCCGTATGATGAGTGGTATTGGGATGCTGATCCCCAAAGCGGGTTCGGGTTACTGCATGGCGCAATACATCGTGATCTGGATGACGATTCAAGGCATTGGTGCCGCTGACAGCGTATGGAATACGATGCTTGATTATTTCAAAAGTGGCGGTTCTATTTATACGACGCATGCAGCCGCAACGCCGACGACGAATTTTACCTATTCGAACATGGATTATGTGTATTCATTGATGTCAACGAATAAGGTTAAAGATTCGCAGCAGTCTGCCTCCATACTCCATAGCATGGTGTGCATGGATAAGTTCAATGCCATGACCGACGTTGAGCGTGATGGTGTGCGATATGCTGCCTATGTTCCACCCGATCACCCCAATTTATTGGTGTTTGGAAATAAAAAACAGTATGAATATCCTGCTTCAGAAAAGTTGGATCAAATGACTGGGGCTGAATGTGGGATTATTAAATTAGGCAAGATAAATGGCGAGAACAAAAATCTTTACGAAAAAACCCAACACGAACGGCTAGTTGAGCGTACTTATATCACTGGGGTTCAATCAATGATGAATGGCTTGAAATATGTATCCCAAGCCATTGCTGCTAACAAGGTTGATACAAGATGGGAGTTGTTTTACCCGCAAACCTTATCATCGATGGATGTTTACATTAATTATATTGTGTCTTACTCAAAGTCACTAGTGCCACCAAAGACAACGACGGTGAGCCAGGCAGGCATTCTTGAGACGTTCAAAGAATTCGGTTGGATGTTGGCGGGTAACTATTATACCTTGCTGTCACACCAGGGCGATAAAGCGGTGCCCACGGCGGGCACATTTATTTTACCCGGTGCCGCAGGTATTGATAGTAAATTTGAATATATTCCGCCAAAAAATGCCAATAGTAATGATGATAAAGAGACTGTAGAAAATATCAAACATTATTTTGATCGTTTTATGGAAGATCCTAAAGCGATGTATAACATCAAAGGATCAGAATGGCAGCAAGAGCAAGCGAAAAAGGCCGCGTCTTATCAGGCAAGCGCCAGTTCGGGCAGTGTGCATTCTCCTTTAACGCAAGACAAGATGAGTAAGATTCAAGAGGCGGTTGGGTCAAGCAATAGTAATCCCGTGACGGGCCTAACGAAAATAGAAGTAGACTCATTTATTAAACTCTTATCGGGAGAGCAAAATGGCGGGTTTGTCAGCCAAGATCCGATTTTGAGTGCGGCAAAACATGGTAAACATTTGACAGAAGCTGCGATGACTTTGATGATCTCCTTCAGTGTGGCTTGGACGACAGGGATGTTGTTGGCAGCCACGATGTCGTCGATGCAGGGTGGCGGGTATACCATGCAAACCATTCTTGATATTTTTGGTCCAATGATCATTGCGTTGGGTGCATTCATGTATGGGGAAGGGGTGATGTTGGGTGTGTTTATCCCGATTATTCCTTATTTAACGTTTTTAACCGGTGTCATTGGATGGTTCTTGAGCGTGGTCGAAGCCGTTGCGGCAGCGCCATTGGTGGCGATTGGTTTGATATTGCCTGAGAGTAAGGAAGATATCTGGGGACGTGCGGCGCCTGCCTACATGCTTACGTTGAATTTGTTTTTACGTCCAGCACTGATGATCGTTGGATTTGCCGCGGCCATGATCGTGACGTGGGTGCTCGTAGAAATTCTCAATATTGGTTTTTTAACCTTAGTGGCAGGTACCTTCCGCATTGAAAACTTGTTTGGATTTGTGACCATCATGATGGCCTACACTGCAATCTTTACTTACGTGGTGACAGAAGCCTATTCGTTGATCAATGTGGTGCCGAATAAAGTGTTCCATTGGATTGGCGATCAATCTCAAGGCGTTAAAGGCCCTGAAGAAGCCATTGGCGCCGCTAAAGCAGGTGGCGAAGCGGGAGGCCGTGCGGTGGCTGCTGGTGCAGGCTCTTTGCAAACGAAGGCCGATATGTATCGTGCCACGTCGCATGCTAAACAAGCGATGCCGAGGACTCCACCACCCACTACTGCAGGAGGCTCCGGTTCGGGGGAGAAGAAAACATGATAAAATCATTGCGTTTTTTCCTATACATATTTCTTTTATGCCTAACGGCATCGGCTGCGCAGGCATTTGAATTTCCGACTGTCCCCGTATTTAAGCCTACGCCGGATGATTTATCGGTATGGTATTTAGGGAATATTTTTGGCAGTGATTTAGTGCCGGGAAGCAATATCCCCAACATTCAGTTGATGGGCCAGTTATTTGGGATATTCAATCAAGTGGCGTTGGTCGTGACGATCATCATCGTTGCGTATACGGTATTTGCGGGCGCACTGAACAGCGCAGCGGAAGGGAAACCGTTGGGTGAAAAATGGAATGCCGTGTGGATGCCGATCCGTATTGTGACCGGCATTGCCTTGCTGGTGCCCAAAGCCGGAACGGGGTACTGTTTAGCGCAATACATTGTGATGTGGCTTATTCTGATGGGCATTGGTGCCGCCGATCAGCTATGGGGTAAGATGATAGATTATTTTGATGCAGGCGGTGCAGTGACGGTCACCACTACTGAAGAAAAGCCGCTCCTGTTTAGTTATGACAATATGAATTACACGTATTCGCTCCAAACGGATCAACCTATCGGTGGTGGCGGATATGGTGAGATAAAAAATCAGCAGGCCGACGTCATGAAAAGTATGGTCTGTGTGGAAGCATTTAATCACGATCCAGCCAACGCGGATGCATCCAAACGCAAAGCGTACTTGGGTTCGACACTGCCAACGAGCGATACACGTGCGTATCCTATTCTCATGTTTGGTGATCCTAAGCAGTACAACAGTAAGTTGCCTATTAATGATAATCAGACAGGCGCTGAATGCGGATATATTAAATATAAAATTAACACGGAGTTATCCAATGATGAAGAAAAAGCAAAAGAGCCAGAAAGGGCCACTGTGTACATGAATGGATTGTTATTGATGGCCAACAGGTTAGATACATTGGCGACCATTATTGTGACAACGACGGATCGGGATGATCCCAAGACTTTTCCTAAAGAATATATAGATGTCCAGCGCGCCATGCAAATATATGTGCAATATGTGGCCAGTTACCGTAACACGTTAGGACCTGTTCGGAAGCAAACAGATAATCTGCAGTTGTATAAGCAATTCGGATGGATTTTGGCGGGCAATTATTATGCTGTATTGTCAAATTTTAGGACAAGGGCCATCTTGCTGGAACAGCAATTTGTATTGCCTGTCTATGAATTAAATTATAAGGGTCCGATTTCAAAAGATGACCCTAATGGTTTCTACCCACGAGCATCGAGTTTTTATACAAAGACCTATTTCACTAACAAGCCCGACCCCATGTATGCCGTACCGGACTCGGAATACATGCGAGCCCAACAAGCGAATCAGCCGACCTCGGGGTCAACCATCTCGCCTATCACCCGTTCAAAAGCAGAAAAGCTAAAAGAGGATATTACCTCGGGTGTTGGCAGTTCTGGCACGAACAGTGTTACTCAAGATCGTGTGAATGAGTTCATCCAATATTTGACGGGTGAGGGTAACACGGGGTCAAATTTATCCTCGCAAAATCCGATCATGAATGCGGCTAAGTACGGCAAAATGTTAACAGGCGTTGCCGTGGTGATAATGACGGTATCTGGGGCAGTGATGATACAAACCACAGCCTCTCTGGCAAATTGGGCAGGTCAGGCACCCTTTGCGCTAGCAATTAGAGGGGTCATATCGAGTATGTTATCCCCACTGATAATCGCCTTAGGCGGATTTATGTACGCGCAGGGGGCCGTGCTGGGTGTTTTCATCCCGCTCATTCCCTATGTGACGTTTTTAACCGGTGTGATTGGCTACATGTTGCAGGTGGTTGAATCCATTGCTGCGGCGCCATTAGTCTGTATGGGGCTGATCTTCCCTGAGACAAAAGATGAGATATGGGGACGCGCTGCACCGGCTTACATGCTGATGTTAAATCTATGGTTGCGCCCAAGCTTAATGATCATTGGGTTTGCGGCGGCGATGATATTAATGTGGATCATGACTGAGATATTGAATATTGGTTTCTTGGCCTTAATGGGTGCGGCATTCCAGGTTGAAAACATGTTCGGATTTATGAGTATTGTGACGGTTTATGTGACCATATTTACTTATATCGTGACCGAAGTGTATTCGTTGATTAATGTGGTACCGAACCGCGTATTAGCCTGGATTGGCGACCAATCGATGGGCGTCAAGGGTGCTAAAGAAGCCTTGGGTGCCGCAAAACAAGGCACGGAAGCGGGTGCTGGTGCAGCCGTGGGTGGCTTGGAAGCCGCACAGAAAGCCGATATGTGGCGTGCACAGGAGCATATTGGTGAGAATTTAGTGACAGAAAAATTGCTTGAAGTGGGTAAGGATCCAAAAGATAATGCAGCTAGAGCTGACATGCGTGCACAAATCGAACGTGAGAGAGGAGGAGGTTATTCAGAAACGAATAGGCCTCATTAATCTTAATGGGTAAAAAATGAGTCCGTTAAGTGGTAGGGGCGAAACATCTTTCGCCCTCTTAATGCTTGGGCCCTCCTTAACGGCTCCCGCAATTTGATACAACAGGCAGCTTTATATCATATAAAATAGCCATTATTCAAGCCGCACGCATAACAGCGGAGGGGTGGCATATGCGCGGGGAGGTTTTTATTGAACCGCGACATATCTGCTCGAGTGAGCCCCTGCTGTTGGG
>JBIOEA010000048.1:0-11639 GCA_044445605.1 Gammaproteobacteria bacterium | reverse complement strand
TTAAACAAAATCAAGTGGTTGGATGTCGTAGTGTGCGGAAAATAATAGGAGTGCGATAAGATTCTTTGGATCATTCATCTCTAGGTGAAGGGATCTGAACGATGATGATATATAAAACTGGTAGGCACGAGTGCTACCGCATTTGATTCGTAACCATATGAAATAGCGCATCATTTGCTTTTTATGATTTGATTTATGCCAGCAAATGTACCAGCATTTTTTTAAGATGCCATCTCCCCTCTTCCTCTCCTCACAAGCAAAGCATCATACGAAAGTGGCTAGATTATCGTAACAGAACCTTCCTATGATATGCTTCAGCTTCTGAAGTAGCGGAGATTATGCATGAGTAACCATGACGTAAACGATCTTATTATAAAGTCATACTCAGAAAAGGTTGCATTGAAGCATAGGTCGTTTGTGCCAACACTTGCACAATTAAATGAAATAAAGGAGACAGCCCTTGTAGTTCTGGAAAAATTCCCTAATCGTCCATTCTCCTGTGCTCCGATGAGCGCACTGTTGGCAAAAATCATCCGTGACAACACCCCTATGTCAGCGCATGTTGTTGCCGGAGATTTAGACTTGCATGGGCGACGTGTTTTTGGTGATGGGAAGGGACATGCTGAGCTGTCAAAGAGATTTAATACTTCAACAATTGATTGGGATGGACATTGCTGGGTATCTTTCGGAAATTACATTTGTGACATTTCATTTTTAAGGACGGCCTATGCAACTAACCCGTCACACTGGCTACATCAACAAGTAAAAAATACCTTCGAAAGTAAGGAGTTATTTTTATTGTTTAAGCCCCGCTCGCCTAGCCACACAGGGTTAATATATCACCCAAGGTATGTCCTCACAGATGATCAGGTCTGTGGGCTCATGAATGGTGCCAGAGTGATAATACAGGAGGGGGGGCAGTAATTTGAGATGCGAAATGATGCTACACTTTACTTCATTTACTCTTAGTAGAAATTAACATAAACGCGCTGCCTCCGATGCGATATGCCCTGCCAGCGAAGTAACAAAAGTTCGAAGGTTGGTCATAGGTGACAACTCTGAAAAATCGCCAGTTGCCGATGCAGATCTTGGAGACGCAATCAGTGTAGCCGTAGTATAAAGCTGTTCTTGCATTAACCTTTGGCACAAGATTTCATATCGTTGGAGATAGGAAGCCTCCTTGAATTCTTTAAAAACAGGAAAATGCACAGAAGAATCTTTAACAGGAAGATTTGACTTTTCTGTATCTTCAACCATCATCAGCCAACCAACAAAGGGCTTGGGTTGTTTTCCGAAAGCCCCTTCCCTATATGCGGTCCAAAAATCAAGCGCAGTTCCAATGGCTTCTTCAGTTCGATTGTTAAAATTATTACCAAAAGAAGGGCCTACCTGGCTTTTCAACTCGATTGCAGCAATCAATATTCCTTTGTGAATTACAAGAAGATCCCAAAGCTTTGTTGGTCTAAAATATCCAGGAAGCGTAAGAACAGCCTTGTTTAAATGAATATCACCATCCGAAAATCCATTAGCTCTAACAATATCAAGTGCAAGATTTAAGAACCCATCCATATTTTTCCCTGCAGTAACGCTGGCACGCTCACCTTGATCAGATTTTCCGGAGGCAATCTGTTTATACCGTGCATTTTCTCTGCTCACCCAAAATGCTGATACTGCATTTCGTGCTTTTTCTTCATAATTTACTAGATTTAGTGACATCTATACCTCATCATCTTGAATCGTGGATATTTCCTTTGAGGTCAATCCATATAGCATGTAGGTAGCATTATTGCATGCGTCAATATCCCTGTTTATAGCCGCATTAATCAACATAGCTCGGATATTCTCAGGTACGGCAACCCATAGTGGTATACGAATGCGACGAAGATATTGTGCCTGAAAACGTAAATATTCGCCACGCATTTTTGTTGAGTATGCAATTATAAAGAATTTTGCCAAAGAGGAAAGCAAAACCCCTTGGAGCGCACGTAAATCCCAGGTGGCTGAGGTAACATAGTAGAGATTGTGGTGTGGATAAAATTTTCCATCTTCAAAGACAACATTTGCCTTTCCCTTTATATCAGGGATTAATAGCTTTTTGCGTTCGACAAGAGACGGGGTAATTCTATCAATTGTGCGATACCATTTATTAGGGTATTTCTTTGCACAATGCCGATTAGCAATTATATGCTTCCTACACTCAAGATATGCTCTTAAAAGCGGATAGTCCTCTAAATCTACTAGATTACCATTCTCTAAAAATGGGTTAACAATTCCTCGTCCAGTCCATCTAACTTCACCCGACTCAATATCTCGCGTTGTTACTAAAGGAAGTTTGCGATCAAATTCAACATCAAGCTTTTCAAATTCCGCAATGAATGCTTCATCAGCACCCGTCGCAACACCGATACTAATTTTGCAACCAGCTTCTTCAATAGTGGGGTATTCGCTCTCAAGTCGTCTGATTAGAGAGGTTTTAGTTGATGACTCAATAAGCCACGGGTCTTTTCCATTACAAACATTTGGTAATTCACGCACTTCTTTACATTTTTCTGGCAGAACTGACACCTGAAGCAGCTGAGTTAATCTTGTCAAGGTAGACTGATCAATGGAGGGGCGATATGCGGCACGAGTCACATGTGTTACCTCCGAATTAAGGATCACAATTGCCGGATAAGCAATTACATCAGAATAAAATGCTGGTGTATTTGTCATATCAACATAGATCTTTAAGTTGAAGTTCTGTGATATGAGGCCTCGCAATGGACCTCCATATCTATTTTTCATCCAACGATCAGCACAGATAAACCCCAAAGTCCCCGTACCCTTCAGCAATATAAGTGACCTTTCAATAAAAGGTACATAGATGTCCGCGCGATCATAGAGAGTACGATAACGCTTTCTATATTCAGCAAGCAATGTTGCAGGAATTAATTCCTGTCGAATATATGGCGGGTTCCCTACAACAAAATCAAATTGCCCTTGAATATCAGCCAAAAGAAAATCACCGTGTATTAACCACTTTTCTGCGAGACGTTTTGCCTGATTACCCGAAATTCCTTCCTCTTCCAACGTCTTTATAATAAATGAAAATGTCTTACTAAAAGTTTTTTTGTGAATTTCCACTGCACAAATTGCGTCCTTTAGATCATCAAAAACAGGGGTTGTAGTATTTTCAGAATGCCATGCGGTCAGTAGTCTTCGAATTATAGGCAGCAAAAAACTTCCCTCCCCGAATGAGGGTTCTAATATTCGCATTTTATGGAGAGGAAGATCCCCAGTATACCCTGAAAGATCTAAGATGAAGTCAACAACCTCTGGTCGTGTAAAAACTGCTCCATCAACAGAGATTCTCTCCTGATCTAGAAGAACTTGGGTTTTTTTTGTTGTCAATGCCATAAGTATGATCCTTCTATCAATTTAATATAACTCACTAAGTACCGGTTTAGGGTATAAATTAAACCTCCATACAAACACATAGTGATAGTGTCATTATAATCGCAATGATACAGTATGTTATCAGGTGCTGCCTATTTACCTGAAGTATTTGGATTGGGTGCTTTTACCCACACAGAGGTTTTGTAGGTAAAATCAAAGCTCATGCCCTCATAAATTCCCGATATATTCGGGCAGCTTCATTAGGGTCTGTAGGAAAATCGCAGGATTGAATGGGTGGAGGATTTATTTCCACCAAGTGACCAGCAAATGCAATGAACTTTTCGGCATGACTTATACTCAATTTTCCTTCAAGTACAGCTTGTAGGAGCATACTCTTCAGATCGTAAAGGTTGGTAAGGTCGAGCTGCGCAGGCAGATCAATCTCAATAGGGAAGTGCTCTGCTTTTGGTATAAGTTTATCGAGACATAGTTTCAAGGCTTGCACGTCTCCAGCAAGAGCGAGCTCAATCGCTTTTGCGATCAGATCAGAAGCATGCGGCTCGAACAATTTAGCCAACTGCGTTCTTTTGTTCAAAATGCCTTTTGGGCGCCCTGCGACGTTTCCGCTCTCGCCTTTTTTGAATGTCATAGCTTGATCCTAACTTGATCTCTACAATCGATTGTAGCATAGGGTTCCGATCAGATGCAGAGACAGTGCGTTAAAGCATCGATGCCCCTACATGTGTGTTGTAGTGGTAATTTGCAGTTTTATTTATAATATGAGAGGGGTAGGCACCCTCAAAACCATCAAAACTATCCGACTTCAATTACTTGAAAGTTCGGGTAGTCATAAACAGATTAAAGACTAGCTTACCTTGGGTATGTAAGGTGGTGTCCAGTTAAAAATTTTCTTTAAATCAATAAAATCACATGGCATAAAATCGAATGGATGAGAATGTCCCGTTAATAATGGGATAGGCCTCATGTGTATAATCCCATCAAATTGTTTTACAATCTCAATCAGGTCTTCTCCACCGATTTTAACTTTTGACTTTCGCTGATTGTTTTTTGTAATGGTGTAAGGTTTGTGATTGATTTCTAAGTTTGAGGAATGATCGTCAGGATCAAATATAGCATAAGGTTTACCTAAAATTATATCTCTAAGATCAAGAAAATCATTGCCTGCCCCTCCTGAACAAAGGGCTAATATTACTTTATCGCTATGTCCAATTACAGGTCCATCCGCATTTGATTTCCTATAGACATCCATGATTATATCGTGTTTTGACTTAATTGAGCCTGTCAGGCGAAGAATAACCTCTTCCATGTTTTTTTGTTTTTTCTCAATCTTGGAGAAACTTGACGTTACACACTCAATCCAGATACGGCAGGGTTTTCCTTCAATCGATTTTATAAAAAAGTCAGGACTTTTTTTTGGTTTATTCTTGGCATGCTCAAGAATGAGATAATCAGAGTGATTTAAAAGGTTCTTGCAAATGACAAGTTCAAATAAACGCGCATAGGGTTCATTTTTAAGTTCTATATCGAACTGACTATCTAAATATGGCTTACACTCTTCAATTAACTTTGGAAGAACCTCATAATGATTCATAACGTGTAATAGCCGATCATTAATTTCCTTTCTTGTTTCAAGGCCATGTAAGCTCATAAGATGTATCCTTATCTGGAATTAATGGTATCTCACATTATGGTGTCAAGACGACTGTTGTAAACCTACAAATATTTCATACATGTTAAGTTACCATAACGCTACAGTTTTGAGTGTTTTGAAGGTGGTGAGGGGAGAAGTAATTTCAATATTTGGTACCCATCCAATGATACAGTACTGTTGGTCTACCCCCCTGCCCTCCCGAAGACAGCTTTTCTTCCAACAAATGGCCGTATTCTAGTAATACGCCAATTGCAGCCTGTACCTCAGGAGGTGTTGTTAACCCTGCCCACCCCCTTTGTGTTACATCACGGGCTTTAAAGGGGCTTATTAACTTCCCATTATCTAATCTTTTCAACAGTGTTTTCGCTGCCTCATTTTCCGGTCTTGTGGCGAAGCTGTAAACTCTCTGTGCATGGCTCTCAAGATATTTACCGTAGGCGATAGCACGTCTCAAGGCAGTTTCGCTTACTGCGCCTTGTCCTGAATCACACAGATGATTAATCAGTGCAAGCGAAAGTATCAACTTAGGGTACTTGGAAAGATGCGACACAATTGCCGGATGTTCTTCGCCCGATCGTATTCTGCGTTGCAATACAGTATCCCACTCCGAAAACACAGCCCGTGCAGCTTCATCAAGCCGTAAAAAAGGCATACTTCCGTCAGTATCAGATACTGCACCAATATTAAATGGGTCTAGAGTATCCAGTCTTTGAACAATTTCTTGCACTCTCCCTCGTGCGAATGCATTGGGGGTACGATCAATCGGCTCATAGTCAAGTGAGATGTCGGGATACACCATCAGTCCAAACCGTTGCAGCAGCCCATCTGCACCTACTCCACCTGATGTTGCTTGTCTCACATATTCCGATAATACTCCTGGCTGAATCCCGCCGAGGATTGAGATACATACCACCTCAATACGCAACCCCTTCCCTCTTCCGATTCTGTCGAAGGTGACGGATTGATTTCCATCAGCTGCAGTAAGATAAAATCCTCTTGATGAATCCTGCCCTGGTGCGTCAAGACGTTTCAAAAGGCCTATAAGCTCATCAGAAAATACCATTATACCGTTAGGGTTTTCCCTCAATACCTCGCCCAGTGCTTCATAAGTTGTGTCGTTGGTCTTATAACGCTTTAGGGTAGGTTCATCGTTTGTTTCAATCTGCCTTAATAACTCCCTTGCTGCAGCGGGATCTGCATTTTTCGTGATTGCTTCTTTTGCCTTAGAGTTATTCACAGATTTCTGCACTTTGACGAAATCAGCCTGTGCCTCATAATCGGCCATTGCTTTATGATATTCATCATGTGCCTTTGATTCTAATATGAGAAGAGGCTCCAATGACTCCTTTAAAGCAGGGCTTTTTTTGATACCTGAACGACCGATTGCTGCAGCCCACAAATTTGGTGTAACTGTCCAATTGTCCAACTCTTTTGGACGTATCCCAATTTTGTGCCCCAGAACGGTAGAGAACATCGCATACACTGCAACTGCTGCAAAATCGGGAGGGCATTGCATACGTTCTGAAATATCACGCACGCGCACCCTTACCTCTTCCGGCAGGTATTCGTAATCAAAAAGATCTACGCTTGGTAATTCAGGTAGTGGCTGGGGTTCACTTGCTTCTTGTTTGCTAAAGACCTCATCGGGATCAGGATTCTTAAGCGGATTCGGCCACCCTTTTGCTTGAGCCATCTTAAATACCGTTCGATAATCAGAGCGAGTACTTTTAAAAGTGTCCCACTGATCTAGATCCCCCTCGCGAAAGTTAAGGCTTTTTTGGCTCCAGTTGGACCAGATCTCTCGACCGACTTCTCCTTGTGTATATAATGCAAGTCCCACCACAATCCAATCCTCACGGGGATCTGGTGAAATATATTCTAAGGCGGATTTAACATGTGCTATTTGTAGCTGCGTCATCAGAGGTGTCAACAGGGGTTTCGATTCTGATACACCTTTTGTACTTTGATTGAGTGTGTTATTACTCGTCTTAGGCCCGTACAATATGTGAAGGGGAGTCAAAGTTTGTTCTACGTAATCGAAACAATCTACCGGTTGCTCAGGGGTTTCAAGCCCAAGCAGTATTCCTCCCGCGCCGGTAACTGTAAAGTAACGGCCTCGAGCAGAGGTTTCAATGCCACTACCTTCTCGACCGCTAGACAACTTGCGGAACTCTCGACCGTATCCGATTGCGTGGATTCCATCACCACTAGGGCTAAGTTCCACATAGCCAGGAAGCGTGAGCTCGCGCAGGTGAGGCTTTTCGCTGATGTGGTCTAGATCTATGCCTTGCCAGTATCCGTCGTGATCATCGGGTCCTAGTGCGAACCCCAGCCCCGTATAGCCTCCTGTTTCGAAAACGGCGTACGCTTCATCGAATGAAGCCATCTTTGCGCGATCTTCCTGCGTGTCGAGCGTCCCAGATCGTCTCTTGCCATTACTGTAGTAAGGTACTTTTAATGGTCTAACCTTGTCATACTCAAAGCGCCACAGCAGCCAGCGGCGAACATTCGAATCAGTCATCCATTGGGGAAGAATAACAAGCAGGTCTCGCTTGGATTTGTTGAGTACATAGGGAGTCGGTGGTACCTTCGCCTCTAGTGCTAGCGTTAGTTGATCACTTTTACTAGATTCCTCCCACGTTGCTGATGGTGGAACTTGTGGACCGTCAAGAGGTAAGGTCAGTTGGTTGATATTACCTGGCTTTGTGATAATATCGGGGGACTGCTCGATTTTAGCCGCTGCGTTACCAGCGGCATTTTTTTCAATTTTCATTTATACAACTCCGTGTATGTAAACGGCGGGGCTATTCCACACCGTGCGGGCTATTCCTTAACTCTTTTTTATGTCTGTAGCTTGATGAACAGTACTACCGTGTTTTATAAGATCCATTGACATCTCGGTTAACCAACGTTCGAAATCAGGATCACCCTTCATATATGTGACAGTAACTCCCTCTTCTATCGTCATTTCTATTAGGTTCTCTCGTAGATGCTCAATCAGCGGACGCATATCACATGGTGCATTTTCTTTAAAAATATAATTTTTTAAATTTTTCACCAGCTTTTTCGGTAGCTCCTCTAGTGGCACGCACTTACAAGAGATGTATTTAAATTCGAGCGGATTAAAATAAGCGCCAGCTCCACTTAAACGCACCCCCCCAGGAATCTCCTCCTGAGTTAGCCTTAGCTTTAAGTCTTTAGCAAGCTCTAAAGCAAGCACGCTCCTATTGCCCATGAAAACAGCAAACTGCACATGTATAACTGTTTTACTTGTCGTATCATTTTTGGAGTTCTTTGGGCCTGCTTGATCTTTTTTACGGTCGGTGGGCTTTTTCACTGGGTCACCTCGACGATTGTATCGCGTTCAACAATCCGTTCGTTAATCCAATTTTGAACTTCACTCTCTACCCACAATGACGTAGCCCCTATCTTAGTAGGGCGCGGGAAAGTTCCATTACTCATTCGTCGGTAGATTTCCGAACAACTCAGTCCAGTATCTTCCTCGACCTTTGGGCGACGAATAAGTTTTTTTGTTTCGATTGGGTTAATCATATATGTATCCTTGGCTACCTATGGGAAGGCCAGAATACACAATACCCAAACCGTTGAGATGACCCATGCTGAGCATGCACCAGGCGTGTATCTAAAACTTGTATCTATCAGGAATAGATTTTTTCAAGTATTGGATCCAAGCAATAGGCCAATCGCCCAGCCTCTTCGATTGATAACTTTGGATTTGGTGGCCAATGGATTGATCCAATATCAGGATATAGCGGCATAAGGCAATCGGGATCAGGAACTAGCGTATCAAAATTCAACGATAAAATCGTTGAATGCCGTACATGTAAAATTATCTCACCGATGCAAAATGTAACTGTTTGCGTATTAAAGTTTGTTCCTGTCTCAAGAAAACAGGTTGGAGATAAGCTGATTGTAGCGCTTCGTCGCACATACGCTGTGCCGCCAGATCCAGAGTCAAATTTTCCTAGCCAGATGTTGAAATTTTTTGGAATATCTAATGAAGACTTAAATTCAACAAGATGTCTTTTTGAGGTAACGACGTAGTCCTCACGATCATGCTCTGCAGTCGTGACCTTAAGAAATATCCACTGCGCAAGATTCAAAATCTGATTTTCATTCAATACGCATGAGCCATTAAGCATTTTTTTTAAGATCGGAATAACAGATGATTCAATTGTACTCATCCAGCCATTATTGCAAGATTGGCATACTTTACGGATTATCTTGTTTTTTAAGTGACCAGGACGTTCACCTTTATCAATCTCTATCCCAGATTCAAAAATGCTGTAGCTTCGAGAATTGCTGGGTGGGTCGGGTATATGGTCATGGAGCCACTTTGGCCAAAAATGTTCCTTCGTCAGGGAAGTATTCTGACAATATATGCACGTCTTAATATTCATTAAAATTCTCCTTGCTCATCTCACAAAGCTCATAAATGGTCTTATATCAGTAAACTCAGCCTCGAAGACAACATTTCTAAATAGTGTTGGCCATTGGGTTTGGGGTACCTTTCAAAGCGTTTCTTGCGGCCTCGAACTTCATACCCAGATTTTCGCATTCGGCCTCTGCGCATTCATCCCTGGTTTTATATTTACCGCTCGCCCATAGCGCACGAATGGACTCATGTTTCTTTTTGGTTTCCTCATGTCGTATATTTGCCATATCCGTTGCCCTTTTGCTTTTCTTTCTATCTTCTTCTTCACATTGAACTTCCATTGATGCCCATACTTGGACCTCTGTTGGGAGCTCAGCCAGTGCTTTGTAGTTGAGAGTTTTGATATATGTTACACCTTCGTTCACCATATTTCCTATTGTAGGAAGGTGGCCAAAAACAAGATGGATTTTTTGTAAACGATCGGAGTCCGCATTCTCTAATGCATGAAGTATCAAGCGAGTGACTTCATCGTGCTTATTATTTTGGTATGCTTCCTCAACCCCATGAGGGAATGCTTCCACAACTCGGCGTAGGGGATGATTAGCGTCTGTTAAAGCGTACTGCAATTCCTCTTTAAGATACTGTGCAGCAACTCCACGTAGGCCACCGCGCTTTGAATATTCTTCCACCACACTCATCATCACACCTCCGACAATCGCAAGCTGTCCAAGTAAGCTGACCATTGTTGCATCATTTCTCTGCGTGCCACTATATGACACGTTCTGTTGTACGCGCGCCCATTCGGATCTCGCACAGCATGTGCAAGTTGATGTTCAATAAAATCAGATCTCACCCCCAGCACTTCATCTAGTAATGTTCGCGCCATAGCCCGAAACCCATGGCAGCTGATTTCCTCTTTAGAAAATCCCATTCTGCGAAAAGCAAAATTGATTGTGTTCTCAGACATCGGGCGTATGTTGGTGTGCTCACAAGGAAAGACATACTTGCCCCGACCAGTTAGGGCGTGAATCTCACCCAGGATAGCTACCGCTTGCGTAGATAACGGCACAAGGAGTGGCTCCTTCATCTTCATTTTTTCAGCAGGAATATTCCATTCAGCTTTACCAAGATCGATTTCAATCCACTCCGCCGAACGGAGGTTCCCTGGGCGGACAAATACTAGCGGGGCTAATCTAAGAGCTTGCCTCGTTATAAAAGATCCCTGATAGCTTTCTATTGCGCGTAGCAGGGCCCCGATCGCTTTGGGATCTAACATGGTCGCAAAGTGGGTGGATTTTGCCGGCTTAAGTGCACCGCGTAAATCTGGAACGGGGTCGCGATCACATCTGCCTGTTGCCACAGCATATCTAAAAACCTGTCCGCATGTTAACAGTACGCGACGCGCACTTTCTATGGCTCCTCTTTCCTCCATACGCCTTGCACACTCAAGCAATTCGGGTGAAGTGATGGAAGTGATCGGGCGTTTGCCTAACCAGTCGAAAATATCACGCTCCAATGCCTGGATCACTTTTTTACTATTTGCAGGGGCCCACGTTTGCAATCTGCTTGCATGCCATTCCCGCGCAATTGCTTCAAAGCTATTGGAGTTGCTGGTATCTTTGGCGGATTTGATGGCCTTTTTGTTAGCGCTCGGATCAGTACCAGCAGCTAGTAACTTCCGCGCCTCTTCTCGCATCTCCCTAGCTTTAAGCAACGACACGGAAGGGAAAACTCCAAGTGCTAAAGTTTTCTGGATACTGTTGAAACGGTACCCCATGCGCCAATATTTAGATCCATTAGGATTAATGAGCAGATATAAACCGCCACCATCTGAGATTTTTAGCGGTTTTTCCGCTGGTTTTGCGTTCTTGATTTGTACTGCTGTAAGCGCCATTGCTGGTACCTTCCTTGTCATTGCTGCTAGATACCAGCAAATATGCCAGCAGTTTTTCAGGAAGTCAAGGGAATGCTAGGGAGCGCTGAAGACCAAGAACAGATGTAACTGTTTGATATTTTGGGAGCAAAAGAAGCGTGGGGAATCTTGGGGAAAGGTACATGGTAGGCACGAGTGGGATCGAACCACCGACCACCACGATGTCAACGTGGTGCTCTACCACTGAGCTACGTGCCTGCTACGAAGATGCCTACGATATCAGAATGTTGAAGGAATTTCAATAGATTGTGAAGAAAAAACCC
>JBIOEA010000047.1:0-11912 GCA_044445605.1 Gammaproteobacteria bacterium | reverse complement strand
ATTGAAACGTTTAGTGGCGTCACCGTCAATGGTGCAGGTAATGAAGTCGGCGGTTTGTTTGGACAAGTGTATTTTATCCCTACTTTCACACCGCTATCTGGAACAGCCACACTGATCAACA
Organism: Gammaproteobacteria bacterium; assembly: GCA_044445605.1. Taxonomy (GTDB): domain Bacteria; phylum Pseudomonadota; class Gammaproteobacteria; order JABCZS01; family JABCZS01; genus CAWKDC01. The sequence goes on along the minus strand of JBIOEA010000047.1, from coordinate 11,791 downwards.
ATGCCAGCGTGAATGATACGCTGAATGGTGCCTTCGAAGTCGGTGGCATTATGGGTGTTTATAATACCAGCGCCAATACCAGCTATAACATGACGAATAATGGCTCAGTTAATGTGAGCGGTACGGGGGCCGCTCAAGTGGGTGGTATCGTTGGAGGCCTGGTGGCTGCCAGCACATGGACGGGGGCACTCATCAACAATGGAACCTTGACGACGCCTGTTTCAACCGATGTAGGGAGTTATGTTGGCGATTTGGCTGGAGGTATTCTCAACAGCACTGTGCTCACCACAAACGCACAAACGATCGATGGTTATGATAATTCTATCGGCGGTATCGTCGGACGGATTGACTCAGGCTTTTTAGAAGGCTCAGGGGGTTACAGCAATACTGGGAATATCGGCACAAACGCTACTTCAGCTGGTACTCGCAATATTGGTGGCATTGTAGGCTATATGGATGGGGGCACACTCACGGCTTCCATGACCAACTCTGGCAATGTGGGCAACAGCGGCACTAACACGACTTATGTGGGTGGCTTGATTGGACACATGGCTGGCGGCAGCATTACAGGCACCAATAATTTCTACACCACGGGCGGTAGCGTCATTGGCACGACCCAAGTCGGCGGTCTCATTGGTGGCTTGGGTCTCATCGCTGGATTACCAGGCACAGCTACGTTCACTCTCGCTGACCCAATCAGTGGTCCTCAAGTCAATATTTCGAGTGCAGGTTCGGTCACGGGATCAGGTAATTATGTGGGTGGGATCGTAGGACAGGTATTAACGGGAGGTTCATTCACCCCAACGGGTGGCAACGCTACAGGCACGCTCATCAACAATGCGAGTGTGACTGAAAATGCCTCAGGTTCAAATTATATCGGCGGTATTTTTGGTGTTTACAGTGATACCAATGTCGTCAGCAACACCAATGCATACAACCTCGTCAATGCATCCACGGGTACCATTTCCGCCACAATACCCACAAGCGTCGGATTCATAGGTGGTATTGTCGGTGAGTTTCGTGCAGGAACATTCACAGGCACCATCAGCAATAGCGCCGCCATTGCCACCCCTCATGGAGCCGAGGTAGGAGGCATTGCGGGACGTCTGATTGGCGGTGTCATCAACAACAGCACCCTTATCACCAATACACAAAACATTGATGGTGATGGAACCAATACGACACTCGGCGGTATCGTTGGATGGATACAATCCGGTGGTTTAGAGGGTTCGGGTGGATATGAGAATACGGGTAATATAGGAACAGCGTCTTCTTCTGCGAGCAACGCCTCTGTTGGCGGCATTGTAGGTTTCATGGGTGGAGGCACGATCACGGCAGCGCTCACAAATAGCGGCAATAACACTATAGGCAATATCAGCAACATCGAAGATGCAGGCGGCATTATTGGCGGCATGAATGGAGGTACCATCAATGGCACCCTGCTCAATGACGTCGGCACCACCATCAAAGGGGGTCGTTATGTGGGCGGCATTTTTGGCCATTTTGGATATGAGGGCAGTCAAGTCAATGTTTCTTCAGGCAGCATGAGTAACGATGGATCTGTGAGTGGCAGCACCAGTGGTAATGTGGGCGGTATCGTGGGTAGATTAGATAGTTATGGTGGATTCACAACCACATTGGCTGGACCCAAAACAATTGGAGATGGTGCGCATGCCCTCACACTCAGCTTGAGTAATGGCGGCGTGGGATTGGGTGGCATTGTCGGTGAGGTTCTATTAGATGGTACTGCTCTTGGCAGCGTTGTGATCAGCGGCACATCTACGATCAATTCTCATGTCACCTATTCAGCAGATAGCACTACGACCGATATCGGCGGCATCATTGGTGAGATCGTTAATTCTGGCAGCTCAACATTTTTATTGTCAGGCACCATGACGAATCAATCATTGATCAATGTATCCGGCTCTAACGTTGGTGGTTTCATTGGAGAACTGAATGATTCCAACACTGCTGACACTTTTACTAGCAATTTCAGCAATGCGGTTAATGTAACGGGTGGAAGTACCGTCGGCGGTGTGATTGGATTGTTCACAAGTGGCGATGTGACTGGCAGCTTATCCAACTCGGCCGCCATCCAAGGCACACAAAAAGTCGGCGGTATTATTGGTCTACTTAATGGGGGCATGATTAACAACAGCAGCCTCATTACGAACACAGGCGACATTTCAGGTTCCAATTCTATTGGTGGTATTGTCGGGGACATGTCGTCAGGAAGTTTAAATGGCACAGGTGGGTATGAAAATACAGGAAATATCGATATCAGCGGTGTCGCTGGCGTCAATTCGATAGGCGGCATCATCGGTTATTTCACGGGAGGAACGCTCACCGGATCGGGCCCCGTCACGAATGCCGGTAATGTCGGTAATAATACCACCCCTGCCAATACAGCCGAAGTCGGTGGTTTGATCGGAAATCTCCAAGGTGGCACAATCTCCACCTCGGGTCTTTTCGAAACCACGGCAGGGACAATTGCAGGTTCATTGAATGTGGGTGGACTCATCGGGCTGGTCAATACAGGATCCAGTTTCACGCCTACTGGCACCAGCACAATTTCAACCTCTTCTGGCGTCATAGTGAATGGATCTAACAACTGTATTGGTGGATTGTTTGGGGATGTATTTGCTGCCAGCGCTTTTACGCCACCCCCAATCTTCCCCGACACGACAGTCACGCTCACTAATAATGCTCATGTGAACGCAGTGGGCAGCCTGTTTAGCTTTGACATCGGTGGTATCTTTGGTGGTTTTCTACAAACCGGTCTCACCGTATCAGCTGCGCTGGTCAATCATGGGCCTATCTCTGTGACGGCAGGGACTAACAGTAACATGGGGGGTATCGCGGGTGCCATTCAGGGCAGCAACTTCACGGGCGGTATGACAAGTAATGGCACTGTCATCAGCACGGTCGTGACAACCAATGTGGGTGGCTTGATTGGCACAATGACGGCTGGCAGCATGACAGGCACCGGCACGAATTTTAATACCACAAGCGGCGCTGTTGTCAGGGGTGGAAGCGCTGTAGGGGGGCTCGTTGGTAACGTCATCGGCACTGCTAGTTTCCAAGTATCCGGTGATACCAATATTTATAGTACGGGAACGGTGACAGGATCAGGTAGCTTTGTGGGTGGATTAATTGGATCTGTAAATACATCAGGTTCATTTACGCCTGCAACCAGCGGCACGCTCACCAATAATGCGAGTGTCACTGATAATGCGAGTGGATTGTATGTCGGCGGTCTTTTTGGTTCTTTCATCGATACTAATGCTATTAGCAACATCAACGCGTATAACCTCGTCAATGCATCAACCGGTGCTATTTCTGCCACAGCTGCAGGCATCGTGGATGTCGGTGGCATTGCAGGTGAATTTTCAGCAGGCACATTCACTGGCACTATTACCAATGCTGCCACTATCAGCGCACCTTCTGCAACCAATATCGGGGGCATTATTGGAATAATAGATTCAACCAGCGGAAGCAGCGGAGGCGTCATCAACAACAGCACCCTCATCACCAATGCACAAAACATTGACGGTGATAGCCTTAATAATACAATGGGCGGTATCGTAGGACGGATGGAGGTGGGTAGCTTGCAGGGTTCTGGTGGATATAGAAACACCGGTAACATAGGAACAGCGGCAGTTCTTTCAACCAATTCCGTCGCTGGTGGCATTGTGGGTTACATGATTGGAGGTACCATTACGGCATCTCTCACGAATAGCGGCAATGTCGGTAATGTCGCCAACATCGTAGAGGCTGGCGGCATTATTGGCGCCTTGAATGAAGGCACCATCAATGGCACCCTGATCAATAGCGCCGGTACGACCATTAGCGGGGGCCGTGCGAATCGTTATGTGGGCGGTATTTTTGGTCATTTCGGAGCACCCGTTGGCCAAACAGCCGATGCGAGTGTGAACGTCACTTCAGGCAGCATGAGTAACTATGGATCTGTGATTAGCGCGGGTACTGGTGCTGGGGCCGGCGGTATCGTTGGCAGCCTAAGGAGTAGCAATGGTTACACAACCACGCTAGCGGGCCCAAAAACGGTAGGGAATGGTACGAATATGACACTCAGCTTGAGTAATGGCGGCGTAGGATTGGGTGGCATTGTCGGCGTGGTTCAATTAGATGGTACTGCTCTTGGCAGCATTGTGATCAGCGACACATCTACGATCAATTCTCATGTCACTTATTCAGCAGATAGCACCACGACGGACATCGGCGGCATTATTGGTCAAGTCCTTAATTCTGGAAGCTCAACATTTTCACTGTCTGGCGCGATGACCAATCAATCATTGATCAATGTATCCGGCGCCAATGTCGGTGGTTTCATTGGGGAATTGAATGATAGCAACACCGCTGACACTTTTGCTAGCAATTTCAGCAATACAGTCAGCGTAACAGGCAGTGGCAATGTCGGCGGCCTTATCGGCACATTATCGAATGGTACTTTATCGGGCACATTGAGTGTAACGAGCCCTACCCTCACACTCAATGCAGGCGGTACAGGCTTAGGCGGATTTGTAGGCCATATGCTCGGCTCAAGTAATATTGCTTCAACGAATGCAACATTATCGAGCAGCACGGTGTTTGATGCAGCCAGTGCATTTGGGATTGGCGCTGTCGTGGGTGTCTTAGAAAATAATGCGACGCTCTCCGGCGTGAATAGCTTTACTCTGCCTACGACATTCACTGTCGCCAATGCCACCGATGTCGGCGGACTCATCGGGGAAATGAATAATGCCAGCTTCACCCAAATGATTCAAGCGCATATCAATGTCAATGCAGGCACTTCCAATAGCGTGGGCGGTGTGGTGGGCAGCGCCAGCAACAGTATTATCGCCAGCACCAATCCTGGCCCTGGCAATATCAGCTCCCTCAGCTATTCCGGTACTGTTTCAGGAAATGATAACGTCGGTGGCGTGATAGGTAGCCTCACTAACCATAGCACTCTGTCACAAGCATTCCTCGCAGGCACAGTCATCGGTAATATGAACGTGGGCGGCATTGTAGGGGTTGTGGATGCAACCAGTGTCTTGGATACGTCTTATAACATGCATACCGTCATAGGCAATGCCGGTGCGATGAATGTCGGCGGCATGGTGGGTGATAATAGTGGTACCCTCAGTAATCTCATTTTTGGCGGTGTTGTGCAAGCCTTGAGCGGCGGCACCAATGTCGGCGGTCTTGTTGGCCTCAATACCGGAACAGTATTAAGCTCCATGTCTGCGGGCGCATTGAATATCGCAGGCGTCATCAATAAAGGCGCTATCGCAGGCGATAACGCAGGCAACTTGGGCCTGAACAATACGACAACATTAGCACCCTTTTATTCGGGCACAACGTTTGCGCCTGGCATCGGTGCTGTAGGCACAGGAACAGTCGGTGGTAGCCAAGCCGATTTCTTCGACGCCATGCGCTTTGAACAAACATTCTTACCTTACAGCTGGAACTTCAGCAGCACGTGGCAACAACTTTCAGGCTATTTGGTCGTTCTGCAATGGTGCGGCGCAAATTGCGGCATCCCTGCACCTGTAGTCGCAACAAACAACTATGCAAAAGAATACGTCACCGTGAACCAAATATTGAACGATGCCGATCTCACCGATATGCAACAAGATTATTTGACGTATGGCGATACGTTCTCTATCTACAATGTCTCCATGATAGGTTATGCCCTACCCTTCCAAGTTTATCTCTTCGCAGGCGATCCGACAGCACCTAATAATGTCGTGTTCAAAGCCATGAAAGTGTTAGCGGCAGCCAATCAACACCGTCGGTATGCGCGTGTGCAAGAAGTGATGCCGATGAAAGAATGAATGGCGTTGTATATGACAAATCCCCCGCCTCGGAATACTCGCAATGCCAACCTGTTTGTGTCATAATGTCCAGGCCTATTTAATACGGTAGCCATTGCAGGTCAAACGATGAAAGCGCTTTCTATTCAACAACATAGAGACAGTCTCATTGCCTTAGGTAAAGCTGTACTCGAGATCGAAGCCCAGGCCATTTTGGCCTTAAAACCCCGGTTGGATGACCAATTTGTGGCCGCCTGTGATATTTTGCTTAATACTGAAGGCCGTGTCATTGTCATCGGCATGGGTAAATCCGGGCATATTGGCAAGAAAATTGCCGCCACCCTGGCCTCGACGGGGACGCCTGCCTTCTTCGTCCATCCTGGGGAAGCCTGCCATGGCGATATGGGCATGATTACCCCCAAAGATTGCGTTCTGTGTTTATCCCACTCAGGCAAGACAGATGAAGTCATGAGCCTTATCCCCTTCTTAAAGCGCCTAGGGGCACCGATGGTTGCCATGACGGGCCACCCAGAATCCCCGCTCGCCAAAGCCGCTGATATTCATTTGGATGTAAGCATTGAAAAAGAAGCCTGCCCTCTTGGGCTAGCCCCAACCGCCAGCACCACGGCAACCTTAGCCATGGGTGATGCATTGGCCGTGGCCCTGCTCGAACGCCGTGGCTTCACGGCAGAAGATTTCGCCTTGTCTCACCCTGCAGGGACATTGGGCCGCCGCTTGCTCCTTAAAGTCGATGACATCATGCATCAAGGCAATAAGCTTCCTAGAGCCTTCCCTGACATGACCATCTCTGAAGCCTTACTTGAAATGACCCAAAAAGGCCTAGGCATGATTGCCATTGTTGATGCGCAGGCTCAAGTATTAGGCGTCTTCACCGATGGAGACTTAAGGCGCACGCTCACGCGCAACCTGGATATTCATACGACCAAACTGGGCACTGAAATGACGACCCCATGTGCGACCATCGTCTGTGGCACACTCGCGGCTGAAGCATTGGCCGTAATGGAAAAGAAACGCATTAACGGATTACTGATCGTCGATAACACGGGCGCACTGGTCGGGGCGCTCAACATGCAAGACTTACTACACGCACAGGTGATTTAATGGACGATATACAAAAACGCGCACAAGGCATTAAGCTTTTCATCACTGATGTAGATGGAGTCTTGACGGATGGCGCCTTGATTTACGACGCACACGGCGTCGCCATTAAAGCCTTTCATGTGCATGATGGCCTTGGACTAAAGTTATTGATGGACCATGGCATTGAAGTCGCTGTGATCACCACGTGCAAAGCGCAAGCGACTATTGCTCGTATGCGGGATCTTGGCGTGAAACATGTTTACACGGGCATCGAGAATAAAGTGATCGCGTATGAAGCATTGCTCAACAAATTAAACTTAACCGATGCAGATGTGGCTTACGCAGGCGACGACCTCCCTGATTTGCCCTTAATCCGTCGCGCTAGTTTAGGGATTGCGGTTGCCAATGCAACACCGTTAGTCCTTAAATATGCGGATTGGATCACAGAACGTCGCGGTGGCCAATGTGCAGTGCGCGAAATTTGTGAACGTTTATTGGCTGCTCAAAACCATGATGCACACATCGAGGCTCGTTATCAATGAAACGCATACAGACGCTCTTACAGTTCGTGATGTTATTTGCAGGCGCGGCCTTCCTCGTCTGGGAACTGATCCCTGCGCCTGACAAAGAAGTCAAAGAAGAATCGCTTGCTTTTGTGCCCGAATGGTTTGGTGTAGATGTCCGTGTGATTGAAATGAACGAAGCGGGCTATCCAAAGCGTGAATTCCATGCCGAAAAGATGGTGCATTACCAAGCACAAAACATGACGGATTTATTCAAACCTCATTTCACGTTATTCAATGATAAGAATGAGCCTTGGCATTTGGAAGGCGACAAAGGCAGGACATTCCATGGTAAACGCGCGACAGACATTGATCGCTTAGATTTGTGGACAAACGTGACGTTGTGGCAACAAACACCACTACGCCCTACGCGCATGACGACATCCACGATTGCGATTTTTCCTGAACAAGAGTTTGCGCAAACGGATCAAGCCGTCGCAATGAATCAACCCGGGCAGCTATTAACCGGTGTGGGGCTAAAAGCTTATTTTGATAAGCAATCCGTACAATTATTGAGTCAAGTAAGGAGCGAACATGCTCAAAAACCAAGTAGCTAGGATGCTGCTCCTGGGATTATGTTTTCCGCTGATGTCGATCGCCGCCTCTCCTGATGATACTCAAGACTTGGAAATTTCTTCTGAGCAATTTGAATATCGTGAAAAAGAAGGTATTGCGACGTACCAAGGGCACGTGGAAGCTATTCAGGGTTCACGTCGGATGAATGGTGACACATTGCAAGTGTATCGAGGTAAAGACGGCGGGATTAATAAAATTGTTGTGTATGGCAAACCTGCGACACACGAATCCTTACCCGATCCCCAAAAACCATTGTTCCATGCGCAAGCCAATACCATTACCTTTGAAATCAATAAAAATAAATTAACGTTACTTGACCATGCACGTGTTGAACAAGGTGGCGATGTGTATGAAGCTCCCTTGATTGAATATGATGTCACCCAGAAAATTGTTCGCTCTCCAGAATCTGGCAGCGGACGCACCACGATCACACTGAAACCGCGCGAGTAACTCATGCCGACACTAACCGCATCGCACCTGCATAAATCCTACAAACACACTGCCATTGTTCAAGATGTTTCTTTGAGCGTAAAAAGTGGTGAAATCGTCGGGTTACTGGGCCCCAATGGGGCGGGTAAAACCAGCTGTTTTTATATGATCGTCGGATTGATCCCCTGCGATAAAGGTGCTGTGTATTTAGATGATACGGATTTAACCCACTTGCCGATGCATGCGCGAGCACGTTTGGGATTGGGGTATTTACCGCAGGAACCTTCTGTCTTCCGCAAATTATCGGTGATGGATAATATCTTGGCGATTTTGGAATTGCGCCCAGAATTAAATAAAGCCTCACGCAAACAAATCGCGACACAATTGCTGGAAGAATTTCATATCGAACATATTGCTAATAGCATGGGCCAAAGTTTATCGGGCGGTGAACGTCGTCGCGTTGAAATTGCCCGCTCGTTGGCAGCGAACCCCAAATTTATTTTGCTTGATGAACCATTTGCGGGCGTTGACCCCATTTCGATCGTCGATATTAAAGAAATCATTCGCCATTTGGTGAAACGTGATATCGGCGTGTTGATCACCGACCATAATGTGCGCGAAACATTGGATATCTGTGGATCTGCTTATATCATGGGACGTGGGCAACTTATCGCCCAGGGGACCCCGCAAGAGGTCCTCGCGAATGCACAGGTTCGGAAAGTGTATCTGGGTGAGGATTTTGTGCTGTAGGGGCTATTTCCACCCCCATTTGTATGTTATCCTGCGAGCTTGTATCTGACCACCCCGTGAGTAACCAACCATGCACAACCCTACGGATAACCCAATAGATATCACTCAACTAAAATTCGAAAAATATATAGTGGAAGACTCAGGCTCAACCATCTCCAAGTATACAGATCCCACAAGTAATCTCAGTATCGTCTCAAAAACAGTAAGGTCAGAATACCGGGACTCGCTAGAAAGTGAAATAGCGATCCTGCAAAAACTCACCCATCCGAATATCATTCAGTATTATCGTCATGTTGTGCTATCTGGAATCCCCTATCTTCTTATGGAGTACATGAGCTATTCGTTGGCTGATGTATTGAATGAAAACTCCCTTTTGAATGACAACGTTGAAAGCAATGGCCCCGCAAGAGAAAAACATCTTCAAATTGCATTCGGTCTTGCTTTTGGGTTGCAATATTTACATCAAAACAATATTGTTCATTGCGATATCAAGCCAGGAAATGTATTGGTCAACAAAGATTGCAGTCATGTCAAAATTTGTGATTTTGGATTGTCAAACGACCTTAGCAAAAACACATCGAACATCGAATGGAGAAAGGGAACACTAGACTGGCTCGCCCCTGAAATAGCGAAGCTCTTCATCGAACGCAAGGGAGGTGACATAGCTCCTTTCAAAATTGATATCTGGCCACTTGGACAAATTCTACTTCAACTTTACATTAATACACGGGGGAAGCCCTATTATTCAAGCCTACCCAACGCCAGCAATGCAGTGTTACTCAACGCCATTTCAAATGGAAGGCATGATTCCATTCCTGAGCATAAACCGCTGTCTAAGGTCATCTCCTGGTGTTTGAGGAAAAACCCGGATGATAGACCTGATGCAACACAAATCATCGGGGAACTGCATAAGTTAAAACCTGGTGCAATTACCGAGGTTACTGAAGCATTGAGTAAGCTGAAGCCGTAGCTCATGTCAGAGGGCGCGGGCAACTCATCGCCCAGGGGATCCCACAAGAGGTCCAGACGTTCAGATCCCGAGATTCATTAAGCGCCCAAGAGCAGTCGATTCCTTCGGTATGTGAATTCTGGTTATGAAGCGAAGGTGAGAAAAAATCACATTACTATTGCAAGAAAAATCCCCCGACACAAGAACCGTCTCGCAAGCTCGACGATTCCTGTGTCTGCCCCCTTTACCAAGGGGGCGAAGAGTTCTTCGTTGTCAGATCTTGTGATCGTGAATGGTTACGAGGATTTTGTGCTGTAGGGGCTATTTTTACCCCCCACTTATATGTTATCCTACGAGCTTGTATCTAGCCACCCAGTGAGTAACCAAGCATGCACAACCCTACGGATAACCCAACATATGTCACTCAACTAATATTTGCAAGAAACATAGCGGCAACCACAAGCTCGACCATCTCCAGGTACAAAGATCCAGCGAATAATCGCAGTATCGTCTTAAAAAGTGCAAATCCAACATATCAGGATTTGCTTGAAAATGAAATAGCGATCCTGCAAAAACTGACTCATCCACATGTCATCCAGTATTATGGTCATATTGTGGCAAATGGAATCCCTTGTATGCTTATGGAGTACATGAGATATTCATTGGCTGCAGTATTGGATAAAAACTCCCTTTTGAACGACGATGTTGAAGACAATACCCTCGCCAGAGAAAAACATCTTCAGATTGCTTTTGGTCTTGCCCATGGGTTGCAATATTTGCATCAAAACAAGATTGTTCATTGCGATATCAAGCCAGGAAATGTATTGGTCAACAAAGATTGCAGTCATGTCAAAATTTGTGATTTTGGATTGTCAAACGACCTTAACAAAGACACATCGAACATTAAATGGGCAAAGGGATCACCCGCCTGGCTCGCCCCTGAAATTGCGCAGCTCAGCTTCAAAGACAATGAAATAGTAAAAGATCCCTTCAAAATTGATATCTGGCCACTTGGGCAGATCCTACTTCAGCTTTATATTAATACGAATGGGGAACCCTATACTTGGGTACCAGAGGGTGCGTCCCTCCACACGTTATTAAAAGAAATTTCAAGCGGAAAGCATGATGATATCCCTGAACAAAAACCACTGTCCAAGGTAATCTCGTGGTGCTTGAAAAAAGATCCAGCCGAAAGGCTCAATGCGACACAAATCATCGAGGAACTGCATAAGTTAAAACCTGGTGCAATTACCGAGGTTACTGAAGCATTGAGTAAGCTGAGGCCATAGATGATGTGAAAGAGCGAAAGATATTTCGCCCCTACAATTTGATAAACCATGATTCGAGGTAGTAAACGTGAAAAACCCTAGCGATTTAATAGAACTCAATGATATACAGGTTAAAAGGATGATCAGTAAGACTGACTCTTCCATCGTGTACCTTGCCATTGCCGGCCCTTCTTCACCACCCTCTGTGCCAGGGACATTGAGACAAAAATAGGATAAAATAAACTCTTGGGGGCGGTAAGGAAGTTAAGTACCATGATACAGTCTATAGATGATGCCAAAGCTCTCAAGGAGCCTATAGAGGCACCCAATCCCCAGGTT
>JBIOEA010000046.1:0-12441 GCA_044445605.1 Gammaproteobacteria bacterium | reverse complement strand
CGAGCTTGCTTGACGATTCTTGTGTCGGGGGATTTTTCTTTGCTTACGCAGCGTATCAATCTGAATTTCGCTGCGGTTGGTGATTGTTCTGCGCTGCACGCTATTTAACGTTCGCGTCTGGTTGCCAATGACGGGGTCATTCTTATAGATGTCATGAGGTCGCTGTCATCGCGGTTGGGCTCGCGCGGAATTCATGAGCTCGCTCCTACATCTGGGGCTCGCCAGATGAGATTCGTCCCGACACTATAAGAATGACCCCGTCACAGGCACCGCCGCTCGCTTCATTGCGTTTGCTTGAACAATGATGATTTAAATGATGTAAATTAGCACGATGAAGCACACCTGACACCTAAAGAATCAAATGAGGAAGGCATTGGTGCTTGGTGCTGGATGCGAGCACATGAAGACTGCGCGAACATGCAAAAACATTCTGGAATGCGAAGACAGTTTGTGGCAGTTTCTTAAAATAGCAAATGTGCCACCGATGAACAATCATGCTGAAAGGCAACTGTTGCAAACATGATGGAAACAATGGCCCTGTTCATTATTTTTTATCCTTTAATTTAATGATGGCACTGATTTCAACTGCACTGTTTAAAGGCAAAGCGATTGATCCAACAGCCGAACGTGCGTGCAAGCCTTTTTCACCAAAAACATCGACTAACAAATCAGAGGCTGCATTCATAACCTTTGCCTGATCAAAAAACTGATTGCTTGATGCAACATAACCATCCAGACGAATCACCTCTTCAACACAATTCAACGTCCCACCGCAAGCAGCTTTAATAACCGCTAAAATATTTAATAGGGTTTGACGCGCAGCTTCTTGACCACGCTTAATATCGTCTGCGGAAGAAAGTGCACCCGGTGCCAAAATTTTTCCTTCTTTTAGGGCAACTTGTGAAATATAAATGTGATGGTCACTGATTTTATAGGGAAGATAATTACCTGCTGGGGAAGCCATTTCTGGAATGACAAGCCCTAAGCTTTTAACCCGATCATCAGGACTGTCGGCAGCCATTGAAGTGGAAGAATAGGACAATAATATTAAAAAGGCAAAAAACAGATTTTTCATGATTTTTCTCAGTTAAAGACAAAAATAATTATAGCAGGGCTTCATTCAAAAAAACACGCCGCTTTATAAAACAAGCCCATCTTCCCTCAGCCAATCCATGATTAATTGCATGATTAAAGAACAATGCGCTCGATCCTGATAACTCAACCATTGCACCTGTTCAATTTCCGCATCTGCTTTTATTTCACCCGCAAAGTCTGCGAAGTAGCAAGTAATCTTAACCATCGTTCCTTCAGGCTTGCCATGCGCTTGTGCCGAAAACGTGGATGCATAAACAATGCTCTCCGGCTTTAAATCCACCGAAAGTTCTTCTTTGATTTCACGGATCAAGGCTTCTTGATCACTTTCGCCTGGATCCCGTTTTCCGCCCGGAATATAATAGAGATCCTTATTTTTAGACCGCGCGCCGAGAAGCTGTTTATTTTTTACGTAAACCCAAGCCAGTTTGTCTATTGTTTTCAAACCTCATCCCCTTCTCCAAATTGATATGGCTCAGTTTCGCCGAGGTTTGCTTCTTGCATTGATATCAAAATGTCACGAATCATGCTATAGGGTAAATCAGGATTGTCTTCGACTAATGTCTCAGGGAGAGGAATAGGAATAGACATAATGCACCTCCTAAGTGAACTTAGCACTTACGGTAAGTATAACGCATCATGATGTAGGAAACAATTTTTTCTTATTTTACATATAATTAAAAAAAAGCCCCGCAAAGCGGGGCAAACTGTTACAACGCGTCACTGATTATTCAATGAATTTGCGTAGATCCCCTTCTTCCAAACAAATTTCCTTGTTTGGTGTTTTCCATTTTCCTGCTGTCCATTTTTGTTCCAATGCTTTCAATATTTCACCCTTATGTTGGGTAAAACATGATTGCAGCTCACTCGAAGTAGGCTCAGCATCAAAACATTCACACAACGCGTCTTGCGTTATGGAACAACGAATTTGACTGCCGCCCTTGGTAGCATCTGCATAAAGCATGTGCGTATTGGAATCAAAACGAATTTGTCCCAACGAGATTGAGGATGTCGACCCCGATCCCACACCTGTTCCAGTGCCCGTTCTGCCTGTGGTTATTCCTTGTGTTCCTTGCTTTTGTCCTTTAACAAATCCTTGTCCACCGGTTGTTCCCGTTCCTTTTCCGCCTGTTGTTACGGATCCTTTTCCGCCTGTTGTTACGGATCCCTTTCCGCCTTGTGTCTTCGTTGACAAATTAGCGGCTGTATCTTTATGCAACACAGGATTCGTTGCATTTGTCGTCTTCAGACCACCTTTGATTGACATAGGTGATGCCTGTTTAGCTGTCTGTTTCGTGTTTGCGGGTCTTTCTCTACTCATGATATGTACTCCAATCGTAAATAACTACAGGGATAACGCCTATTAGCCAGATCTATCACGGATATCAATAAGCTAGTAAACCGTTTTCCCCCCGTACTTAACTTTGGACCACAAACTCAGTTGTGTCAAATAACTACTTAATAGTGACAATTCAGTAAGTAATGAGGAAAAAATAAATTAATCTATGTTGATTATCAAATTTTTCGATAGATCTCGTATCGCGTAGTACCTGTTTGAGCATCATGATGCATTGACGGATGATAAGGTGGATCAGACTTCGCACGTTTAACAACAAGACACGGGATCTTTTCCAATGTCTTTTCGAGCAGGTTCGCCATGGGATCCTCTCCCAATAAATCATGCATGATTTGCATGTCTTTTTTGACTAAAGCACTTTTGCGCCGTGGCATAAACATCGGATCATAATAAGCCACATCAAATTGGCCTGCATTCACTGTCTCTAGAAATGAACTCGCATCTGCTTTGACAAGTGTCATGCGATTCCCAATCGCCCCCTCAATAGGATCTAAACGCAACGCGTGGATCGCTTCTTCTAATAAAAAAGCCAAGATAGGATTACGTTCGATCAATGTGACAGAAGCGCCACAATAGGCAATCCAATAAGCGTCCTTACCTAACCCAGCACTCATGTCCAACACACGTGATTGTGCTTTTTTATGCAAACCTAATGCGCGTGAAAGCGTATCATTCTTGCGCGTTCGTTTTGCTCGTTTTTCGCGATAGGCGGGTGATAAAAAATCGATATGCCAATCCATGACGGGTTTTGAAAAACGACGCAGCCAGGATTCATTTTCGCTTACCATGAGCGCAACGTCGAACTGATCTGCCTCAACGCTATAAGGTAAATCTAAGCGTGTGGCAATGTCTTGCGCGCGTGTGACAGATGCAGCATCCGCAGCACACACGCCCGAACGGTTAAACAACATACTTGGATATCCCTGTCGCGATTAACCCTATCAATCCGCCGAACACACCACCCCACACAACCAGCCATCCTAAATGCTTACGAATCATTTCTTCCACAATCTTCTTTACCATCTGTGGCGTTAATTCATCTAAGCGGGTTTGAATAATGTGTGATACCTTTTCATGCATCGCTCCTGAATCCATCGATGCCCGCATTTTTGCTTGAACAGCTTCTTGAAACGATTCACCATTGGCAATGGATTTCATTTCCGTTCGCAATTTTAATAAAAATGGCTCGCGGAAAGTATCCAGCACCTTCGCCCCACCCACCATGTTAATCATCGCGCCAAATTGTGAATTTAAAATCACTTCGACAAAAGCATCAAACGAATGTGAAATATCAACAGACTCAATCATGTCATCAAAATGCATCATGTGTGAGGATTGCTCATCAAAAAATCGAGACAAGTTTTGTTGATTGAAAAATTGCGTCATCACCAAATGATAAATGCCTGCTTTGAATTCTTCAAACCGCTCAGGAATAACACCTGAGCCATATAAGCCAGGGACTTTTTCAAATAGCATGTAGATGGCCAAATCATTGGTAATGGATCCCGATAAGGAAAATAAGCCAACATTCAACGTGTAAGGCTCGTTTAAAACGTAGCCTATGCCGACGCACCCTATGCCGATACCATGTGTTAACCAATGCTTCATGTTATTCCCCCCTCCAGACGAGGTCTATCATAGCATCACTGGTTTCTCAATGGCATTTGTGGCATGATCCCCTGTATGAAATAAATCAATATTTGAAAGCTGAGAAACTTATGCCGACTCCTGATGAACAATCCCTACTCAACCGCTTGATGGCCGCTTTGCCCGCGATGAGCGATGAATTGAAAACCCTTATTCGTGAAAAATGGCAGGCAACCCTCGCTGAACAAGGGTTCGTTACCCGTGAAGCGTTTGATGTTCAAACCAAAGTGCTAGCCCGCACCCGTGAGAAAGTAGAGGCGCTTGAGAAAGAGATTAAGGCCATTGAAGAAAAAATACAGGGGAAAGTATGAGTAAGAAGCTCCCCACCCTACTCCGCTCATCTGCCGCCGAATATTTGACGTTTATTGCGGCTTGCCGTGGTTCGCAAAGTAGTGTCGAAATACGCTATGAGGATGAAAATATCTGGTTAACGCAAAAGATGATGGCTACTGTCTACGATGTCTCTGTTTCTGCCATCAATCAGCACCTGCAACGTATTTTTGAGGATGATGAATTGGAACGGGGGGCAACTATTAAGCGCTACTTAATAGTTCAAACAGAGGGTAGCAGGCAGGTGCAGCGTACAGTCGATCACTACAATTTACAAGCTATTATCGCCGTAGGCTTCAAGATTGAAAACGAACGCGCCATACAATTCCGTAAATGGGCGAACCAGATTGTAAAAGACTATGCTATTCAGGGCTGGACTATGGATGTTGAGCGCCTCAAACAAGGAGGTAGCATTTTAAACGATGAATATTTTGAGCGCCAACTTGAAAAAATCAGAGAAATCCGGCTTTCTGAGCGTAAATTTTATCAAAAAATCACTGACATTTATGCAACTTCATTAGATTATGACTCATCGGCAACTGCAACAAAGCGCTTTTTTGCTGTCATTCAAAATAAGCTGCATTACGCCATTCATGGCCAAACTGCCGCTGAGATTATTGTTGATCGCGCAGCACATCAGAAAAAAAATATGGGGCTCACCCACTGGGAGGAAGCACCTCAGGGAAAAATTCATAAATATGATGTTTCCATTGCCAAAAATTATCTCTCTGAAGATGAATTGGCACAAATGCAGCGAATTGTTTCAGCCTATCTGGACATGGCCGAGATGCAGGCCATGCGTAAGATCCCTATGACTATGGCTGATTGGGAAGAACGTCTTAGCGGATTTTTAAAATTTTGGGATCGGGAGATCTTAAAAGACGCGGGTAAAGTCAGCGCGGAAATTGCCAAGGCTCATGCAGAAAGCGAGTTTGAAAAGTATCGGATCATTCAGGATCACTTATTCGAGTCTGATTTTGATAAAGAGAGTAAGGCGATTGAGCAGATGCTTAATGAAAGTGGTGCTGGAGGTAAAGATGAATAAGTGGTGTAATGTCAACAGGCACTAGACACAACATTTTAACCATGTTATCCTCCGTTCCATCATAAAAATAATAAAGGAACCTTCATGTCTGTTGCGACTATTTTTTCACGCGCCCAACACGGGCTACAAGCGCCACTTGTTCGCGTTGAAGTTTATATTTCAAAAGGTATGCCAGGTTTTGCAATTGTTGGATTGCCAGAAACAGCCATCAAAGAAAGTCGTGATCGTATTCGCAGCGCACTCCTCAATGCACAATTTGAAATGCCGATTAAAAAAATTGTAGTAAATTTATCACCGGCCGATTTACCCAAAGAAGGTGCACGCTTTGATCTCCCGATTGCCATTGGGATTCTCGCTGCATCAGATCAACTTCGACACCAAGATCTTGCGCAATATGAATTCGCGGGTGAATTAGCACTCTCTGGTGAATTGCGCCCCATTGATGGCATGTTGCCTTTCGCTATTGCGACGCAAAAAGCAGGACGCTCGCTCATCTGCCCAGTGGCAAACACGATAGAAGCATTGTTAGGCGATGGCAAAGTTTACCCCGCACAACATTTATTGGATGTCGTTTGTCATTTGCAAGGCATGTCGTCGATCAAGCAAGCCGAACCTGTGCCTTTCCCTGAAAATCCCAACTGGACAATCGACATTTCAGATATTCAGGGTCAAGCCGCTGCAAAACGTGCATTGTTGATCGCCGCATCAGGCGGACATAGCATGTTGATGTCAGGCCCTCCGGGTTCGGGCAAAAGCATGTTGGCACAACGATTGCCCACGCTCTTACCACCGCTCACACAATCTCAGGCGCTCGAGATTGCCGCGATCTATTCCATCAGCAGGCAAGGCTTTAAAGTTGCGCATTTTAAAGAACGCCCATTTCGTTCGCCGCATCACACCTCGTCACCTGTGTCATTGGTCGGCGGCGGCAGTATTCCTCAACCGGGCGAAATTTCGCTCGCACATCATGGCGTTTTATTCTTGGATGAATTGCCCGAATTTTCTCGTAAAGTGATCGAGGTATTACGTGAACCCATTGAAAATAAAAAAATACATATTGCCCGAGCGAATGGCTCCGTTGAATTCCCTGCGCAATTTCAAATGATTTGCGCCATGAACCCTTGCCCCTGCGGTTATCTCACCGATCCCGAAAATCCTTGCCGCTGTACACCTGCCAACATTGAACGTTATCAAGGACAGATTTCCGGGCCGATCATGGACCGCATTGATATTCATATTGAGGTCCCGCGTGTCAGTGTCAAAACGCTCATTCAATACAGTGAAAAAGATCCCGTGAATAGTGCAATGGTGCGAGACACCGTTGTAAATACCCAAGCCATTCAATATGCACGATCAGGGGTGTTGAATGCGCATCTCAGTAGCGCTGCCGTAAAAGACTGCGCGCTCACGGATGAAGCTAAGAAAAAGCTTGAACAGCTCGTCGACACGTTTCATTTTTCTGCGCGTGCTTTTTATCGGATCATTAAAGTAGCGCGCACCATCGCCGATTTGGAACCGTCAGAATTTATTGACGTGAAACATATCACGGAAAGTGCGCAATACCGGCCACAGAGATGATGGTTAATTCTGTATCCGCTTCTTCAGCTTCTCGCGGTTTTCAGATTGAATGCTTTGGAACACTTCAAATTGTTTATGATCCAAAATTTCACGCGCATCTGATACGGTGACATCGTTGGCATCTTGTAACTCGGATTTCATGTTGCGCATTGAAATCAAGTTTTTTTCGCCGTCGTAACTTTGAATGATATCTTCGCGCTCATTAATGCCTTCATACAAAATATTAGCCAGCGCTTGTGTCTGATCATCCGTCAATTTCGTCTTAGATTTCATGCGGATCATAAAATCATCCACATAACGATTGACAACAGCAGCTGGTGCCGCAAAAATACTCAGGCACACTGCCGATAATATTATCGTCGATACGATTCTCAGTTTCATTTAAATCACTCCACTGTTACAGATTTGGCTAAGTTTCGGGGTTGATCAACATCCGCTCCCTTCATCACGGCAACGTGATATGCGAGCAATTGTAACGGTAATGTATGCAACAATGCCGGTGCGAACAGGCCAGCCCCTAAAGGAATTTTAATAACCTGTGCACCTTCCACCGTCACATCATTCAAATCACTGATTAAAAATAACTGCCCGCCTCTGGCTTTAATTTCTTGCAGATTGGATAACATCTTCTCGCATTGCCGATCATGATGTAATAACCCTACCACAGGCATGGATTCATCGACCAATGCCAAGGGGCCATGCTTCAACTCTCCCGCAGGATACGCTTCAGCATGAATATACGAAATCTCTTTTAACTTCAACGCACCTTCTAATGCAATCGGCGCTAAAATGCCGCGTGCAACAAATAATGCGCTCGTTTTATCCACGAATGCATGGGCCATGTTTAACATCTCTGCATCAAGCTTCAACACGCGCTCCATTAAACGTGGCAATTGTTTTAGCCCTTCCACGTGCGCTTTGATATCCGTGATGTGCTTGGCTTTTGCCAACGACAACGTCAATAACGCCAACGACACGAGTTGTGTGCAAAATGCTTTGGTCGATGCCACGCATACTTCGCGGCCTGCACGCGTTAAAAATACGTGATTGGCTTCACGCACCATGATCGATTCAGGTACATTGCAAATCGCCAACGTCGAACGGTACGATAATGTTTTTGCTTTGCGCAATGCCGCCAATGTATCGGCAGTTTCGCCGGATTGAGAAATGCACACAAATAATGTGTTCTTCGGCACAACGACATCGCGGTAACGGTACTCACTAGAGACTTCGACCGAACATGGAATCCCAACAATGGATTCAATACCATAACGCGCCACCATGCCGGCATGATAACTCGTTCCGCAAGCAATAATATGAACACATTCGATCTCAGCAAATAACGCATCCGTTTTCGGCCCAAATATCGCATCCAATACATTAGTATCACCTAAGCGGCCTTCTAATGTTTCTTGCACCACGTGAGGCTGCTCGAATATTTCTTTTTGCATGAAATGCTTGTAATTGCCTTTGTTGCCGCTTAAATAGGCATCGCTAGACAATTCATTTACCGTGCGTGCTGTTTTCGCGCCGTGCTCATTATAAATCTCAACGGATCCTGCCTTCACCTCCGCCATATCACCTTCTTCTAAATAAATAAAGCGTTGGGTGACAGGAATCAAGGCTAAATAATCAGACGCAAAATAATGTTCGCCCTCGCCCAATCCAATCACGAGCGGGCTGCCCTTGCGCACAGCAATCAATTCTTCTGGGTGCGCACAGGACAACACGCCCAATGAAAATGCACCTTCGAGCTCACGCATGGCTGCTAAAACAGCCGCACGCAGTGCCAAACCTTGACCCAGGCACGCGTGAATTAAATGAGCGATCACTTCCGTATCCGTTTGCGAAACAAACACGTATCCTTTCGCCGCTAATTGCGCCCGTAAGATTTCATGGTTTTCAATGATGCCATTATGCACGACGGCTACCTGCGATTCGCCATCGCCCGATATATGTGGATGCGCGTTTTGTTCAGAGGGCGCACCGTGTGTTGCCCAACGTGTATGTGCGATACCCACATGGCCTGTTAAGGGTTGTTTTTGTAATGCTTCTGCTAAATTTGCTACCTTTCCTTGTTCACGAATGCGCACAAGGTGATCATTTTCATAAATCGCAATGCCGGCAGAATCGTATCCGCGGTATTCCAAACGTTGCAGCCCTTCAATTAATACCGGTGCTGCTGGCCGCTTCATCACGGCGCCGACTATTCCACACATCACTTATCCCCTTCAATTTTTTCGGGCCGCTGCCATCCGGCATGTACAGTTTGTTTCGAGCGAGCCACAGTCAGTTGATGCGCTGGTGCATCTTTTGTTAATACCGTACCCGCACCAATTGTCGCACCTTCACCCACGGTGACTGGCGCAACCAGGCTTGCGTTCGACCCTACAAACGCGTGATCATCGATCACCGTTTTATATTTATTCACACCATCGTAGTTGCAGGTAATCACCCCTGCGCCAATATTCACGTGTGAACCCACTTGGGCATCACCCACGTAACTTAAATGATTTGCTTTTGAATCTTCGCCTATCGTTGAATGTTTGATTTCAACAAAGTTACCAATCTTCACGTCTTTGCCTAAATGCGTGCCGGGGCGAATCCGTGCAAATGGACCAATCGATGCGCCTGATTCAATCTGTGCACCATCGAGATGTGAGAATGGGTGAATCGTGACATTATCCGCAATCGTACAATCTTTAAGAATCACGCCCGCACCGATCTGAACATTGTTGCCCAGCGATACGTTGCCTTCGATGATCACATTCACATCGATCGATACATCTTGGCCTGCCGTGAGTTTACCACGCAAATCAAAACGCGCTGGATCAGCAAAGCGCACACCTTGCACCATGAATTCATCAGCCTGTTTCATTTGAAGAAAACGTTCTGCTTGCGAAAGTTGTTTCATGTCGTTTATTCCAAAAGCTTCAAAGGGATCGGCAAGACGCATGGCTTGCACGGTGGTATGGGTCTGCGCCATCGGAATGACGTCCGGCAAATAATACTCCCCAGCTTTATTTGTATTGCCGACGTTGGGCAACCAGGCCATCCAATCATGCCGACGTCCAATGTAAATACCGGAAGATACTTCGATGATCGCACGTTCCGTTTCATTCGCGTCTTTTTCTTCTACAATCCGTGAAATCGATCCATCGGCATGACGTACGACACGGCCTAATCCTGTCGGGTTGCCGGCATCATACGTCAGCACGCCTAAGTCCTCATGCGGGATGGTCTCAATGAAGGAGGATAGGCTATTAGCCGTGATGAGTGGCCCATCCCCTGCCAAAATCAACACCCGCTCGCCTTTGACGTGTGAAATGGCCTGCAAGACAGCATGCGCCGTTCCCAAAGGTTGGGACTGAGTGACATAGTGGCAAGTAGCGTCTGGGAAATGCGCTTGAATGGCAGCTGCATCGGCGCCTACGACACAAACGATGTCCAGGGGGTTTAGCGCCTGAGCCACGTCAAAAACGTAAGACAACAAGGCGCGCCCGCCCAAAGGCTGTAATACCTTGGGGCAGCGAGAACGCATGCGGGTGCCTTTACCCGCTGCAAGTATGATAATGCTGAGGGTCATTGGGGGTGTTTCTCACCTTTTTAAAGGCTTATCATAGCATTAGATAAGCTTAAAAACGAGCGAAAACTAAGCTCTTGATGGCCTGGCAATGACACCGAATTTGCCTGATGATTCACGTGGGATCTCGCATTTATCGTTTTCGCCTAATTGAGAGATGTTGCTCTCGGGGAAAGGGTTATAAGAATGAACAATGATGGTATTCAGATTGGAGAGAGAACCTTGTTCCAGGATTTCGCGATCTTTACTCAGCGCAACTGCTGTAGCCTGCATTTCTAGGATGGTTGAGGTCCAAGTATCAAGAGCCAGCCAAAGGATATGCAGTTTTTGGTTATTAATCGGTTCCTTTAGAACTTCTTCTCGGATTCTATTGCCGATAGTAACACGCAGCGCTCTTAATGCTTCTAGGCAGATCTGCACATTTGCTTGTCGATACTTCACCTGAGTTAAACAGTAATCAATTTTCTTATCTTCTTGAATCTTATCGATTTGTTGATCGTTAATCATGTCATGTACCCCTTGCTCCTGAGTTTGTGATTCTACCAACATTGGTTAGGCGGGTCAATAGGGAGGGCGATGCATGCCTAGGCCACCGTAGGGCGCCCCGAGGGTATATACTATGCTGCTAATATATTCATAGGCTTTTATCAGAGACACACATGAACCCAATCGTCGCCGCCATTCAAATGACCTCAGGCATGAATTTGCAAGCCAATTTAGACATGGCGCAAGCATTATTAACCCAAGCCGCAGAAGCAGGTGCAAAACTTGCCGTCCTGCCTGAAATGTTTCCGCTCTTAGGCATGGGCGAGGAATTCAAAAAAGCGAAACAAGCGATTCAAGAAGAACCCGGCAGTGGCCCCATTCAATCGTTTTTATCGGAACAAGCCAAACAATTAAACATGTGGATCGTCGGTGGAACCATTCCATTGGCGAGTGAACATCCCCATAAAAGTTATGCAGCCTCACTCGTGTTTAACCACGAAGGAAAGCAAGTCGCGCGTTATGACAAATTGCATTTGTTTGATGCCACATTAAGCACTAACGAGGCGTATCAAGAATCTGCAGCCATGATGCATGGCAATCATATCACCGTTCTCGATACACCTATCGGAAGAATAGGTCTTGCCGTATGTTACGATTTGCGCTTTCCGGAATTGTTTCGCGCCATGTTTTCGCTCGGCGCACAAGTCTTTATCGTACCGGCTGCCTTCACCGTGCCCACAGGCAAAGCGCATTGGGATATTTTACTCAAAGCAATTGCTGTGCAAAATTTTGCGTATGTGGTGGCGGCAGGCGAATATGGCATGCATGGCTTCGGCCGCCAAACCTATGGCAACAGCGTCATCCTCAATCCCAATGGCGAAGAACTCACGCGCCTCGTGGATGGTATCGGCGTGATCACCGCCCCCATTGATCTTGATTCCCTGCATGAGCAACGTCAAAAAATCCTCATCGAATCGCATCAACGTATTTTCATGGACTGCCGGAATATCATTATTAAATAGAGTGTTCCCTTAACTAATGCACCATATCGGGCATCGTTTCCTTCGTCGATTTCGCCACAGGTTCTTTGACGGAATTCCCTGAGCATTATCCAGTCGAGACGATGCCAGCGAAGAGAATGAATTTGATATCGTTTCTTTTCGTCATCCATTGCTCAACTCCATTTGATACAACAGGCAGCTTTATATCATATAAAATAGCCATTATTCAAGCCGCACGCATAACAGCGGAGGGGTGGCATATGCGCGGGGAGGTTTTTATTGAACCGCGACATATCTGCTCGAGTGAGCCCCTGCTGTTGGG
>JBIOEA010000045.1:0-13763 GCA_044445605.1 Gammaproteobacteria bacterium | reverse complement strand
TGCGGCGAGAGGAGGGCATGTTTTAGCCATTGAAAAGCTTGTTGCAAGCGGGGCAGATCTTAATGCGGTAAATGCTAAGGGTTATACAGCGCTATACATTGCTGTACATAATGACCACTTTGAAGCGATTAATAAACTAATGAGCTATGAGACAATCCAGGAATCTATCAATGTCAAAATCAAGGACGGAAAAACGCCATGGAGCGTGGCATTTGATAAAAAAAATATCCCGCTGATGATTAAGATGATAGAAAAAGGCGTTGATTTTGCGGGTGAATATGGCGATAAAAAACAATCGCTCATGGCCTGGGCAGTCTCGAACAATCATATGGCGCTCGTTAAAACGTTAGTGCTTGCTGGAGCAAGCTTCACAGACATAAGCACCCCTGATGGCGATACGCTTTTGCATATCGCCATTCGGCATGGCTGGAATGATGTTGTTAAGGCTATGTTGGCTCATCCTTCGATTCATGTATGTCTGAGTAAAGAAAATAACTCGGGCAAAGTGCCTTTGGACTTGGCGGTAGATCTCGATCGCCAAGAGATGAGAAAACTATTGCTGGATAAAGACCCCGATCATTCTGGGCCCACCTCACAGGCCGCGACAGATGCGGTCTGTGTGTATGCCTATGCATCTGACGGTCAGCGAGATCACGCTCCAGTGAAGATTATTTCGAATTACTACCGAAAGTCATTATCCTAGGCTGTAAGGGAAGGGTGAGGGGGGGAGAATAAAAAAACAAAAACCCCTTGCATATTTCCAAAAAATCAGTATGATAAGCACATCAAACGGTGGGTCGTTAGCTCAGGCGGTAGAGCATCGGACTTTTAATCCGCTGGTCGATGGTTCGAATCCATCACGACCCACCAATCCATTATTTCGTTGGCCTACACCTTGGCCGAGCTTTCTCCTCAAACCAATCATCTATTTGCTTATCCAGCGCTGTGTTAGCTTTAAATGTCAAGGCAGAGAAAAGCTCACGTGTATGAGGGCAGTAGGCATCTTCTTTTTGTTCCCATGCAATCCGTGCGATAGAAGATGCATCATAGGTATACCAAAAGTCTCCATTCCCCATACTGATCGGTTTTTCCATGATTTGTAAAGAAACCGGGCAGAGGAAGTCTACCGGCACATCGTTGTCATCAATCCCTAATGCCAGCAATTTAGCTGCACGTGGACCCACTGGCTCGGGCTCAGATACTTGGGTGACTTTAACCCCTGAAAGGCTTAATATCATTCCTACATTCATTGCATCAGTGATGCTCAGCGCATTTTGTATTTTAACGTCCAGCAACTGGTGGTATTCATAGAAAAATCTAGCGGCCACAGTGATTTTATGAGGGCATAGCATCAAAGAGGTTGCAAGGGCAGCTTCAAGCGCTGAGTCGTTGTAGGCTTTTTTTTCCCAAGCCGTAGCGATCGTATGGCAGTCTTTGATGGTGAGCCTGATTTCACGGAAGATAGCATAGGGGAACTCCTCAATGTCGTACTCCATTGCCTCGTCAATACCGTCCTCATCGTCCAATGGGTCAATATGGGGTTCAATCAGAGGATTTTTAGCATTCTCCTTATAACGTAGTTTCAATAGCAAGAACCGACTATATTCCTGACAAAATGCATTGCATTGCACGCCAATCAACTTGGCAATGCGGTAGGCATCGTCATCACTTTGAGCCATCTCTCTAAGTTCATTCTCTGAGCCGTTTGGCAATAAACTGGGGTTACGCACAATGACCTCCAATAATGTATGTTACCTATATTAGAGTTTAGACCAAGTTTTGTATGGTTGTGGGTCATGCCGCGCATGTTTTTTGCAACAGATTGTTTTATAAGGTAAAAAACTTAATTTATTTGCCTTTCCCCCCTTGCTCTTGCTCAGAAAGCTTGGTAAACTGGTACTTAGTTCATGAGCTAAGGAGCTTGTTTCATGGTCTCTTTGATCTCTACCCCATGGGTATGGTATCTGAAGGTGAAACACCGATTATTCGGGTTAATGCCGTTACAAGGGTTGGTCAATAAGTACCATCAAGATGAAACAAACCGTGATCCGCTTTGGACCTACTGGATCTTCCTCACCTATGAAGCTGAAGTTACTGAGGCGATTCAAAAAGCGAGGGAAGGGAAGGATGAGGCAGCTGCTGACGCCGCCGAAAAGGGTGCCTATCTCGCCATTAGCAGTGCATTACGTGACCCCAATAGTCCACACAATGTCAAATGGAGAGTATTCCTTCATCTCCTGGGGCTGGTCGTACTGTCTTTTCTGATGGTAGGGATAGCTGCCAGCAACACGATGAGCTTAAGAGGCTTTTTGGGTGCGAATGGTGTCGAATTTGGCGTATATACCAATATAGTGACGGGCTTTGTTTATACTGCTTCTGTGTGGGCCCAGTGGATGATTTACCGCATCGGCGTACCCAAAATGTTGAAAAACATTGGAGGTTTAGATTTTTTTGAAACACGCCAGCTTGAACTAGATTCAGATAACAATTACACATTGAAACATAAACAGCTCGCGAAAGAGATTAACGCGGTTAATAAGATTAAGGCAAGTGATCTTGATGGCTACTGGAAGCGTCGATTGCTTTCTGTTTTTTACGCTTCATGTACCCTGGCATGCGCCTTTGCATGGGGTGTTGTGGTATACAGCAAATTATCTGTAGGTCTTGATGCCAGTGCTGAAGGTTATATTGGGATGAGCACCGCACTCGCTTCAGACTGGGGTCTTCTATTCGGTTCTGTTGCAGGCTTTGCGGCAGCGTTTTTGTGGTTAACGGCCTTAAGAGCTGAAATGAAAGCAGATGAAAAATTGGCAAGAATTAAAAAAATTATCGACACGTTGGAAAACCGCCAAAGCAGAACAGCGGAAGAAGAGGCGGAGTTAGTTAATCAAAGACGAGAAATGGAAAATGCTAAAAAGCCATCTCGCCCTATTCTTTTGCAGTTATTAATAGCGACGACCTTGTATGCGTTGCTGGCATCCATGTTAGGTCAAAGCGCGATCGTTTTCGACACGATGGGATGGGAGAATGCGAATCACAATCCATTAGATCCAAGGCATCCTCAAGGGTTAGCGTATTACGGTATTTATCTATCCGCAATTTTTATAGGCCGCATGCGTTTTTCCATCAATGCGATGATTACTTTTTTTGAAAATTCAAAGCTCACGCTAGAAGCGACGACCACCGATAAAATAGGGAGAGAGTTCAATGAATATCGTTCAAATTACGTTGTAGGTTTTTCGACGATAATGGCGGTGGTTGCTTTTTTTGCTGCTTCGCTTAAAGTGGAAGAACTGCGTAAACCATTAACGAATGGCCTCAATGATCATCCCATGATCAGTCCCATGGGGATAATGGTGTTGGGTGCCGTGTTTTTTTGGACAATGTTTCTCATCGCAAAACGTTATAAAGATGGCACGCCTGATGAGGCTGATCATAAAGAAGCCGTGCGAGAAACGAATACAGCTTGGTTTTCTTCAGGTGCTGCGAAAGGTTCCTTGAAGCCGACTGTTAATGGACTTCTTGCGGCTGTAACGAATGGGGGAGCCTTTGGTGCCATTGCCGGCGGAGGTGTTCAAGGCACTATTTCCGATATTGGGGATGCTACGGGCAGTGGCGATAAAGACTGGGTTGAGCCCACTGGAAAAGTCTTCGCATCCCTTGCGCAGCCAACGTCTGGCTTGCAATCATTTACAGTAGCGATGGCGCCAGTGCGCCTGAATAAACCGAAACGATAATTGTCAGACGCTCTTTAACGTACTAAACCCCGGAAAATCATCCACATTAATAATCTTCATTCGCGCCAATTCCACCGCTTTCAACGTATTATATTCTTCCTCGGTAATCACGCCGGCTTTCATAGCCAAATCATACAAAGGCTGATAATGTTCTTCAGGCAAGGTGCCCGCTTTGACAGCTTGAGAAATACGTTTTTCGATAGGTTCGACCGCGATACAGGCGATCAATGTTTCTTGCATTTGTGTATAGATGCCATCGGGCGCGCTTAGATCGCACGCAGACGCACATAAACGAGTACGGGCATCATTAGGTGAAAGTAATGTCCGTGCCACGGCATAGCCCATTTTATCGTTAGCAACGGCAACGCGGCGCCCATAGGGGAATACCATGAAGCGCATCACCCAAGCGATCGATCGCACAGGGAAGTTTTTATAGAAGCCCATCAATGCGCCTTCGGCCTCCGAGAGTGCATAACGGCATGACCAATCGACAAAGGGCAAATCACTGGCATGTTCGCCTTCGTCATGAAAACGTTTTAAGACAGCCGTTGTTAAATAGAGATAGGATAAGACATCGCCGAGGCGTGCAGATAATTTTTCGCGACGTTTGAGATCACCGCCCAGAATACCCATCGCCATGTCAGTGGTCAATGCCAATGCGGCACTCAGGCGCGTGACATGTTGATAATACCGACGCACGTGGCCATGCACTTTCGGTTGAGTGAGGTGTCCTGCGGTGATCGACAGTAATAGGGTGCGCACGAAGTTACTGAGGATAAAACCAGCATGGCCAAAAAACGCTTTGTCAAAGTCACGAAGGCCGGCTGTTTTATCTGGATTATGCACGGCGTATACTTCTTTCAGTGCATAAGGGTGGCAACGTAATGCGCCTTGCCCGAAAATAATCATGCTGCGCGTGAGAATGTTTGCCCCTTCAACCGTGATCGCAATGGGCATGGCTTGATAGAAGCGTGCTGCAAAATTGTTCGGCCCCATGCAAATGCCTTTGCCGCCGAGCACATCCATGACATCCATGGAGATTTTGCGTGAAATTTCGGTGACATGGTATTTACTGATCGCACCTGCAATCGCCGGTTTTAAACCGAGGTCAATGGCGCCGACTGTCATCACACGTGTCGCTTCGGCGATGTAGGCCAGCCCGCCCATTCGTGTGAGCGCTTCTTCTACACCTTCAAAATAGCCAATCGGTAATTTGAATTGTTGACGAATACGTGCATAACCGCCTGCAGCCACTGCCATGGCAGAACTTGGGCCTGATGAAACAGAAGGCAAGGAAATCGCGCGTCCCGCTGATAAGCATTCCATCAACATGCTCCAGCCTTTGCCCGCCATTTTTTCGCCACCTATTATATAGCTCAACGGAACAAATACGTCTTTACCTTGTGTCGGCCCATTTTGAAAGCATACATTGAGTGGATAATGACGACGACCTATGGTGATGCCGTGCGTATTGGTTGGAATCAATGCGCACGTGATACCGTAATCATATTGAGTGCCGATCAAATGATCAGGATCGTACAATTTAAAGGCAAGTCCAAGAATGGTGGCAACGGGTGCGAGCGTAATGTAACGCTTATCCCAGTTCAAACGAATGCCGATGACTTCTTTACCTTCATGTATGCCACGCGTGACAATGCCGTAATCAGGAATGGAGCCAGCATCGGAACCTGCTTTAGGGCTGGTGAGTGCAAAACAGGGAATGTCTTTACCCGACGCTAAGCGGGGGAGGTAGTAATCTTTTTGTTCTTCAGTGCCATAATGCAGGAGCAGTTCCGCAGGGCCGAGTGAATTAGGGACTGAAACGGTAACCCCTGCGCTGACGCTGTGGGCAGAGATACGTGTAATCACTTCCGCGTGTGCGTAGGCTGAGAATGCTTTACCGCCATAACTTTTCGGAATGATCATACCGAAATAGCCGTGTTGCTTTAAATGGGCCCAGATAGGGGCGGGCAGATCGGTGAGTTCGTGGGTGATCGTCCAGTCGTCAATCATGCGGCAGAGTTCAGCAACGGGGCCGTCAATGAAAGCCTTCTCTTCTTCCGTAAGCGTTGGTTTAGGATACTGATGTAATGCTTCATAATTGGGTTTGCCATCCATGAGCTCGCGTTCCCACCAGACATCACCGGCATTAATCGCTTCGCGTTCTGTTTTTGACAATTCAGGCAGTATTTTTTTGAATATATGGAAAAGAGGGCGCGAGAAAAGCTGTTGGCGTATGGGCTTAATGATCAATGTCGCCACCAGGGCCACCGCGGGGAGGAAAACGATCACCCAGGTGAATAAAGAGGCCTGCCCAAAATTGAGGCGATCGGCTAAAAATGCCAGCGCAATGAGTCCAAAATAGCGAAAGGGGAAACGGTAATAGGCGACAAGACAGAAAACAAAAGCAAGCATAATGAGATAGATAGTTGACGTAGACATGAACGGCCTCCTTGCGCTGTATAGGCGATTCTAACACATCAAGATGCAGAAGGGATTGCTAACGGCTTGTAGGTTGCCCTGACTTCGTGAAATGACAGATTGACTCAACTGTATTTTTGGGAGACAATGTGCAGGTTTTTAAGGGATTGGAGTGCAATCATGATTCACCTAACCGAAGCGGCGGCAGCCCACATCAAGAGCGTTTTGGCTAAGAGCCCTGCGGCCGTGGGGTTGCGCATAGGTGTCAAGAAGACGGGCTGTTCTGGGTATGGCTATATAGTCGACCTGGTAGAATCTGTCACTCCAGATGACAAGGTTTTTGAAGATCACGGCGTCACCGTGGTGGTGAAAGAGGCTGATTTGGCAATGT
Source organism: Gammaproteobacteria bacterium (assembly GCA_044445605.1). Classification (GTDB taxonomy): domain Bacteria; phylum Pseudomonadota; class Gammaproteobacteria; order JABCZS01; family JABCZS01; genus CAWKDC01. The sequence continues at coordinate 7,214 of JBIOEA010000045.1, read as the reverse complement.
TCGACGGTACAAGCGTCGATTTTGTCACGGAAGGGCTCAATCGCCATTTCAAATTTGATAATCCCAAGGCTGACCATTATTGTGGCTGCGGGGAAAGTTTTACATTAAAAGCATCTGAGGAAGGAAAAGACAATGGCCATTGAACGTACACTCTCAATTATTAAGCCCGACGCGGTTGCCAAGAACGTGATTGGTAAAATCTACACCCGTTTTGAAGACAATGGCTTGAAAGTCATTGCGGCGAGAATGATGCAATTAACCCGCGCAGATGCCGAAGGCTTTTACGCTGTGCACAAAGAACGTCCTTTCTTCAATGCATTAGTTTCCTTCATGATCTCCGGTCCTGTCATGATTCAGGTTCTGGAAGGCGAAAATGCCGTGTTGAAAAACCGCGAATTGATGGGTGCAACCAATCCTAAAGATGCGGCTCCTGGCACCATCCGTGCTGACTTTGCCGATTCTATTGATGCAAACGCGGTGCATGGTTCAGATGCTGTTGAAGCAGCAAAAGCTGAAATCGCATTCTTTTTTAAAGATGACGAAATCAACTCACGTGCTGCCTAACATAACGTGTAGGGGCGCGTGTCATGACGCGCCCATGTTAATATCGTTGTGACAATCTCTGAATTTCAGGCTATAGTGTCAGAGGCAGATTGTCTTTCATGTTGAGCATATTTTTGAGCGGGGGATGCAATGACGCAGGAACTTGAACAGGGAACTAACGCTACATTAGTGGCGGTTCGTAACGGCCCAGGTGCACGGCTCCGTGCAGCGCGTGAGGCGAGTGGTTTTACGCAACTAGAAGTCGCTCAGCAACTTCGCTTAAGTGAAGAGACCATTGCCAGATTAGAAGAAGACAACTACGACCCTAATATGCCTTTAGTCTTCGTGAGAGGCTATTTACGTTCTTATGCCGGTGTCATTGGCCTCGACCCTGCACAAATCATCACTGAATTTGGTCACCTAGGGATTAAAGATCCTGTTCGTGATGTTCCTGATTTAGGCCAAAGTCCACAAAGGAAGCTTTCTAATTTTGATGCAGGTACGCCGAAGCACCGTCCAGGTTTGTTATGGGGCTCATTAGCAGTCTTTGTATGTGGGATGATAGCCTTCATGTTGATGTATCGTGATCAAATTCCAGCCTTGAGCTCGACAGAAGCATCGGCAGCGTCGGTATCGACGACAAACACTTCAACAGAAGAAGCCGAATTGAATGCCGCGATTGAAGCAGCTCGCAAAGCGAATGCGCAGACGGCTGCCACGGTTGCCACACCTGATAGCACTGCTGCTGCAAGTGCAGCCGCTACAACCCCCGCAACAAATGCGGCCGCTACAACAACCCCTGCAGCAAAGACGTCCGCAACCGTCACATCGACACCTGCAGTACCTGTCACCCAATCAGCTGCAGATACAGCCGGCTCAGCTAAGAAGGCACCCATTTCTTCTGAAGATGACGATGAAGACAATGCAACGCCAGTGAAGCCCGTGAGCACGAACAATGTTGTTGTGCCTAGCACTCGCTCTGGGGTTAAAGCCGCTGTTAAGCAAAACAGCACGAATAAAACACACGAAACGATGTTATTTTAACGTAAGGTGCTAGCGATGAAATATCAAGCCGTGCGCGGTATGCACGACATTCTGCCCGAAGAAACATTGGGCTGGGCGTATGTAGAAGATGTTATCCGTCGATTGATGAGCGGGTTCCAATATCAAGAGATCCGGATGCCGATTGTGGAATCGACATCCTTATTTCTAGGGACACTCGGAACAGCAACGGATATTGTTGAAAAAGAGATGTACACATTCGAAGATCGTAATGGAGACAGTCTCACATTGCGTCCTGAAGGCACCGCTGGCTGTGTTCGCGCGGGGATCCAATCGGGCATTCTGCACAATCAAATGCAACGTTTATGGTACATGGGGCCGATGTTCCGTCATGAGCGTCCTCAAAAAGGCCGTACCCGTCAATTTCATCAATTTGGAATGGAAGCCTTTGGCATGGCGGGGCCTGACATTGATGCTGAGATTATCCAGGTCAGCCAGACTTTATTTAAAAAGCTGGGCATATTAGACAGCCTGCGTCTTGAGATTAATACATTAGGGATGCCCGAGGAGCGCAGTGCTTATCGTAAGGCATTGGTTGAGCATTTTGAAGCCCAGCCTGAGCTATTAGATGAAGAGAGCAAAGAACGCTTGGCTAAGAACCCGATGCGTATTTTAGACACCAAAAACCCGGATTTAAAGCCTGTGGTTGCCACGGCTCCGAAGCTGATGGATTACTTAGGCGAAGCCACCCTGGCGCATTTTGAACGTCTCAAACAGCTACTCACAGATTTGGGTATCGAATTCACGGTTAACACGGCGATTGTGCGCGGGTTAGATTATTACACGCATACCGTTTTTGAATGGATCACGGACGCATTGGGTGCCCAAGGCACTGTTTGCGGGGGTGGCCGTTACGATGGTCTGGTGGAATTATTGGGTGGTAAATCAACGCAGGGGATTGGATTTGCCTTGGGCATGGAGCGCTTAATTGGGTTGTTGCCCATTGAGCAACGGACCTTGAAAGCGCATGTATGTGTTTTACCCTCAGCCGAATCGACAACAGGCATGTCGTTGATGTTTGCTAATACCTTGCGCGAATCAGTCCCTGGCTTACGTGTTGAGACCCTGTTAGGCGGGGGGAGCTTGAAAAACCTTTTCAAGCGTGCGGACAAGTCAGGCGCGACCTTTGCGGTTGTGATTGGTGAGGAAGAGAAGGCTGAAAATACGGTGATTTTGAAAGCATTACGTGATAACATGGAGCAGGCGCGCTGGCCTATCGATGACACGTTATTCCAGTTTTTAGCGCAACAGATTTAAAAGGGCTGTAGGGGCAAATAATGGACGATATTTTTGAAGACAATGCCGCATTGCGCGTAAAAGCATGGTGGGATAAGTACGGTAAGACAGTTATCGCAACGTTAGGTCTTGCCATTGCGATCACGGTGGGGCACCAGTTCTATCAACAACAAAAGACAAATACAGTGGTTGCCGCCTCGATGTTATACGATGCATATCAACAAGCATTGATTGGTGATAAAGAAGACGCATTGAAAGCCAGTGCAGCGGTATTGCGAAAAGATTATCCCAACACAGCTTATGCAACAGCGGTTGTTTTGTTAGAGGCATCTCGCGCATCTTTTGATGAACGTTATGCAGATGCGGAAGAAGAATTAGTTTGGCTTCAAAAAAATGGCAAACCGTTTGCTAAACCGCTAGCGACATTGCGATTAGCGCAAATCAAGGTGAGCCAGCAGGATCTGACGGGTGCAGCAGCTGTGCTAGATGCAATGCCACTGGACGAAAATATACCAGAGGGCGGCTATCTTGCAGGTTTTGAAGAATTGCGTGGCGATATTGCAGCCATGCAAGGCAATCGCGCGAAAGCGGGCGAGCATTACGGAAAGGCGCTGGCTGCTTATAAAGCACAAGATTTCAATAATGTGCTGCTTCAAATGAAGACGGAGACTTACCATTGAATAAATTATGGTTTTTTTTCCTCGTTTCGTGCGTATTCGTCGTAACCGGTTGCAGTTCCTTATCCTCTGGTGTTAAAAAATACGAAGAACCATCGAACTTTAAACAAGAAGTCGTATTTGACACGGTATGGAGCACGGGTGACTCCAGTGGTTGGGGCAATGTTCAAATGAATTTGTCGCCGAATTTCGTGATGCACAAAGGGCAGCAATGGGTTGCCGTACCTGATTATCGTGGTCACATGTTAGTGCTCGATGCGTTCTCGGGTGAAAAGATCTGGCGTGAAAGCACTAAAATGGATTTCAGCAGTGCTGCGGGTGAAGCGGACGATGCGATTGTGATGGGTACATCTGATGGTCACGTCATTGCGATGAACAAAGAAAACGGGGAGATCTTATGGGATACGACCGTCAGTTCCGAAGTATTGGCAGCCCCACGCGGTAATAATGATGCCTTAGTGGTCTTAACGATTGACAGCCGTCTGCACGGATTAGATGCAAAGACAGGCAAAGAGATATGGACCTACGATGCAACGGCACCGGCTTTGACGTTACGCGGTGCAGCGAGTCCTTTGATCATTGAAGACATGGCATTTGTTGGTTTTTCAAATGGACAGGTTGCTTTATTCAAATTGAGCAATGGCCAAATGATTTGGTTAGAATCTGCTGCCAAACCCCGTGGACGGAATGAAATTCAGCGCATGGTTGACATTGATGGCACCATGGCACGCGTGGATAATACCGTGTATGTGGTGACTTACCAGGGTAACTTGTTGGCCATTGATTTGCCAAGTTTAGAAGTTACTTGGTCTCATCCGCTGTCATCGTACGTTGGTTTGACGGTTTCTGGTAATGATTTGATTGTGACCGATGATGATGACACGCTTTATGCGATTGATCGTGTAACGGGTGAGACGCGTTGGAAGCAAGAAGCATTGGTGGATCGCTATCTATCAGCGCCTGCCATTTATGAGAATTATGTCGTTGTCGGTGATGGTGCGGGGTATGTTTATGCCTTTGCATTAGATAACGGGCGCATGCTCGGGTATGAGCATGTTGTTAGCGATGATATACGCGCACCTGTCTTAGTTGATAAGCAGGGAGTGATAGTCCAAAGCCGCACAGGACGTGTTGAAAAGGTTACCATTTCAACTTCACCAAAGCAGGTCGACTAATGTCTCTTCCCGTCATTGCTATCATAGGTCAGCCTAACGTTGGCAAATCCACATTATTTAATTGTTTGACCCGTTCGCAACAAGCATTGGTGCATGACATGCCTGGCGTAACGCGTGATCGTCATTTTGGCGAAGGCAAAGTAGGGCCATATCCTTATATTGTGATTGATACAGGCGGGATCAGCGGGCAAGAAGAAGGCATGGATGAAATGATGGCGGGGCAGTCATGGCTCGCGGTCATGCAAGCCGATATTATTTTATTCATGGTTGATGCGACTGTTGGCGTAACACCGAATGACCAGTTCATTGCAAAAGCGTTGCGCAAAGTATCGAAACCGGTATTTTGCATTGTCAATAAAACAGACGGACGTGATGAAGTCATTGCGATGTCCGATTTTTACACATTTGGGTTTAAGTATGTGCACGCGATTGCGGCGAGCCACAATCGTGGTATTAAGCCGTTGATGGATGCGGTATTTGAGGTGGTGATTGCGATGTCGGGTGCCCCCGAAGCTGAGCAGCCCCCAGCAGGCATTAAAATGGCGATTGTTGGACGGCCGAACGTAGGTAAATCCACGCTGGTGAACCGCATGCTAGGTGAAGAACGTGTGATTGTGTACGATCAACCAGGAACGACACGCGACAGTATTTATATTCCTTTTACACGTAACGAACAAGTTTATACCATTATCGATACAGCCGGCGTTCGTCGTCGTAAAAACATAGAAGAAGCGGTAGAAAAATTTTCGGTGGTGAAGACGCTGCAGGCGATTGAAGACGCTCATGTGGTGATTTACATGATCGATGGTCAGCAAGCAGTGACCGATCAAGATTTAAGTTTGCTAGGATTTATTTTAGAAGCTGGCCGTTCACTGGTTGTTGCCGTGAACAAATGGGACCATTTATCTGAAGATCAGCGCACTATTATCAAAACAGGCATTGATCGGCAGTTAGAATTTGTGTCTTTTGCGAAGTTATATTTTATTTCAGCGCTTCATGGCAGTGGTGTAGGTTTATTATTTGATGCTGTGAACGAGGCGTATGAAAGCGCGACGCGGAAGTTATCGACGGCACGATTGACTCGAATGTTGCAAAAAGCGATAGAGCAGCATCAGCCGCCGATGGTTCATGGCCGTCGAATTAAATTGCGTTATGCGCACGCGGGCGGGCATTTGCCACCGACCGTAGTGATTCACGGTAATCAAACAGATGATGTTCCAATCAGTTACCAGCGCTTTTTGAGTCATTTTTTCCGTGATCAACTCAAGTTGGTTGGAACGCCGTTGCGATTAATATTTAATACGACGGAGAATCCCTTTGCGGGCCGTCATAATGTCTTGACGCCACGCCAAGTACGTAAGCGCGGTCGATTGAAGAAGTTTATTCGAAAAATGAAGAAGAAATAGAAAAAAGTGTAGGGGTGAAAGATATTTCGCCCCTACAAAGATTAATAGATAATTCCTATCGTTGCAATCTAAACAATCGATTTTACTAACATCCCCTGATCTCCCACAATCATAAAAGCAGATAACGGGGGATGACGATGACAACACTACATTTTTTCAATGTAATCAACACGCGGATGCGCAAACAGCATATATCTGACCATGAGCCTGTGATTGAGCATGATGTCATGAGTTGGAATATCATGATGCAGGGCAAATACAATCAAGAAAAAAACCGATATAACAATGGGCTAGAGCTGGTTGAAACCCAAGCGCAGTATCAGCAACGGTTGAAAAAAATTGCTGCGGCCATGGCTGATATTTGTAAAAGCAATCCGCATATTCAAGTCATTTGTTTGCAAGAGGCGCCCATTTTGAAGGAGGACGTTGAGTTTTTCACAGACTGCTGTTTAAGCTACAAGAGCTTGCAAAAGTTTGCTGAAACATTGCGAGACGAGAATGTATTAACCTCATGGGGCTTGATGTCATTATTTAATGGTGAACGGTACAGTTATATGTCAAAGCCCTTTTCCTCAGAAGGTTTGGATGCGCGTGTACAAAAGTTTAAATTGGTTCATCAAGAAGACGGAACAAAGCGTACGGTCATCAATCTTCATTTACCGTTTGATAAGGCCAAAAAAGATCCCGGATCCTTGGCAGATGAAGTGACCAAGATGGTGAAGAAAAAGTCTATTGAGTCTAAGAAAGAGGTGATGATTGCGGGGGATTTTAATTTTCCGGTGACTAAATTTTCGGCATTGCATCAGTTAGGGAGTGTGCGTGCACCGAAACACAATAGCACTGAGACACACAGTGCCAATGGTGGTTTCAATACATTGGAAAGTGTGGATGCGATTATTCGGGTTTCACCCTCTTCATGATTTCCGAAACAGAAGGAGATTGTTCTTCACCTTCGCTATTTACAAAGCTGCTCGTTACCCATAAGTCTTTACGTACAAGCGGGCTTTGCCCACACCCTCGGCGTCAGGTATGATGAAAATCAGTAAGTAACCCTGGTAATATATATGCTGGGGTGCGAGCCAGGACAGCGATGGCGTCATAGCCTTAGAGGCTGA
>JBIOEA010000044.1:0-14443 GCA_044445605.1 Gammaproteobacteria bacterium | reverse complement strand
TCACTACCACAAGATCACAAAACGAAGAACTCTTCGCCCACTTTGTAAAGGGGGCAGACACAGGAATCGTCGAGCTTGCGAGACGGTTCTTGTGTCGGGGGATTTTTCTTTGCTTACGCAGCGTATCAATCTGAATTTCGCTGCGGTTGGTGATTGTTCTGCGCTGCACGCTATTTAACGTTCGCGTCTGGTTGCCAATGACCCCGTCACAGGCACCGCCGCTCGCTTCATTGCGTTTGCTTGAACAATGCTGATTTAAATGATATAAATTAGCCCGTTGCATCAAGAGTTACTGTTAACCTTGCTGAAGGGCCAGGGGGGGGGCCGGGCGTTACTCCTTCAAATGGGCTTTGCTGGAGGAGCTAGCCAACCAATTGAACGTATGCCCAAAGAATCCGTTAAAAGAGCCTGATCCTTCAGAATTTGGCCAAATTTCCGACGGGGCAACTTCTGTCATCATTGGTGAACTGATTGAAAAATTAGGTGGTGGGCAGATGCGCGTTATTAAAAAAAATGGTCTGAATTAAACAAATCATCCCGATCGGGGTGATTTCTCGTCATAATGCAGATAACGACGAAATCGTCCCGATCGGGTTTTTTTGTTGAAAAACACCCCATTTTGTACTAAAATCATCCCTATCGGGGTGATTTTTTATGCAGAAAATTTCAAATACAATTGCTTTAGGGCAGTGGATTCGCGATCTTAGAAAGAGCCAAGGGCTGACTCAAGAAGAGCTCTCGGCAACTTCTGGGGTTGGAATACGCTTTATCCGTGAATTAGAACAAGGGAAAGAGTCTTGTCATCTGGGCAAGGTCCTTACCGTGATTCAGATGCTAGGTGGTACACTGTTTGCGAAGGGGTTTAAAGACGCATGAATAAAGTATTAGATGTTTACCTGCATGAAATATATGCGGGCCAGCTTATTCAAAATGAATCTGGCAGATTGCTGTATCAGTATGATGTTGCTTATGTTGAAGAAAGACACCCAGCGTTATCGATTTCACTACCTGTTCAGCAAGCTATGTTTGAAGGGGATGTAGTAAAAGCATTTTTTTCGGGCTTATTGCCGGATGATGCTGTGCGTACTCGATTGGCACGATACTTGGGTGTATCGGAGCAAAATCCATTTGCATTGCTTAAAGCCATTGGTGGGGAATGCGCTGGTGCTATTGCTATCTATGCTCATGGGGAAGCACTACCAAACAGCTCCTCTGATGATATAGAAATACTGGGTGACCAAAAATTGCAGGATATTTTGACTATCTTGAAACGTCAGCCATTATTTTCAGGTGATGACGGCTTGAGATTATCATTAGCGGGCGCTCAAGATAAGTTGGCTGTTGGTATTAAAGATGGAAAAATAGCTTTGATGAAAGGAACGCTACCGACGACACATATTTTGAAGCCATTAATAGATGATATTGAATCTAGTGTGCATAATGAATTTTTCTGCATGCGTCTTGCTAAATTGATTGAAATTAAAGTTCCGCATGTTGAAATTCGTTATGTTGGGGATATTCCATTTTATTTGATTGAGCGCTATGACCGTGGAGAGGATACAAATGGGAAAGTGTTTCGAATACATCAAGAAGATTTTTGTCAGGCCTTGAGTGTTTTTCCTGAGAAGAAATATGAAAGAGAGGGCGGGCCAAGTCTTGCAAGATGCCAGGATCTATTAAGACAGCATTCTATTCAACCTGCTGTCGATGGGACGGAGTTGATTAAGCGTGTTATATATAATTATCTTATCGGTAATGCAGATGCGCATGCAAAAAACTTTTCATTCTTATATATCAAAGATAAGCCTGCTCTGTCCCCTGCATACGATCTACTCAGTACGGCTGTTTACCCGAATGTTTCTATCAAAATGGCGATGAAAATTGGTGGAAAATACATTCCTGACGATGTGCTTTTGCGGCACTGGCATCGCATCGTTCCAGATACAACGGTTGCTCAGAAGAATATTGAAAAACAATTATTGGCAATGGCAAATGATTGCGTTGAGCAAGCTGTATTGTTGAGAGAGCAGCTTAAAAGGGAAGATATTGAATCGCCGATCTTTGATAAAATATACGACGTTATTCGGAAACGGTCAGAGCATCTGCGACTATAATTCTTCGCCCACTTTTGTAGCACTTAACTACAAACGCGCGGCACACCTCTTTGATGTACGAGGCTGCGCATTAATTTCGTCATGCACTTTTTCCCAAGCGATCAAGCCTTTTTCAAGTTCTTCAACCCATTCGCTCAATGTTGACGTGGATGAAAAATAAGGATCGTCGAGTATCGCAGGGTGGAATCCATTTTCCGTTAGCAGCTTTGAAAGGAGCACTAAGTCGACTCTGCCTTGACCATCAAGAAAAGGGTGCAGCCAGTCGAGTTTTTGATAAAGATCAGCGATGAGGGTGAGTTTAGACTTCCTCGACTGCGGTTCCTGGATCGATGTATTGAAGTGGTGAAACAGCTTTTCAATCACTGAATTCATCACATGAGGCTCAAGTTTCAAATAATCTATTTTGATGGATTTTAAACCTGATTCACCTGAACTGTTTAATTCAATGAGACTGAACATAACAAAGCGGGGACATTCGAGGTCTTGTGAAATCTTGAGAATATATTCATTTAAGGAATTGATTTTGTTGCCCCAGCTTTTTTCGAATGCTTGAACTGCAATAGCGGAGGAAATAGCTTCTTTCTTAAAAAATCCCTCTAGGTCTTTTACTTCATCAGCTTTTGAGATAAATTTCTTGGAGAAGCGATATTTTTGTGGGTAGTATGTTTTGGTGCCTTTTTTCCATGCTTCATAAACATCTTTGCTGGTATTGTCGCTTTTAACGTGGAAGTGTGTTGAACGATATGTTATCGCTCGTTCAATTTTTCCTGAAATCTCCACACATAAGTAATGATGAAGCATTTCAGCGTCCATGCAATATTTCAATGCAAAGTCAGACTTCACGTTTTTGGTTCGGTACTTTCCTGTTCCCTCAGAGCTCATGAGCGTGTCATTGGCATCACCAGCGAAATGATTGCATAACTGCTGATGGAGTGTTTTGTAAAATTCGATCGAGAGGGGTTTGCCTAATTCATCCGATGCGTAGAGCATGCCATTATATAATGATTTGAGAAAGCCAGGTTCGACCGCGCCACTGTGTAACCCTTTATCAAATACTTCAGGGCCAAATTCATGACAGTCCCCATCAATGATTTGTTTCCACCATTGATCACCAAGAGACCAGTAGGTTTCTTGCATCTGTTCTGTGCTGTAGGGGCGAAACATCTTTCGCCCTCTTCAAGATCGGTAAGAGGGCGAAAGATTGGAATTAATAAGCCTTCGCAAAAATAACCTGCCGTGTTGTTTGTTTACCCGTGAAGATACAAACGCCTTCGCCTGTGGCATACCCCGTAGCATCCATAGGAATGCAGCGTGCAGATGCTTTGAGCGGTTTCACGATGTCAATATAATCCGCCTCTTCATGGCAGAAGCATTGCACAAAACCAGGTGCTTCTTCGGGGGTGAAATACGCAATGAATGCTTCTAAATTCTCGGCGCGTAGCCGATTGTCATCGGCAAACTGTTTAGCGCGCGTAAATAAATTCGCTTGGATTTCATCGAGCACATGCGTTACTTTTGCGACAAACTCTGCGCGGGAATATGATTGCTTTTCTTTCACAGGTTTATCGCGGCGTGCAACAAATACGGCATTATTTTCGATGTCGCGAGGGCCGATTTCAATGCGTATGGGTGCACCTTTCTTGATATATTCCCAAGACTTCTCAGCGCCATTGATATCGCGTGTATCCAATAAAACACGCAATGCTTCGCCATGATAATTGACCCCTCGCAGGCTAGCGGCGACATTTTCGCAGTACGTCAATACTTCTGTGCGTTGTGCATCATTGCGAATGATCGGAATGATCACGATATGTTGTGGTGCCAAGCGAGGAGGGCAGATTAAGCCGTCGTCATCACTGTGTACCATGACCATCGCGCCGATCACGCGGGTCGTTAATCCCCACGATGTCGTTTGCGCATGTTGCAAAACGCCTGCTTGATCTGAAAATTGAATGCCAAAAGAACGTGAAAATGTTGTGCCCAAATAATGCGATGTGCCCGATTGGAGCGCTTTCTTATCCTGCATCATCGCTTCAATCGTGTACGTATTCACAGCACCAGGGAAACGTTCTTCAGGTGTCTTTTCGCCTTTTACCACTGGAATCGCCGCGATGTCTTGTGCAAAATCAACATACACATCGAGCATCTGCATCGTTTCTTGCATGGCTTCTTCGACAGTCGCATGGGCAGTATGGCCTTCTTGCCATAAAAATTCAGATGTGCGTAAAAAAATCCGGGTGCGCATTTCCCAGCGCATCACATTGGCCCACTGATTAATTTTCATCGGTAGGTCGCGGTAGGATTGAATCCAGCGAGAAAAAGCATTACCAATCGTGGTTTCGCTGGTAGGACGAATGATATAAGGTTCTTCGAGTTCACCGGCTGGGACTAATTTGCCATCAGGTCCTGCTTCTAAACGTGAGTGTGTCACGACGGCACATTCTTTCGCGAAACCATCAATGTGGTCCGCTTCTTTCGCAATGTAACTCATCGGAATTAATAAAGGAAAATACGCATTCACATGCCCGGTGGCTTTGAAGCACGCATCCAAATAACGCTGAATGTTCTCCCAAATGGCATAACCCCAAGGCTTGATGATCATACAACCACGGATATCCGGAGCGTTTTCGGCCAAGTCCGCTGCTTTGACAACAGCTTGGTACCACTCAGGATAGTTTTCAGCACGGGTGGGTGAAATCGCGTTCTTTGACATATCAGCCTCGATTCAAAAAAATGTTTTATTTAAGGGGAGTATTGTACACGGTTTTGTCGAGCTGGCCTTCACTTTTGCCAACGACAACCGCGGTCAATGCGTCGCCTGTGATATTCACTGTCGTCGTCATCATGTCAATGATGCGGTCCACGCCGGCGATCAAGGCAATCGCTTCAATCGGGAGCCCCGCGCCGCCTAACACGATCGACATTACCACGATCCCCGACATCGGCACACCTGCGGCACCTATGGATGCGAGCGTGGATGTCATGATGATCATCGCGTATTGCCACAATGATAAATCAACACCGAAGATATTCGCGACAAACAGCGCCGCCACGCCTAAGTAAACCGATAAACCATTCATGTTGATCGTCGCACCCAACGGTACTACAAATTCAGCCACGCCTGATGACACGCCCAATTGCTTCTGGGTTGTTTCTAAGGTGAGGGGAAGGGTGGCAGCACTCGAGCCAGTTGAAAATGCAAACGACATGGGCCCCAGCATTTTCTTAAAGAAGTGCCCCGGGCTGAGCCGGTTGTACATCAACACAGGGATGTAAATAAATGCCAGCACCGCAAAACAGCCCAAGTAAATCGTGATGACCAATAAAGACAATTCTTTGAGAATCTCAATACCAATCGTACCCACGGCCTGAGCAATCAGAGCGAACACGCCAATCGGTGCAAATTGCAGTACAAAATGCGTTGCCTTAAACGTGACGAGCATCGCACCTTGAAAGAAGTCCCCGACAGGGCGTGCTGCCGGCCCTACACGCACAATGGCTAACCCCAAAATAAAGGCGAAGACGATACAAGGGAGAATATCGCCATTAGCCAATGCGGCCACAACGTTTGAGGGAACGATAGAACTGATGGTGTCGGAGATGGTCACATGCTTGTTCCGTTCAACCAAGTCAGCGGCCACAGGGTTGGCGCTGAGGCTCTGTTGAACGAGATCGGCAGGTAACCCCAGCCCTGGTTTTAATACCAGCGCAAAGGCCATCCCAATGCAGGTCGCCAAGGCCATGGTAATAACGTACATGGTGAGGGTTTTAGCCATAACCCGGCCCATGGTCTTCATGTCGCTGATGGCCATCACGCTGCATACAATCGAGGTGAAAACGACCGGGATAACGATCATGCCGATGGCATTAATGAAGAGACGCCCAATGGGGGCTAAGACGGTGGCCTTCTCGCCAAAGATAAGCCCAGCCAGGGAGCCCAGAATCAGTGCCAAAACGATTTTATGCCATAGTTTGAAGCGTTTCTCGTGAGAATGCTTAGTCTTTTTCTGCATGGGATTTCCTTCATTATCAATGGGTTGCTGGGATAATTCGGTATTGTTTTGCGATAAATAGACAAGGCCGATTTTACCCGCATTAGCTGCTTATGTAAAGGCGTATGGACCCTCATGAGGGCGCAGAAAAAATCTGTCAGAACGCTTGATTATCCCATTTTGGAGGGGTATGATATGAGTTATATGAGCAACAACGCGAATGACATACCCAAAAAAGACCAGACATTTTACGCCACCCCTAAGATGGCCGCGGCGTCTATTGCATCGGATGTGGTATGGCAGCTATTCAGTCAATTCTTTGATCCGCTATTTGAGGATGATTATGTTGGTGCTATGAATGCGGTGACATTCATGGGCATTTTTTATCCATTTTTCATGACAGCTTTAGTTTATGGTGCATCGCGGTTGCATTCATATCAAGATCCCCAATGTACTTATAACAAGAATAAATCGAAATTTTCGCCAGAAGATTGGGATAGAAATGGGAAAGCAACAGAAACTAAGCTTTCTAAAGACAAAGACATTGCCGCCGGTGTATTTTTAGGCATGGCAGGTTGGATGTGCGGCTATTACTTATCAGATGAAGCATTTGGATTTGGGCGCTGGGGAACGACCACTGCTGTCGGTGTTGGCAGTACTATCCCTCTTTTAATATATAGTTTGTATAACGATAAAAAAAGTGGAAAAGATGTTTCTAAAGAGACGTATATGGTTCTTGCTGCAAGCTTTTTTATCGGTGGATTGTCTTGGTATTTGTGCTATTTGTTACCTGGCATCATGGTTAAAGCCGGTTTTCCAGACAATAGCGTGGCTGGCGGTTTTGCTTCTACCTGCGCAACAGGATTAACAAGTGCTGCCAGCTTAGGCATGCTGTATCTCTGGGAGAATAAGGATAAGGGGGCTGAAAAGAAAAGCACCTCTAACGCAAACCTATCTGCTGCAACAGAACCGCTCTTATCTAATTCTAACTCATCTAAAATTTAGTTTTACTGCGTTGTTTTAGCGCCCGTTACTTCTATTGCCTGATTTCTTGGCATCCTTTAGTACTTGGGAAGACGAGCTTTTTTTGGCTTCCTCATCGCCATTATTACTATTGGTACCGGGACTACTTCCTCGCGATGTATTATTGCTGCTCGTGTCGGTATGATTCGAGGCAGTCGAATGAGCTGAGCCCCTGCGGTAGGAGGCGCTTGACGTACAGTATGTGCTGGTTACGCTTGACATCAATGTACTCACGAGTCCTGCATTTATATGTTCGTCATTCGTTCCAAGTAACCCTTGGTTTGCGGCGCTGCCAATAGTTTTTCCTAATAAATCAAGCAAACGTTGTTTCTCTTCATCGGTAAGCGAGGATGATTTGCCGGCTTGTTTAGCAACCTGTTGATTGACCTGTTCTTCTTCTTTTTGTGCACGTCTTTGTTCTTGTGATTCATAGCTATTGCAGGGTTCTAAATTCGCGGCGGAGGCGCTCGGTTTGAGCGCAGCTGCCATGACTCGAAACGGGTTGGTGCGTCGGATTTTTTCTTTCACAGAAATATAGATCAGGACATCTTCAGCACTTTCTAATTGTTTTAATATTTCAGGCGATGATATTTCTTCCATTAACTGAGCTACTCCATGTGCAAATTCCTTCGCGACCGCACTGATGCGCATATTTTTACATAATTCATGAAACATGGCAGTGCCAAGGTCTGCGACATTGATGGTTTTATTCGCCTCTTTATCTTTATAGTTGGGGGATAGCAACTCTATATAGGTTGCTAATTCAGGATGATGATGCGCGATGACAAGTAAGGTATGGAATACGATGCCATTGAAAATATTATCGAGTGTTTCTTGGTTCGGAGGATTCTTGACGTTTGCCTCTGTCAAAGATTCAATGAGTACATTTTTTAAAAGGCCTTTAAGCTCCTTGTCGTCACGTGTTAAGAAGGGTGCGGGGGTGGTGGGTTGATTGATGTCTAGAGTAGCATCTGCGCTCTGAAATTGTTTTTGAAAGAGAGAAGTAACATCTTTTACCAATGTATCAATACGGTCTTCGAGTGTTTTGGGGAGGTAAGCGCCTGTCCAAGGCTTGAAGCGCAATGTTACATTCCCCCTACGCGCTATCACCTCTTCGCCATGAAATAATGGATATAGCATGTTCTGCGACAGACCCAGCACTGTTGCCCAACCGTTTAGGTGCGCATTGATATGTTGAATATGTTGACTCTTATCTATATGAGCCCAACCATGTCTTATCATGAGTTGTACGGGCAGTAGCACTTCCAGTTCTAGAGAATTGCGATCAGGGCGCATGGCTGTAACAGCGTTGATAATGTCATTACACTTATTTTGCAGTGCGTCTTTGTCTATGATCTCTACACAACTTATGCCAATTCCGACCTTCCTCGTAGCGATGCGAAGGCTCAAAAAAGTTTTTTGCATTTCTTTATTGGTAATGCCAAAGCCTTCGAGTGTTTTTTTGTCAACATCGCTGTTGCTGCGCCTCAAATTGGTGACAAGAGCACCCGCAGAAACGCTCGAGGATGATGCGCTAGAATTTTGTATTGGTATGTCCTTCGCTGCTGTATTGTTAAACATGTCATTCTCCCTTTCCACTACATCGTTTTCCTGGCGTACCAAAAGGTGCAAAAAAAAACCTAATATAGGGTACCGCTGGATACTGCTTAAAACTTATTTTGTTAGATAGGTATTCATCATACCAAGTACAACCTCACCTGACTTTTGGATGCTTTCATGGTATCGTATTTACATGACAATGTGAAGCGTCCATGATTTTGTTTTTGGTCTCGAAGAGGTATCTAGCTTAATGACAGACACGTTCGGTGAAACACAGTTATCTTTCATCATGGCACAAATGCCATGCGATGTTTTTATTAAAAATCGCGAAGGTATTTATGTGGCCTGCTCAGAAAGTTTCGCCCAGAAAGCAGGGTATACATCGTCTGCTGATTTAATCGGTTTAACGGATTACGATTGTGTCTGGAAGGACTATGCCGCTTTATTTATAGCGAATGATAAGCTCGTGATAACGCAAGGCAAGAGTCAGAGTTTTCATGACTCATCGTTATTAGCCGATGGGCATGTTAGGTTAATGAAAACAAACAAATCTCCTTGGCGGGATCAAGAAGGGAATATTATCGGTGTCATAGGCTCTTTTGCCCAGCTTACCCATGTGAGTGAAGCTTATGATAAGTTATTCGATCAGCTGCAAGAAAAAGAAGCCGTGTATGCTGCTGAAGTTCGCTACTTAATAGATTGGTACTATTTTTTATCAGGGGAACAATTACCGCCGACCATGTCGAGCCAGCATATTGGTAAGAAGATCCGACACTATTTAGAGTACATGATTAACCAAGTTCCGATGAATGTTTTCTGGATGGACAGAGAAGGTGTGATTTTAGGTTATAACCTCAGTTTGCGAACAGCCTGGAATCAGGAGTTAATGCCTAATCGTCCTTTGTCACGTTACCCTCATGTGGGTAAAAAATTAGCTGATTTATTGCCCCCTGAGATTTCAGAGCAAGTATTGGCGAACAATGCAGCTGTCTTAGAAGGTGATGAGACCCTGATTTTTGAAGAAAAAATGGTTAATCCGAACGGCGAGGATAAAATATTTCTATCCTACAAAACGCCTATTTTCGATGATGAGCATCAAAAAGTGGGTTTGATGGGCGTATCGATTGATATTACCGAGCGTAAGAACATGGAAGAAGATTTACGGCATGCAAAGGAAAAGGCAGAGGCAGCACATTCGGCAAAGATTCAATTTTTGAAAAACATGCAACATGATGTGCGCACACCACTTAGTTGCATTACTGCCTCGATTAAGATCTTGAAAAAGATGGAAAGCAACCCTGAAAAATTAGAGTTTTTAGACGGGGTTCTGTATTCCAGTGAGAATTTATTGAAAATGCTCACAAAGATGCTAGAGTATGACCATATTCAATCTAATGAACGCCCATTACAATACCAATCATTCAAGATCAGGGTATTGTTGCGTGATTTAGTTGAGATGTTTGGATTTACCACGCGTCAGAAGGGCTTAGAGCTGAGTGTCGATATCAGTGATGATGTGCCAGAAGATTTGGTAACCGACTTCTACCGTTTCCAACGGATATTGTTAAACCTCGTTAACAATGCGATTAAATTCACTCATGAAGGCTATATTCGTATTAAGTTGAGTGCTGAAGGAAAGCACACATTGCGTTGTGCCATCAGCGATACGGGCATTGGGATTGAAGCGAGCAAGCAACAATCGATATTCCAAAAATATGTACGATTAGTGGGCTCGGATCAGGGGCAATACCAAGGTGAAGGTATTGGGCTGAGCATTGTGAAGCAATTTGTGGAAGATTTGGGCGGTCGCATCGAACTAGAAAGCAAACTTAATGAAGGGAGTACATTTACAGTACTGCTGAGTTTGCAATCGTTGCCGATACAGGAAGTACAGTAGGAGGTTAATCATGAAGGTGTTATTAGTTGAAGATTTACCCTTGGCGGCAAAAATAGCTCGATTCATTTTGGGCGATTTAAACTGTGATGTGGATGTCGCGACGAATGGGGCAGAGGCGCTGCAAAAAGCGCAATCAAACGCCTATGATTTAATTTTCATGGATGTTGGTTTGCCCGATGCGACTGGATTTGAGGTAACATCGCGGATACGCAAAGCGGGAGTGCAAGTCCCTATCTATGCATTAACTGCACATACGGATGCTGATCATCGGGACCAAGCGATTGCGGCGGGCATGACAGGCTTTTTAACAAAGCCATTAGAAGAAATGGCGGTACGGCAGTTACTATTAGCGAATATACCGACGTTACCCAATTTAGAGGATAGTGCCTGAGATGAAGAAAGCGCCCAAATCGCAATTTGTGTGTAATGCCTGTGGCGGCAATTCTCCGAAATGGTTGGGTTGTTGTCCTGATTGTGGCGCATGGAATACGCTAGAAGAAACGCGGATGGTGATCCAAAGCAAAACAGCGCGTCGAGAAGGTTACACGGGCGTATCAGAATCCGTTCAGGCCTTGTCCGATGTTGTGTTTTCAGATACCCCACGCATTTCAACGGGTTCGTTGGAAGTCGACCGCGTTTTAGGTGGCGGATTAGTCCAAGGTTCTGTTGTTCTCATTGGCGGTGATCCGGGCATTGGCAAATCCACGTTGCTATTACAAACGATGGCGCATTTGAGCCGCGAAAAAGCGGTGTTGTACGTGACAGGCGAAGAGTCATTACAACAAGTTTCATTACGTGCACATCGACTGGGCTTTTCGCAAGCGCCGATCAAATTATTAGCAGAAACACAAATCGAACAAATCTTACTGCAAGCTGAGCGGGAAAAGCCAGCATTTTTAGTGGTTGATTCCATTCAAACGATGTACACGGATACGTTGCAATCTGCGCCAGGCTCGGTGAGCCAAGTCCGGGAAGCTGCGGCACAACTCGTGCAATTCGCCAAGAAAACGCACACCGCGGTGTTCTTGGTAGGGCATGTGACCAAAGAAGGCACATTGGCTGGCCCACGCGTGTTAGAACACATGGTTGACACGGTACTGTATTTTGAAGGCCAAACAGATTCCCGTTATCGTGTTATTCGTGCGTTTAAAAATCGATTTGGTGCCGTGAATGAATTAGGCATTTTCGGCATGACGGATAAAGGCTTGAAAGAAGTCTCAAATCCATCGGCGATTTTTTTAACGCGATCAGAAAAGCCTTTGCCGGGCAGCAGTGTGATGGTGACCTGGGAAGGTTCACGTCCGATGCTGATTGAATTGCAAGCATTGGTTGATCAATCACATGCAGCGAATCCTCGTCGTGTGTCTGTCGGTATTGATCCTAATCGATTGACGATGGGCTTGGCGGTATTGCATCGTCATGGTGGGATTGTGACGTACGATCAAGACGTATTCGTGAATGTGGTCGGTGGTGTGCGTGTGACTGAAACGGGGAGCGATTTAGCCCTCATGATGTCGATATTATCGAGTTTACGTAATCAGCCGTTACCACAAGACATGGTGATTTTTGGTGAAGTCGGGCTTGGGGGTGAGATTCGTCCCGTGCCAGGTGGTCATGAGCGTTTAAGAGAGGCCCATAAACATGGTTTTACACAAGCCATTGTGCCGCATGCCAATGCCAAAGGGTTCCACATTGAGGGTATGACTATCCACGCGTGTGGCCATATTCAAGAAGCACTCGGCAAATGTTAAATGATTTGAGTGGTCCGGGAAAATCCCTTATTTTGTCGACAAATGAAGATTACGAAGCTATCGTTAATGTGAACAATCCCGCAGGAGCGCTATCATGTTAAATTGGGTTCTCATTTTCCTCGTTGTGTCATTGATTGCTGGTGTATTCGGTTTCACGGGCATTGCTGCTGAGGCAGCCGGTATTGCCAGAATTTTATTTTTCATATTTCTTATTTTATTTCTTGTCACGCTTGTCATGCATTTAATAAGATAATTTTACGGATACATGGAGTGCAACATGAAACGATTAACCTTACTATTAATGTGTGCGGTAGCGATACCTGTCTGGGCATGTACCGGGATTATGCACAAAGCGAAAGATGGTGTCACCGTGAATGGTCGTACTGTCGAGTTTGCGATTAACCTCGATATAGGTGGCGTGGTCATTCCGCAGGGATATGCATTCAAGGGGACGTTGCCGGATGGCACAACCAATGGCATAACATACAAGGCAAAATATGCTGTCGTTGGGGCCAACGCCTTTGGTGAGAAAGCCATCATTGATGGCATGAATGAAGCGGGATTAACGGTCGGCGCATTTTATTTCCCAGGTTATGCGGGCTACGCCTCGATCACTGCAGACAATCAATCGAATGCATTGTCATCGGTAGAATATCCTAATTGGCTGCTCACACAATTTGCAACCATTGATGAAGTGAAACAGCATTTTGCGGATGCGGTGATTGTGCCGACGGAACCCAAAGGGTGGGGGCTTGTACCTCCGTTTCATTATGTGGTTTACGATCGCACGGGCAAGAGTGTGGTGATTGAACCTATCAAAGGGAAGCTGGTGATTTACGATAATCCATTGGGTGTGGTGACGAATTCCCCGACGTTTGATTGGCACATGACGAACCTGGGCAATTACACGAATTTAACGCCCGTGGGTGCATCGCCTGTTGAAGTGGATGGCGTGACTTTACAGGCGTTTGGCAGCGGATCGGGTTTGCACGGATTACCGGGTGATTTCACACCGCCATCTCGCTTCGTTCGTGCGGCTGTTTTTTCGGCAACCGCGGTTCAGGCTGATACGGGGCGTGATGCCGTTTTGGAAGTGTTTCATTTGCTGAATCAATTCGATATTCCTAAAGGTTCCGTGAGAGATAAAAACGGTAATGCAATGTTAGTGGAATACACCTTGGCAACATCGGTGAAAGACCCAACCGCCATGCAGTATTTTTTAAGAACCTATGAAGATCAAACTATTAAAGTGATAGACTTGAACAAGTTCGACAAAAAGGCTGCAGACATTGTGTTTATCAATGTGAAGAGTACTCAGCCGATTGTTGATGTTAAGACGTAGGGGCGCGTATCATGTCTTGGATCTATCTGGTCATCGCTGGGTTTTTTGAAATTGGTTTTGCGTCGTCGCTAAAGTTAATGGACGGCCACCGAAACATTCCCTGGACGATATCGTTTTATATTTGCATCATGGCAAGTTTTTTATTTTTAAATCTCGCCCTAAAAGAAATCCCCATTGGAACGGCGTATGCTGTTTGGACGGGGATAGGTGGAGCAGGGGTTGCGATCATTGGGATCTATTTCTTCAAAGATCCTGCGACGTTACCTCGCGTGTTTTTTTTGAGCTTGTTGCTGTTATCGATCGTCGGATTGAAGTTAACATCTGCTCATTAATTTGCTGTGAAGGAGTGTTGTCATAGAATGCCCTGTAAATAAAACTCTCTTTCATCGGGGTGCTTGCTTTGTGACAGGATAATAAGGTTATGTGTCCAAGTCAATTGTCGCGGCAGTGCCGCGACAATTGTATCTTCATGATAAGATTCATAAAACTGTCGCATTTTAAATAAATTAGAGTGCGTGAATCCGCGTGCTCCCGGTTGGGTTTTGGCTATATGTTGGGCCAATGTGTGTTACATAGGGCGATGTTGCTTTTGTATTTAGGGACATACGGCGGGGCGAAACATTGGTAATCGTTCACTACCACAAGATCACAAAACGAAGAACTCTTCGCCCACTTTGTAAAGGGGGCAGACACAGGAATCGTCGAGCTTGCGAGACGGTTCTTGTGTCGGGGGATTTTTCTTTGCTTACGCAGCGTATCAATCT
>JBIOEA010000043.1:0-14470 GCA_044445605.1 Gammaproteobacteria bacterium | reverse complement strand
TTGCTCAACTCCATTTGATACAACAGGCAGCTTTATATCATATAAAATAGCCATTATTCAAGCCGCACGCATAACAGCGTAGATGCCGGGACCCCGAGCGGTTATATAGCGAAGGTGAAGAATAATCTCCTTCGTTTTCAGAGATTGTGAAGAGGGCGAAAGATGTTTCGCCCCTACAAGAAAGTGCATATGTACATTATGAATCTTGGGATCTGAACGTTTACCAACATCATTGATTATCTGCTGCCACTGTCTGAATCTCCGGAATTCGCGCCATTAGCGCCAAATTCGCGCTAATTGAGTATAGCGCCATTTCAAGGGAAGGCTAGGGCTTAATCACCCCAATTTTCTGCCCCAGCACAATCGGCGTCTGTGTTGGCAAGGCTTCCCAGGTGACGGAGCCTTTTGGCATCAAGACAATGGCGGTTGAGCCCATCAAAAAGCCGCCGACTTCATCGCCACGGGCCAGAGAAATAGGCTTATCAGCATAATCCCATGTGTTAATCCCATCGGCTTTTACGACGCCATGCCAGGGGGTGAACATACTGCCGACATTCAATGCAGCCACTAATATAATGGCCATGGGCCCGTGCGCTGTGTCGATGTAACAAATCAGTCTTTCATTACGCGCAAACAGATTGGGCGCATCATTCACGGTCGCTTCATTGACAGAAAAGAGTGTCCCAGGTACAAACGTCATGCTCGTCACACGTCCTTCTAAGGGCGTATGAACACGATGATAATCTTTAGGGGAAAGGTACAACGTTGCAAAAGCGCCATCCCTGAATACGGCGGCTTGTTTTTCATTACCTGCCAATAAATCGATCAACGTATAAGTATGGCCTTTGGCCTGAAAGAGCTGGTCGCCTTCAATAGGGCCAATCTGACTAACAAAGCCATCGACAGGAGACACAAACGCGGGCAAGGGAGCCAAAGGGCGTTTCCCGGGTTTTAATCGACGCGAAAAGAAGGTATTAAAATCCGCATACGCATCGGGGGTGGAAAACTCTGCATCCTCCCAGTTAATGCCAAAACGTTTATCAAACGTGCGGATGAAGTAATTTTTAATGACAGGTATCCGGCAAGCAGAGAGCCAGCCAAAGAAGCGGGTCATGGTACGTTGGGGAATTCTGGCTTGAGCAGCAACACTTAAGGGCACGATAGGGCATCCTAAAAAGGGCGGATTATACCAGGAAAACATGATACACTCCAGAGAGGCTAATGGACGGGCTAATGGAGGAGCGACCATGAAAGTGCTTGTGCCGATGAAGCGCGTTATCGACTATAACGTGGCGATTCGTATCAACGCTGACCATACCGGTGTGGTAACCGATGGCGTTAAAATGGGGATGAACCCCTTTGATGCCATTGCCTTGGAAGAGGCTTTACGTCTCAAAGAAAACCAAATAGTCACCCATGTATGCGCTGTCAGCATTGGGCCTGCTTCTCAAGACATCTTACGCCAAGCCCTCGCGCTGGGTGCAGATGAAGTTATCTGGATTCAAACAGATCTCATGCTATCCCCACTAGACGTTGCGCAAGTCCTTTCTAAAATAGTGAATGACGAATCCTTTGAATTGGTATTGATGGGCAAACAAGCGATTGACGATGATTGCAATCAAACCGGTCAAATTCTCGCGGGCTTATGTAACATTGCACAAGCGACTTTTGCGTCCCACATTGCGATGGAAAATCAACATGCGATGGTTGCACGTGAAACGGATGATGGGATTGAAACCATTCGTATTGCTTTGCCAGCCGTTATCACGGTCGATTTGCGATTAAACGAACCGCGATTTGCAAGCTTGCCACAAATCATGAAAGCAAAATCAAAGCCAATGCGTGAACTGCCTTTGGTTCAGTACTTAGAGACACCCTGTGATGCGATCACGTGCGTGTCGGTGACAGAGCCCCCTGTACGTAAAACGGGTATTAAAGTGAACAGTGCTGAAGAACTGGTTTATCAACTGCGCCATGTGGCTAAGGTGTTACCATGACGATTGCCTTGTTAGTCGCTCATGCACATGATGGCACCCTTGCTAAAGGCGTTAACGCTGCATTACGTTGTGCTGATGACGTTCATGTGTTGATATGGGGTCATGCAGCCGCTGCCCATGAGGCTGCTCAAATTCAAGGCGTGTCAAAAGTATTTTATGCAGAGAATCCCATTTTTGAAAAAAGTTTAGCAGAACCCTGTGCAACTGAAATTGCCAAGATGGGGGAAAATTACGAAGCGATCATCATGGCAGCGAATTCATCTGGTAAAAATATCTTACCGAGAGTCAGTGGGTTATTAAAGCGCTGCATGTTGTCTGATGTCATGTCGATTAACAATGGGGAATTTGTGCGTCCGATTTATGCGGGTAATGCACTACAAACCGTGCGGGTGAAAGGGGCCTATTTATTAAGTTTTCGTCCAACGAGCTTTGATGCCGTGACAGCCGAACAAGCCGCATGCCCCATTGAAGCAGTCGGCGAAGATGCTCAAAATGCGCTAAGCTCATGGGTGTCATTGGCGTCACATCCGCAAGATCGTCCTGATTTAGCGACAGCGAAATATGTGGTTGCGGGTGGGCGTGGATTGAAGAGCAAAGAACAGTTCCAACTGATAGAACAGTTGGCGGATTGTTTGGGCGCAGCAGTGGGCGCTTCGAGAGCGGCTGTTGACGCGGGTTTTGTGCCCAATGATTGTCAAGTGGGGCAGACGGGTAAAATTGTTGCGCCGGCATTGTATATTGCCATAGGGATCAGCGGTGCAATTCAGCACTTGGCAGGAATGAAATCATCCAAAGTGATTGTGGCGATCAATCAGGATCCGGATGCACCCATTTTTAAGATCGCAGATTATGGATGGGTCACAGATTTGTTTGTGGCGATTCCGGAATTAGAACGGGCATTAAAATTATCTGTAGGGGCGAAAAATCATTCGCCCTCTTAGGGAGATTTCTAGGATGGAACAAAACCCGGCATATTTTGATGACACGCTGGTGATGCTACGTGACACGGTGCGATCGTTTGCACAAGCGAACATAGCACCGCGGGCGCATGAGATCGATCAGAAAAATGAATTCCCACGTGATTTATGGCCAAAGCTTGGCGCGCTAGGATTATTGGGCGTGACAGTCGCGCCTGAATTCGGTGGCGCAGGCATGGGTTATTTGGCACATGTGATTTGCATGGAAGAAATTTCACGCGCCAGTGGATCGGTTGGATTGAGCTACGGCGCACATTCCAATTTATGCGTGAATCAAATTTCGCTCAATGGCACAAAAGAACAAAAAATGCGGTACTTGCCTAAGCTGGTCTCCGGTGAGCATGTTGGCGCGCTCGCGATGAGTGAGGTAGGCGCAGGTTCAGATGTGATGGGCATGCAATTGAAGGCAGAAAAAAAGGGAAGTGCTTATATTCTTAACGGCAATAAGATGTGGATCACCAATGGTCCGAGTGCCGATGTTTTAATTGTTTACGCAAAAACAGAACCCTTTGACTCGAAAAGCATTACTGCGTTTATTGTGGAAAAAGGCCTGCCTGGATTTTCGACTGCACAGAAGCTCGACAAACTGGGGATGCGTGGATCGGATACCTGTGAACTTGTTTTTGAAAATTGTCCCGTGCCAGAAGAAAATGTGTTGGGTGGTGTAGGGCATGGCACATCCGTGCTCATGCGTGGATTAGATTATGAACGTCTTGTATTAGCGGCAGGCCCATTGGGCATCATGCAAAGCTGCATGGATGTTGTCATTCCTTATGTGCATGAACGGAAACAATTTGGGAAGGCCATTGGTGAATTTGAATTAATGCAAGGCAAATTGGCCGATATGTACACACGCATGAATGCCAGTCGTTATTATTTGTATCATGTTGCATCTGAGGCGGACAAAGGTGAATGTCACCGCGCGGAAGCCGCGAGTGTGATTTTATATTGCGCAGAAAATGCAACATGGATGGCCAGTGAGGCGATTCAGTCGTTAGGCGGCAATGGGTACGTGAATGAATATCCAACAGGCAGATTTTTGCGCGATGCAAAACTCTATGAAATCGGCGCAGGGACATCTGAAATCAGACGGATGCTCATCGGTCGCACATTATTTGAAACAACCAGGTGAGCGATGGAAAAAGAAATTTATATAGTGTCTGCGGTGAGAACGGCGATTGGCGGCATGCTGGGTGTGTATAGTGATACCTCGTCGACTGATTTGGGTGGCGTGGTATTAGAAGCAGCAATGGAACGTGCCAGTAAAGCTGCAGGTCCGGCGGAGGCCGTGATCATGGGGTGTGTTTTATCTGCCGGTCTGGGGCAGGCCCCCGCACGGCAAGCAGCGCTCAAAGCCGGTTTGCCAGTCCATGTGCCTTGTGACACTTTAAATAAAATGTGTGGATCTGGGATGGAGTCTGTGATCATTGCTCATAATGCGATTACATCAGGTCGATACAATGTTATGTTGGCAGGCGGCATGGAAAACATGACACGTGCTCCGTATCTCATGTTGAAAGGGCGTTCGGGTTATCGATTAGGGAATCAAACGCTCTACGACCATATGTTTATCGATGGACTTGAAGATCCTTATGATCATCAGTCCATGGGTTATTACGCCGATGAAACAGCGAAAGCCAAAAACATCAGCCGTGATGAACAAGATAAGTTTGCTGAAGCCTCATTGCGACGCGCACAAGATGCAATTCAAACAGGCGCATTTATCAAAGAAATAACCCCTGTTATTATTCAAAAAAAATCCGGGTCTATGATAGTCAGTGCAGATGAGATCCCATTGAATTTAAAACCTGAAAAAATTGGAATCTTAAAACCCGCATTTTCCGCTAATGGCACTGTAACAGCCGCAAACAGCAGCAGTATTGCAGATGGTGCTGCCGCCCTAATGTTAGCCGATAGAGATCACTTAACTGAAAGAGCATTAGCGAAGATTTGTGGTTACGCTTGTGTTGCACAAGATCCGGCTTGGTTTACACTAGCCCCGATTGCTGCGATAGAATCTGTGCTCACGAAATTAAACTGGCGAGTAGAAGATGTCGATTTATTTGAAATCAACGAAGCATTTGCGGTAGTCCCATTGGCTGCGATGCAGGCGCTTGACATTCCTCACGAGAAACTGAATGTGAATGGCGGTGCTTGCGCATTAGGGCACCCGATTGGTGCCAGTGGCGCACGCATTTTGGTAACGTTGATTCACGCATTAAAAGCGAGACATTTAAAACGTGGTATTGCCGCATTATGCATCGCCGGTGGCGAGGCGTGTGCCATGGCCATTGAACTGGTGTGAGGAATTCATGGACAATGCAGCATCGCTAATGACGTTACTGGAAAAAATAAAGCAGGGTGGCGGTGAGAAATATGTGATCGCGCACAAAAAGCGAGGCAAGTTAACGGCGCGTGAGCGGATCGAACGTCTCATTGATAAAAAATCTTTTTTCTTGGAAATTGCGCCCTTTGCTGCGCACGATGTTTATCCGGAATCGGTTCCTTGCGCGGGCATTGTCGCAGGCATTGGTCAAGTGCATGGACGTTATTGCATGGTGATAGCCAATGATGCAACGGTAAAGGGCGGAACATATTATCCACTCACCGTAAAAAAACACCTTCGTGCTCAACAGATTGCTTTGGAAAACAGATTACCTTGTATTTATTTGGTTGATTCAGGCGGGGCGAATCTTCCTCATCAAGCTGAGGTCTTCCCGGATCGGGAACATTTCGGACGGATTTTTTTTAATCAAGCACGGATGTCGAGCTTGGGTATTCCTCAAATTGCTGTCGTGATGGGGTCGTGCACGGCAGGCGGTGCTTATGTGCCTGCGATGAGTGATCAAGTGATCATGGTGAAAGAACAAGCCACGATCTTTTTAGCAGGCCCTCCGCTGGTGAAAGCAGCCACTGGAGAAATCGTTACGGCGGAAGAATTAGGAGGGGCAGACCTACATTCACGTAAATCAGGCGTATCCGACTACATCGCTGATAATGATAAAGCGGCGCTTACGTTGGCGCGTGATCTTGTTTCATATTTGAATATTCCCACTTTAACTGATGAAAAGAAATTTAAAGAACCTGTTCAGGATCCCGCTTTATTGGATAAGATTGTCCCCGCCGATCCGCGTGTGTCATTCGATATGCGTGAAGTGATCGTCCGTATCGTGGATGGTTCAGAATACAGTGAGTTCAAAAAAGAATATGGTAAAACCGTGATTTGCGCTTTTGCTCAAATGGGTGGGCATAATGTCGGCATTATCGGTAACAATGGCGTTTTGTTTTCAGAGTCTGCTTTGAAAGCCACACACTTTATTGAATTATGTGCTCAGCGTAAAATTCCTTTATTGTTTTTACAAAACATTGTGGGCTTCATGGTAGGGTCACAGGCAGAGCGCGGCGGGATTGCCAAAGATGGCGCTAAAATGGTCAATGCAGTGGC
Organism: Gammaproteobacteria bacterium; assembly: GCA_044445605.1. Classification (GTDB taxonomy): domain Bacteria; phylum Pseudomonadota; class Gammaproteobacteria; order JABCZS01; family JABCZS01; genus CAWKDC01. Next base: position 8,051 of record JBIOEA010000043.1, on the reverse strand, counting down.
CAGTGCCAATGTGCCTAAGTTAACAGTGATTGTTGGCGGTAGTTTCGGTGCAGGCAATTATGGCATGTGTGGCCGTGCGTTTGATCCGAGATTTTTATGGACGTGGCCGAGTGCACGTATCGGTGTGATGGGAAAACAGCAAGCTGCGCAAGTGATGTCACAAGTCAAAGAAGCGAATCTGAAAAAACATGGATCTTCGTGGACCGCAGAAGAAAAACAAGCCTATGAAGCTGCCCTAACCGCACAGTATGAATTAGAGTCAAGCAGTTTATATGCATCTGCACGGTTGTGGGACGATGGCATTATTCTCCCTCAAGAAACGCGCCGTGTACTCATTGAATCACTGAATATTGTATTATCCATTCCACCAGAGGAGACACATTTTGGCGTCTTTAGAATGTAACGAATTACCTGTTTTATTATCCATTCAAAACAGTGTTGCCTGGGTCACGTTCAACCGTGCGGAACAAGGCAATCGTTTGGATGTGGCGCTGGTCAGATCCTTGACAGAGATGATTGAAGCACTGAATGAAAATGAATGCATTCGCTTAATCGTTTTGCAAGCACAAGGAAAGCATTTTTGTTTAGGCGCCGATATGTCGCACATGCTGGCACAAAAAAATGCATCGTTCCATGAGAATGTGGATGATGCGATGATGCTTGTACGTTTATTTGAAACACTTGCCGATTCTGTGGTGCCGATTTTGGCGGTAGTGCACGGGAAGGTATATGGCGGCGGCGTTGGTTTAGTAGCCTGTGCAGACATGGTCATATGCGATGATGCTGCTGAGTTTTGCTTGTCGGAGTTAAAATTGGGGTTGATGCCTGCTGTGATCAGTCCTTATGTGGTTAATGCGATGGGCGTCAGACAAGCTAAACGATGGATGATGACTGCATTGCCTTTTTCCGCTGAGATTGCTTTACAGTCTGGATTGGTTCATACATTGTTTAATGTCAAAACTCACCAAGCATTATTATCTGATACGATACATGCCATGTTGCAATGTGCCCCAGTGGCGATGAGACGTTTAAAATCATTGTTGTCACATTTCGAATTCACCCTGCCGCCTGAAGATCGCGCTCAGTTATTGGCAAGCATGCGTATTCAACCTGAGGCACAGGAAGGCCTGTCGGCATTTTTGGAAAAGCGTAAGCCTTCTTGGTGTGAGGAAAAATCATGACACAGCTGATGGCGAGCACATTGCCCGCACGCGTCAAAATCATGGAAGTCGGGCCGCGTGATGGATTGCAAAATGAACCTAACGCCGTCAGTACGGACATCAAAAAAGAATTGATCACACGTCTTGTATCGACGGGTGTCAATTGGGTAGAAGCCACGAGTTTTGTTTCTCCTGCGGCTATTCCGCAATTACAGGATGCCGACCAATTATTTCCGATGCTGACAAAACAAGCAGGCATTCATTATCCTGTTCTTGTGCCGAATGAAAAGGGTCTATCCCGCGCAGTGGCAGCGGGCGTCAAGCACATCGCGATCTTTTTAAGTGCGAGTGAGACATTTTCTGAAAAAAATATTCGGATGTCCATCCCTGAAAGCTTAAAGGTTTACGAAGCAATCACTAAAGCGGCGAAAGCGCAAGGTATCTGGGTGCGCGGGTATATTTCATGTGTGATGGGCTGCCCCTATGAAGGTGATGTGGATGCACAGGCGGTCGCGATATTGGCACGTGCGATGAATTCTTGGGGCGTGGACGAAATATCCTTGGGGGATACGATTGGTGTTGGCACACCGTTAAAGTTTCAACACACGATTTCGGTAGTGCAAGAAGATTTTCCGATTGAACAGATCGCGGTGCATTGCCACGATACGTATGGCCAAGGGCTCGCCAATATTTTGGCGGCGCTTTCGATGGGTGTGGCCATTGTGGACAGCAGTGTGGGCGGATTGGGTGGTTGCCCGTATGCACGGGGAGCGACGGGTAATGTCGCAACGGAAGATGTGATTTATATGCTCAATGGCATGGGCATTGAGACAGGTGTTAATTTATCATTGCTCTGCGAGACAGGCGCATGGATATGCGAAACAATAGGAAGGGAATATGCCACAAAAGCAGGAAAAGCTTGGATACAGCGCCGAATTCGGTGAGATTATTTGGACCCCCAGTCTTGAGCGTCAACACAATGCCACGATGACGGCATTCATTGCCTATATTAATGAGCAGCGTGGTTTAACCATCGATAATTATGAAACACTGTATGCATGGTCAATTACCACTTTGGCTGATTTCTGGGAAAGTTTCGCGCAATTTGCACAGATTGAATTTGATAAGCCCGCGACGGATATTTTTAAACCGAATGATGGCATGTGGAACGCCCAATTTTTTGTAGGCGCGCAATTAAATTATGCCAAGCACAGTTTGAGACGCCGCGATGATGGCGTGGCATTGATGTATTACGATGAAGGTGGCTTCATCCGTCAATATTCATTTGCAGCCTTATATCAACAGGTGGCGGCATGCCAGCGGCTATTACGAGAAGCGGGTGTGCAGCGAGGCGATGTGGTTGCGGGGATCATGTCGAATATTCCTGAAGCAGTCATCATGATGTTGGCGACGACGGCCATGGGTGCGATCTGGTCAGCTTGTTCGCCTGAGTTTGGTGCGCCGGCTATTATCGATCGCCTGACGCAAATTGCACCCAAGGTAATGTTTTGCGTGACGTCATACGAGTTTAAAGGTGTGATGGTAGATGTCAGTCAAAAAGTGGCTCATTGTCGCGAAGCCCTATTGAGTCTTCACAAAACATGGGTGATGGATAAAGATTTTTTATTCGTTCCCCAAAAAGGGGATGAGGTTATTTTCGAAAGCGTACCGTTTGATCATCCGCTCATTATTTTATATTCTTCAGGCACGACGGGACGCCCAAAATGCATCGTGCATGGACATGGCGGGACGTTATTACAGCACACGAAAGAATTGATGTTACATACGGATTTAAAAGCGAATGATCGCTTGATGTATGTCACGACGTGCGGATGGATGATGTGGGATTGGATGGTGTCCAGTCTGGCGGTAGGTGCGACGGTGGTGCTGTATAACGGGAGCCCGTTGTATCCGACGGTGTATCAGTTATGGAGTGTGGCAATGCATGCGGGTGTCACTGTGTTTGGAGCGAGCGCCAAGTATTTGTCTCTGCTAGAAAAATCTGGCGCTAAACCGGTGGAGCATTTTGATCTGACAACGCTGAAAACGATTTTATCGACGGGTTCACCGTTGATGCCCGCTTCATTTGATTATGTTTATGCATCGATAAAGCCGGATGTATGTTTGTCATCGATTTCAGGCGGCACGGATATTATTTCTTGTTTTGCATTAGGTTGCCCGTTGTTGCCTGTACGAAGAGGTGACATTCAATGCCGTGGATTAGGCATGGCAGTAGAGGTATGGGACGAAGCGGGGCACGCTGTCTGTGATACGAAAGGCGAGCTGGTGTGTGTCAAACCTTTTCCCTCTCAACCGGTTGGGTTTTGGGGTGATGTGAATAAAGAAAAATATCGGCAAACTTATTTTGAGAAATTTGCTGGCGTGTGGACTCACGGAGATTATGCTATGCTTACCGGCAATGGTAGTATTGTGATCTTCGGTCGTTCTGATGCTGTACTTAACCCGGGCGGGATTCGCATCGGGACGGCCGAAATCTACAGGGTGGTGGAGCGCTTCTCTGCCATTGAAGAAGCCCTCGCCATCGGACAGCAACAAGAGGGTGATGAACGCATTCTGTTGTTCGTGATCCTCAAACCTGACCATACACTCACCCCTGATTTAATGACCTCGTTGAAACATGCCTTACGTGAACAAGCGTCACCGCGTCATGTGCCGGCTGAGATCATCGCTGTGCCGGATTTTCCTCGGACAGTAAACGGTAAGGTCTCGGAAGTGGCGGTGTCACGCGTGGTGAATGGATTACCCGTGACGAATGCGGATGCATTGATGAATCCAGAAGTATTGAATGTGTTTGTAGGGGCGAAATATCTTTCGCCCTCTAGTTCGAATTTTTTAAGGACTTAACGATGGTAGAAAAACAGCAGGCAGGCGCGACAACATCCCGGCACCAACGCTCCCCTGAGCTGGTGAGCGAGTTATTATGGTTGGGCAAAAGCACCCCAGAGGAAGCGGTCGTTAAGCTGGATTCTTCCATGGAAGGGCTGACGGCTGAAGAAGCGCAACAGCGTATCGATCAGTACGGTAAGAATGAAGTCGCACATGAAAAGCCACCTGTGTGGTGGGTTCAGTTGGCCAAAGCCTTCATCACGCCTTTTTCGATGATATTGGGTGCCCTGGCAGCAACGTCATTATTAACGGACGTTATTATGGCGCCGAAGGGGCAGGAAGACTGGACGAAAGTCATCATTTTGACGACGATGATTTTATTGAGCACTGCCATTCGTTTTTGGCAGGAGTTCCGGTCGCAATTAGCCGCTGCGGGATTACGTGCGCTGGTACAAAACAAGGCCTTGGTGACGCGGGTCTGGGCGGACGAAGAAATCAATGATCTGCTTCCTTCACAGCCTGGGATTCAACGAGAAATCCCCATCAGCGAATTAGTCCCGGGTGACATCGTAAATCTTTCTGCCGGCGACATGGTGCCTGCTGACATAAGGTTGTTATCATCTAAAGATTTATTCGTGAGTCAATCGGCGTTGACGGGCGAGTCAATGCCCGTGGAAAAATACGCTAAGTTGACCGAAGTCTCAGACGTGTCTGAGAAGCCATCACACACACCCGCGACGAATCCTCTCGAGTTGGGTACGTTGTGTTTTATGGGAACCAACGTAGTCTCTGGAACGGGTTTAGGGATTGTTGTCTCAACAGGTAACCGAACTTATTTTGGTGCCGTGGCGAAAAGTGTGATTGGCGAAAGGGCCTTAACCAGTTTTGACAAAGGGGTTGCTAAGGTCAGTTGGTTATTGATTTATTTTATTTTAGTGATGGTGCCCATCGTCTTTGTATTGAATGCCGTGACGAAACATGATTGGCATGAAGCGTTATTTTTTGCATTGGCCGTGGCCGTGGGTTTAACGCCTGAAATGTTGCCCATGATTGTGACCACGAACTTGGCGAAAGGTTCTCTGAAAATGGCCAAGCTAAAAGTGATCGTGAAGAAGCTGAATGCGATTCAGAATTTTGGTGCGATGGACGTCCTTTGTACGGATAAAACAGGAACGCTCACTGAGAATCGTGTTGTGTTGATGCGTTACTTAGATGCAGATGGCAATGAAAGTGGGCACGTGTTAACGCTTGCGTATCTGAATAGTTATTTTCAAACCGGTCTTAAAAACTTAATGGACTTAGCGATCCTGAAGAAAAAGGATGAATTGAATGAAGCCGCTGAAAAAGATAAATATTCAAAAATTGATGAAATTCCTTTTAGCTTTGTGCGTCGTAGAATGTCGGTGGTGGTCAATCAGAAGGGCGGGGGCCATATATTAATCTGTAAGGGCGCCGTCGAGGAAATTTTAAAGCTTTGTATACACGTGGAAGAAGGTGGGGCATGTAAGCCGATGACGGATGAGGTCCGCCAACAAGTCTCCCTGTTGACGCATAAAATGAATGAAGATGGGCTGCGTGTGGTGGCGGTGGCTTATCGATTGATTGAAGATAAAAAGAATTTCTATCATGTAGACGATGAAGCAGACATGGTGTTGGCGGGGTACATTGGCTTTTTGGATCCGCCAAAGGAATCTGCCAAAGAAGCGGTTCGTCTTTTGGGCAGCCATGGGGTCACGGTCAAAGTGATCACGGGTGATAACGAGGTGGTGACCCGGCGTATTTGTCAAGATGTGGATCTGACGGAGGGTGGCGTATTGTTGGGCGATGATATTGATAAGCTCAGTGATGCCGAGCTTGCTCTCAAAGCCGAAACGACGTTGATCTTTGCCAAAACAGATCCCCTTCAAAAAGCCCGAGTGGTTGCGGCGCTCAAAAGTGCAGGGCATACTGTCGGCTACATGGGGGATGGCATTAATGATGCGGCGGCGATGCGTGAGGCGGACGTCAGTGTATCGGTGAACACGGCTGTCGACATCGCGAAAGAAGCCGCGGATATTATTTTGCTTGAAAATGATTTATTGGTCCTCGAAAGTGGCGTCATGGAAGGCCGCACAGTGTTCGGTAATATCATGAAGTACATTAAGATGGCGGTGAGCTCAAACTTTGGTAACGTGTTCAGCGTGCTCATTGCCAGTGCTCTGTTGCCGTTTTTGCCGATGTTGGCGATTCAGATCTTAATACAGAATCTTCTTTATGATTTTTCACAAGTTGCACTTCCCTGGGACAGAATGGATATCGAGTTTTTACGTAAGCCTCGTAAATGGGAGGCCAAAGGTATTTTCCGGTTCATGCTCTACATGGGACCGACGAGTTCCGTGTTTGACATCACGACATTTGCGTTGATGTGGTACGTGTTTGGGGCCAATACAATTGAGCAACAAGGGTTGTTTCAGGCGGGTTGGTTTGTGGAGGGGTTGTTATCTCAAACCCTGATCGTTCATATGTTACGCACACAGAAGATTCCTTTTATACAAAGCACCGCATCAAAGCCAGTGTTATTTGGAACGATAACCGTGATGATCATCGGGATACTCATTCCCTTTACGTTGTTTGGAAAGCACATCGGGTTGGAATCATTACCGTTGGCGTACTTCCCCTGGCTGATTTTGACGTTATTGTCCTACTGCGTCTTGACGCAGCTGGTGAAGACCTGGTACATCAAAAAATTCAAGGTATGGCTCTAGGCCCCCTTGCTTGTTTCGTGTGATAGCGTATCCTTATGGGGTTACGAATTTATGAGGGTGACTTTAAATGGATAAATTACCAATATATCGCGCGATCATCATTGCGATTAGCGTTGGCCTGATTGGCTGGGGCTGCATTGTGACGTTGCATCCTTTTTTACCGGCGATGTTATTGGCGGTCATTTTCTGTTTGGCGACCTGGCCGGCGTTCACTATTCTGCAAGCCAAGGTCGGTGGGCGGGCGTGGCTAGCGGCAACGATCATGACGTTGCTGTTGTTCGTTGGGTTCTTGTTACCGTTATTTTTATTAGGGTCGAGCCTGGCGGAGAATGTTGCGCAACTGATTCGATTCTTGGTGGCGGCCTTCAAAAATGCACATGGGCAGGCGCCTGCCTGGGTGGTGTATTTGCCTGATTGGATGCGCACCTATGTGGTAAATTTCTGGCAAACCTATTTGAACAGTGGTGAGCAGATGGTAGAGAGCTTGACGGAGTACGCGGCGCCGATATCTCACCAGGTGATTTATTTCGGGAAGAAAACAGCGCAAGGGCTTGTTGATTTATCGCTGGGTATCTTTATTTCATTTTTCTTTTTCTTGTATGGATCACAAACCATCAAACGTGTGGGTATTTTGCTAGATCGTTTCATTGGTGAGCGCGGATTACATTTGCTACAAATTTCAAAAGATACATTGATCAGTGTGGTCTACGGTATTTTAGGAACCGCGTTGGCGCAGGGTGCGGTGGCAGGCTTTGGTTTTTGGGTGGCTAAAGTGCCTGGCGGTGCGTTTTTAGGATTGGTGACGATGTTGTTGTCATTGATTCCTGGCGGCCCACCGTTGGTATGGGTACCGGTGACGATCTGGATATTTTTTGAGGGTCATATTGGCATGGGGATATTCATGGCACTGTGGGGCTTGATAGCGATCAGTGGCGTGGATAATATTGTCCGGCCTTACTTTATTAGTTTGGGCAGTGATTTGCCATTGTTATTGGTGTTATTGGGTGTCTTGGGTGGCCTGGTCGCATTTGGATTTATCGGCTTGTTTATTGGGCCCACGTTGCTGGCATTGGCGTATACGTTGTTGCTCGAGTGGAGCCATGAAGAAGAGAAGCGGCTGGAGTCGTAATACATAAACTTCTAACGCCCTCTTCACAATACCTTCGCTTCATAACCAGAATTCACATACCGAAGGAATCGACTGCTCTTGGGCGCTTATCGGCAATCTCTCGCCCAAACACGCTGTGAACCCATCCCTGGGCGCTCATCGTCGGCGTCCTGCCTCCGATGGTTTGGGCGA
>JBIOEA010000042.1:0-15166 GCA_044445605.1 Gammaproteobacteria bacterium | reverse complement strand
GAAGGGGGAACGACCTACCAGGCTCCTTTTTATTACAACCCGCCGGTTATAACAAAAACTTTACTGTCTAACTTTATCACTCTTTAGACTCAGTATGAAGCATACGAGGGGGCAGCCGAGTATTCCGAGGCGGGGGTTTTTCTAGGAGGAGGTATAGACACATTTACGCAACGCCGCCTGAATATGCTCACGCTCAAATCCGCGCATCGTCAAAAATCGATACTGGTGCGCCTTTTCTTTCCAGGTCTCTGCTAATCCACCAAACCGTTTTTCTAATACTTGCACAGCCAAATCAAACCAATCGGGAGATTCTGCCTCAATCGCAGCATGTAACCTATCTATCGGAATCTCATGTTCTCTGGCTTCATGAAATAAGATAATCGGACCTTTGCCCTGAGAAACGCGTACGCGTACCAGACTTTGGATGAACCGCTCGTCATTTTGATAACCACTGTCACGCAACTCGTCCAACACCGCCATTGCAATCTCTGACGGCGTGCCCTTCTCAATTAAACGGCTATATAATGCCTTACGACTGTACTCGCGACGCGCCAAAAGCGATACGGCATATCCGTAGGCGCCTTTGGCTGTCGTGAAGTCAGTTTGGGAGGGTTTACGCAAAACGTTACTCCTATCACCCCTACAAGAAAATCCCCCGCCTCGGAATACTCGGCTGCCCCCTTTACAAAGGGGGCGAAAGACGTAGAAGGGCGAAAGATATTTCGCCCCTACGCAAGAACCTCATCATCTTGTGTCGTTGGCATCATCACACTCGGCAGAATGCGCTTAGCACGGATCGCCGCTTCAATTTCTTGTGCCATCGATGCATGTTCTTTCAAGTACTGTCTGACGTTGTCTTTGCCTTGGCCAATGCGCTCGCCATTGTAACTGTACCAAGCACCCGATTTCTCAATAATGCCCATATCAGCGCCCAATGCAATGATCTCGCCTTCACGCGACGTACCTTCGCCATACAAAATGTCGAATTCGGCTTGCTTGAACGGTGGTGCAATCTTGTTCTTCACGACCTTCACGCGCGTTTCGCTGCCGATCACTTCTTCACCCGACTTGATCGCGCCCGTACGTCGGATATCCAAACGAACCGATGCGTAGAACTTCAACGCATTTCCGCCTGTCGTTGTTTCTGGGCTGCCAAACATCACGCCAATCTTCATACGAATTTGGTTAATGAATATAACCAGCGTATTCGCACGCTTGATGTTGCCCGTGAGTTTGCGTAATGCTTGCGACATCAGTCTTGCATGCAATCCCATGTGTGAATCGCCCATGTCACCCTTCAATTCCGCTTCAGGCGTCAAGGCAGCCACCGAGTCAATCACAATCACACCAAAAGCATTCGATCGGACTAACATGTCCACAATCTCAAGCGCTTGTTCACCACTGTCTGGTTGGGAAATAACCAGGTCGTCCATGTTCACGCCCAATTTTTGTGCGTATACAGGATCCAATGCGTGCTCAGCATCAATGAACGCTGCAATGCCGCCCGCTTTTTGGCACTCTGCAATCACTTGCAATGTTAAAGTTGTCTTACCCGATGATTCTGGGCCGTAAATTTCAACGACGCGTCCGCGCGGTAATCCGCCGCCCAACGCAATGTCCAACCCAATGGAACCTGTAGAATAAAATTCGATGTCTTGAATCACATTGCCATCACGGCCTTGCAATACGGAACCTTTCCCGTACTGACGCTCAATTTGCGACTTTACCGCTGCGACTGCCTGCATTTTTTCTTGACTGATCGTTGGACTGGGCATAAAAATCCTCACATTTGTTTAATTTTAAGTAAATATAAAACTGAACCGTTTTACCTTTCGTATTATATACCCAAATCTTATTCGCTGCGCAACAATTCTTGCAACCCATTTAAAGCAATCAACACAGCTTGTTCGCGTATCGACGTACGATCACCTTTCAAATGATGTTGTTCTGCTTTCACATTTCCATCGCGTGCGCCCCAAGCAAACCACACCAGTCCAACCGGTTTTTGTTCTGTGCCACCTGGCCCTGCCACTCCCGTGATCGCCACGGCATGCGTGGCAACGCTTGTGGCCAATGCACCTTCCGCCATCGCACTAGCAACCGCCTCAGACACGGCACCTTCTTTTTCAATCAACTCCGCAGGGACTTTTAACCACGTTGTTTTGGCGTAATTACTGTAACTAACAATCCCGCCTTCAAACCATTGCGAGCTTCCTGCTTCGGACACAATCGCATGTGACACCCAACCACCCGTGCATGATTCTGCGGTGACGATCTTAAATCCTTTGGCTAAACACTGCGTTGCCAATAGCTGTACACACTGATTAATTTGCATTATGATACCCCGCTGAAGGGCGAAAGATTTTTCGCCCCTACAATAATAGATGAATATCGCTTAAAAACATAATTAAGGAGCATGCATGAATTCAACCTTAGAACACACCCCAATGATGCAGCAATACCTTCGTATTAAAGCACAACATCCTGACAAATTGCTTTTTTATCGCTTAGGCGATTTTTATGAACTCTTTTATGACGATGCCGAAAAAGTACATCGGTTACTCGACTTAACATTGACCTCACGTGGGTCGTCTGCTGGCAAGCCGATCCCCATGGCGGGGATCCCTCAGCACGCGATAGATCCTTATCTGGCAAAACTCTTGAAGCAAGGTATTTCTGTTGCCATTTGTGAACAGGTTGGCGAAGTCGGTGCGACGAAGGGGCCCGTTGAACGTAAAGTTGTTCGTATTGTCACACCCGGCACATTGACCGAAGAAGCCTTGCTCGATGCCCACAGTGATAACTTTTTATGCGCCTTATTTGCCGAAGATAATACCTATGGCATGGCATTAGCTGAATTGTCAAATGGACAAATGCACGTTTACGAAACGCAAGACGTGGGATTACTGTCCTCAACGTTGGCGCGATTTAACCCTGCAGAAATTATTTTGTTGGATCATCCTGTTTTGTGGCAATGCGTTAAACCTTACAAAACGGTTTATGGGCTGCCTGATACCTATTTTAATGCGATGCAGGCGAAAGTCCGCGCGCAAGTGCAATGGAAAACGCCATTATCATTGCCTGAAAAAACGATGCCTGCATTAGGTGCGATTTTGCGTTATTTGGATGAAACGCATCAAGTTGCCCTGCCCCACTTAAAAATGCCGCAATCGTTGGATCATATTAAGAGCTTATATATGGATGCCAATACGCAGCGTCATTTGGAACTCGTTCAAAATGTGCGCGGCGGGAAGGAACATACATTACGCAGCGTGATCGATCACACTCAAACGCTGATGGGCAGCCGGTTGCTAAAGCGTTTATTATTAGCGCCGGTGATGGATGTTGTTCACATTAAGAATACGCAACAAGCTGTCCAGACATTCATTGATGGTCAACACTATCGTGAAATCGGCAGTGTGCTCAAACAGATGGCAGACTTGGAACGTATCACGTCGCGTATCGCGTTGAAGTCAGCACGTCCGCGTGATTTGACGGCATTGCGCAAAACGCTTGGGGCTTTGCCCGGGTTGGCACAAGCGCTCAAAACGCTGGCGACCAATTCCCTGCACGTGCAATTGGATACGTTACCCAGCACAGTCGATATTTATACGCTGTTGTGCAATGCCATTGAAGAAGAACCTGCAACGATGGTTCGAGACGGTGGCGTGATTGCAAAAGGATACGATGCGCAGTTAGATGAGCTTCGTGGGTTAAGCCTCGATGCAGGCAGCTTCCTGATCGCGTTGGAACAGAAAGAAAAAGAAGCATTAGGCACACAACAAGTAAAAGTCGGTTTTAATAGCGTGCATGGTTATTATATTGAGTTGTCACGTGGGAATGCACATTTGGCTCCTGCTCGCTACCATCGTCGTCAAACCCTGAAAAATGCAGAACGCTACATTACGGATGAACTGAAGGCGTTTGAAGATAAGATCTTGAGTGCGCATGATCGCGCCTTGAGCCGTGAAAAGTATTTATATGATGTGTTGCTGGATACATTGCTGGAAGACATTAAAACGTTACAAGCCTGGGCGCATTTCATTGCACAAACAGATCTCGTCTGTAATTTTGCGGAACGCGCACAAGCGCTAGGGTTGCATTGCCCGGAATGGGTTGATACCCCCGGGATATCGATCACGGAAGGCCGCCACTTGGTGGTTGAGCAAACGTTGTCGCAACCGTTCGTTCCGAATGATGTGGCATTGGATGATGCGCGTCGGATGCTGTTGATTACTGGCCCGAATATGGGCGGGAAATCCACGTATATGCGGCAAACTGCGTTGATTATTGTGTTAGCAGCGATAGGATCCTATGTGCCAGCGAAATTCGCCAGACTCGGCCCTATCGATGCGATTTTCACGCGCATTGGCAGTGCCGATGATTTGAGCGCGGGGCAATCGACATTCATGGTGGAAATGACAGAGACGGCCACGATTTTGTCACGCGCGACGGAACAAAGCTTGGTGTTGATCGATGAAATTGGACGTGGAACATCTACCTTTGATGGCATGAGTTTGGCACGCAGTATCGCCGAATATTTGAGTGCGAATACACGTGCGTTTACGTTGTTTGCAACCCATTATTTTGAATTAACAACCTTGCCGGAACATTTCCCCTCCATTGATAATGTGCATATGTCTGCCGCAGAACAAGATGGCGAATTGATTTTCTTGCATCGAGTGAAAGCTGGGCCAGCGAGTAAAAGTTACGGGATACAAGTCGCCGAGAAGTCTGGGTTGCCTGCGAAGATCATTGAAAGGGCGTGGGAGATATTGAGTCATTGCGAGGATAAGTAAGAAAAAACCCCCGCATTGGCACCGACACTTGCTTCATTGTCGTTTGCTTGAACAATACTTGAATTTGAATAGCATTATTCAAGTGAAGAGGGCGAAAGATATTTCGCCCCTACAAGAAAGCGCATTTGTACATTAAGAGTCTCAGGTCTGAACGTTTACGAAGAATCGGTGATTAACGTTACAAATCTGGCAATGCCTCAAAATGCTTCAGCTGCTCATCCAAGACACACCAATCGATTTTGTCTGCTGAAAAACAATCTGCTTTGGGTTTCAACATATTTTTTTCTTTTGTACAGGCGACCGCCACGCTCGCATAAGTCTTTTTATCACGACTGTAATTCATTAATCGCGAACCGCAGTGTGAGCAAAATACACGAATGCCTACCATTGATTCGTATTCCTTGATTAAATCGCCCCCTTTCAGAAACGTCATGGTGGTCGCATCCACAAACGCTTGCGTCGCAAATGCCGCACCATGCGATCGTTGGCACATCGTGCAATGACAATTAAAAACTAAATCACCTATGGGCTCAGCTTGGTATTCAATTTTGCCGCAGAGGCAGGTTCCAGTAATCATGGAGTGTTACCTATGTCGTATATCGTGAAAAGGGCGAAAGATGTTTCGCCCTACGAATATTCAGATTATTTGGTTCATATAAAGACTGGCGGAGAGAAAGGGATTCGAACCCTTGATAGAGTTTTAGCCCTATACTCCCTTAGCAGGGGAGTGCCTTCAGCCGCTCGGCCATCTCTCCGGATGCCGCTTAGAATACACGTTTTATCCCAAAGCGGCAACCCCCTTCTTGCATTTAATTGGGGATCCCCTTCACAAGGGTCTCCGATCTATTTCAATAGAGACTCCGCCGCTACATACGGCCGCCCCAATGCATGTGCAACCGCCGAATGGGTGATGCTTCCTTCATACACATTCAACCCTTGCAACAAGTGCTTGTTCTCGCGCAACGCCTTTGCCGCCCCTTTATTCGCCAACGCCAGCACATAGGGCAATGTCGCATTGTTCAACGCAAACGCTGACGTGCGCGGCACCGCGCCCGGCATGTTCGTGACGCAATAATGGACAACGCCTTCTTCCACGTACGTCGGTTCCGCATGCGTCGTCGGACGCGCTGTTTCAAAACATCCACCCTGGTCAATCGCAACGTCTACAATCACCGCACCTCGGTGCATGCTCTTTAACATCTGACGTGTCACCAGCTTCGGCGCCATCGCACCCGGTACCAATACCGCTCCCACCACCAAATCGGCTTCCGCAACGTACCGTGCAATTTCATGCGATGTTGCATACGCCGTATTCAAACGTGACCCAAATTGTGAATCCAATTCTTTCAAGCGACGTAACGACGTGTCCAAGACAGTCACGCGAGCTTCCATCCCGATCGCCATGCGCAATGCGTTTGTTCCAACTACCCCACCGCCAATCACGACAACATGCCCCGCTCTTACACCAGGCACACCACCCAGCAATACACCGCGTCCGCCTTGCGCTTTCTCTAAACAATGCGCGCCCACTTGGATCGATAAACGCCCCGCCACTTCACTCATTGGGGATAATAACGGTAACCCACGTTGATCGTCCGTCACCGTTTCATACGCGATCGCCGTGCATTGGCTTTCACACAATAATGCTGCTTGCTTTGGATCCGCAGCCAAATGTAGATACGTGAACAGTATTTGCCCATGGCGTAACTTTCTGCACTCGGACTCCTGCGGCTCTTTCACCTTCACGATCATCTCTGCATGTTCAAAAATCTCATCGGCGCTGGCAACTATCTCTGCGCCCGCGGCGATGTAATCACTGTCATCACATTGAATGCCTTCGCCCGCATTCTTTTCAACCATCACTTGATGCCCTTGACGCACAAGCTCATGCACGCTGCTCGGGACCAGCCCCACGCGGTACTCTAACGTTTTAATCTCTTTTGGAACACCTATTAACATATGACACACTCCTCATTCGCTTGCCTATTAAATGCATGAATAAGCGACGATATAACGTCGTTTCAGCACCACCAAAATAACTATCAAAAAACATCTTGCGCTCGGCTTCATCTTGCCACACCATCCGTCGCTCAAATGAAGCCATGTCACGCGTGTAATCGCGAACCCCAAACCACGCTTTTCTTGCCTTTTCCAGATCAATCATCTGCGCCGGTTTTGCGGTATTGTTCGGTGATACAAAAACATGCTTTGGGAAAAAACAACGGTGCACCCAGCCCGCATCGTGTATGCAACGGATAAGTTTTGCCGTCGCTTGCAACATCGCGCGTCGCCCTTGTGCCGTTGCCGAGGGCAAATAATCATCTAAGGGTTGATACCCCTCTAACGCGACCGTGATCAATATCCCTCGTAACGGATTTTGTACCTCAGCACAATAAACCGCTTTCAATGCCGGAAGCCCCATCGCTTCCCAGGCAGCAATATTCTCGTATTCACGACGACAAATAGAACGCGATCGACCCAACAAACGCGATAAGGTCGTCGAATAATTGCTCTGCCGTTTCATGTAAACACATAATGGCCCGGTTTCACTTTCCAGATACGCCCGCATTACATGCGAATGGCCACTCTTCTCTTTCACGTTCCCAAGCTCCACAAGCTCGCCTTTTAAGTTCCACAGGGATTCAAAGTCATTCAATTTGTTGATATTAAGCACATGTCTAAACGACTCGTCTACGCCAATGTCCATATTACAGCACTCGCCTCATCATCCAAAAACCAAAAAATGCAAATAAAATCAACGGCGCCCAAGCAGCCAATATCGGCGGGAAATGATACACCAAGCTCAATGGCCCAAATATCTCATTCACTAAGTAAAATAAAAATCCAAAGAAAATCCCCGACAACATCCGCAAGCCCATCGAAGCATTCCTCAATGGCCCAAATACAAACGGCACCCCCAATAAGATCATCAGGATCACCGAAAAAGGCGCTGCCACTTTTTGCCAGAGAATTAATTCATAATGGCTGGCATCGAGCTTATTCTCCTTCAAGTAGTTAATATAATGGTATAAACCAATCAACGATAAATTGTCGGGCTCACTCAACAACACTTCTAACAACGCTGGGTCAATCAATTCGCGCGTGGTATCACTCGCCTTTTCTTTCATTGTCACCTTTTTAGGCGATATCAAACTTTCTTTGATGCCCGTCAGTTCCCATTGATGATGACGATATTTCGCTTCTTGAATGAAGGTCGTGCTTTGTAATTCGTAACGATCATTAAACCGATAACGCGTTACTTCCTTCAACACCCCATTCGGAAGCAACGAACGAATGTGAATAAAATCGTCCTCTTCGCGTACCCAGGTTCCTTGCGCCGTCAATACCGCTTGCCCGCTACTCTTCGCCTGAATCTTTAACCCTTCCGCCATGTATTCTGCTTTCGGTACCACAAATTCGCCCAATAACGAGGCCGAAAGCGCCATCAACACGCCGACTTTCGCCACCGCCGATGCAATGTGTGCCATCGACATCCCGCTCGCACGCATCACAATCAATTCACTGCGGGAGGCCAATAACCCTAACGCCATCAATACACCGATCAAACTGGCAATGGGGAATAAATCGTATAACCGTCTGGGCAACGTCAATGCGGTATAAAACAAGGCTGTTGTCGCATGATAATCACCACGCCCAACACCGCCTAATTCATGAATGTATGCAAAAAGAAAATCCACACCCAAGACGAGTAATAATGCGGCTAAAATCAATAACAGCGCCGTGCTCGCAATGTATCGATCGAGTATCTTAAACACCTCGACCTCCCGCGCGTGTGCGCCATTTCGATTGCCACCAGAAAACCAACCCGACCAGCAGTAACCCTAATACGGGTACCCAGTAAATCCCTATCCATGCGGGGATCGTGGAATCTTCATACACACTGCGTGCAAAGATTAATCCATTGATGTAAAAAATCGCTAGCAGAATCGCCGGGAACGCCTTTGCATATTTCCCCTGACGTGGACGCACTTTCGATAACACGACGGCCCACAACGCCAAGACCACTGTCGATAAACTTAAACAAATGCGCCATTGCAATTCAGCTTGCTCATCCCTGTTTGCGCTTTTTGCTAGTTGAGACGATGGCATCGCGCGTTCTTTAATGCGCAACTTGGGTGCCCGGTTCAACACACGGAGACCGTATTCTTTGAATGTCATCAATTGGTAATTCCCTTGACCCGGCAAACCTTGATAACGATGCCCATCGCGCAAGACAATGTATTCGTTTTGCGACGCAGGATCGACCCAATGGTATCCTGAAGAACTGGCAATGACGCCCAAATGAAACCGTGCATCTTGCGGCGCCTGTTCTGCGATGAATACGTCATACGCTTCTTCACCATCCGGCGCAACACTATTTATATAGAGTACGTATTGTCCATCATCTGACACCTGGAACCGCCCCGGTTGGATCGCACGCGCGACCAAATCAGTTTGCGCTTTCGCCAACACTTGCGCGACTTCATATAAATAGTGTGGGGCAATCCATAAATTCACCGCGAGTGCCACAGCCGTTAAACCCAACGCGGGATACAACACAACTTGCACTAACGTACGATAACGCATACCACACGCAAATAACGCCGGCATTTCCGCGTCAGCATACATCCGACTTAACGATAAAATCACGCCAAGGAAAAAAGACAAAGGAAGCAATACGCCAATGAGACTGGGCATGTGCATGCCGACTACTTTGAGCACCAGGCCTGCCGCAATTTCACCGGCCGCAGCGTCTGCCAGATAAATGACAAACTGATTACTGATCCCGACTAATAACAGCACTGTTAGCACAGCCACCATGGATAAAAGCATCTCACGGCCAATATATCGTCCAATAATCGTCAACAGGTATACTCCATAATTGGTTTATATTATACTGGCTTCCTGGCCATTTCGCACGACAAATAAGGAATCGATATGCAATTTGCACTAACGAAAGATCTACAAGCACAACACTGCGATACCCTCATGCTCGGGGTCTATGAATCTGGCGACTTCCCCCCTGCGACGGCAGCCATCGATGCCCGCCTTCAAGGGGCCATCACCGCCTACTTAGCCCTCAAAGATTTTACGCCTAAAGCGGGCACTACCGCTATCCTTTATCCTGCCAATAGCCACGGAATTGTTCGCGTCATCCTCGTAGGCCTAGGCAAGGCCGATAAGCTCGATGGCCTGGCTTATCAAAAGATAGTCCGTGCGTCCGCCAAAGAACTCCAAAAGAAAACGGCTAAGACTGTTGCTTGCTTCCTCCCAGAAATCGTGGTCATTGGCCATCAAGCCTACTGGAAAGTCCGCCTAGCGGTTGAAACCATGGCAGATGCCCTGTATACCTTCAAAGCCTTTAAGGGCAAGCCTTCAGATGCCGAGGCAGAAGCGCCAGCCACTGAGCCTCAAGTATTCTTCTCCCACGATGGCACCCCTGAAGCCACGGCTAACCTGGCGTTAACCCATGGACAAGCCATCGCCCATGCAGCCAATCAGGTCCGCGACTTAGGCAATACGCCCCCCAACGTCTGTACCCCAGAATACCTCGCAGATAAAGCCGTTGAGCTCTGCGATAAATTACCTCATACAAGCGTAGACGTCCTCTCTGAAACCGACATGGCCCATTTAGGCATGGGCGCCTTTTTGGCCGTGACCCAGGGCAGCGAAGCGCCGGCTCAATTGGTCGTCATCCAATACAAAGGCGGCGATAAACACGACCAGCCGATTGCGTTAATTGGGAAAGGCATCACGTTTGATACCGGCGGCATCTCCCTTAAGGGCAGCCAAATTATCATGGGCATGAAATATGACATGTGTGGCGCCGCAACGGTGATGTCCATCATTGAAATGGCTGCCCGATTGAAGCTACCCTTGAATATCGTGGCCTTAATGGCCTGCGCGGAAAATATGCCATCTGGCCACGCCACCCGCCCTGACGATATCGTCACTACCATGAGCGGCAAAACCGTTGAAATTGCAAATACCGATGCCGAAGGCCGCCTCGTTCTGTGTGACACGATCACCTATGCGCAAAAAACCTTCAAACCCAGTACTATCATTGATGTCGCGACATTGACCGGTGCCGTCGTCGTGGCTTTGGGCCGTCATGCCAGCGCTGTATTCAGTAATCAACAAGCATTAGCAGATGAGCTAGTCAAAGCCGGCCAAGAAAGCTTGGATCGTGTTTGGCAAATGCCCGTCTGGGAAGAGTATCAACCACAACTCGATAGTCCGTTCGCGGATATCATCAACGTCGGTGGCTCTGAAGCAGGTTCGATCACGGCAGCGTGCTTCCTCGCTCGCTTCGTCGATGACAATACCCCTTGGGCACATTTGGATGTCGCTGGCACCGCGTTCGTTACCGGGAAGGATGCGCACGCGAGTGGCCGCCCCGTTTCGTTGTTGGCAGAGTTTTTGTTGAAACGGGCGAATGTGGGGGGTATATAACCCCCGCCCCTACAAAGAAAATGAAATTATTGATAGAGAGATGTAAATGCCAGAATTAAGCAAGACGTACGAACCGCATTCGATTGAATCCCATTGGTACCGCACGTGGGTAGATGCAGGGCATTTTGTCCCACAAGGGGATGCAACGCCGTTTTGTTTAATGCTACCGCCCCCTAATGTGACCGGTAGTCTGCACATGGGGCATGCACTGGAAGCATCACTCATGGATTGCCTCATTCGTTATCATCGGATGAAAGGTCAAAAAACACATTGGCAAGTCGGTACCGACCATGCGGGCATTGCTACACAAATGGTGGTAGAACGCCAATTGAATGCGGTCGGCAAAACACGTCTTGATCTCGGGCGTGAAGACTTTGTCAAAGCTGTTTGGACATGGAAAGAACAATCCGGGGATACCATCGCCAACCAATTCAAACGCATGGGCATTTCTGCGGATTGGTCACGTGAACGTTTCACCATGGATGAAGGGTTATCACGCGCCGTTCGAGAAGTGTTTGTACGTTTATACGATGAAGATTTAATTTACCGCGGCCAACGTTTAGTGAACTGGGATTGTGTGCTCAACACAGCGGTGTCCGATCTTGAAGTCGACATGGTAGAAGAAGACACGTTTTTGTGGCACTTACGCTACCCTATTGCCAACCAATCCGGCCAATATTTAATTGTCGCCACCACTCGACCTGAAACCATGCTGGGTGATACTGCGGTTGCCGTGAACCCTCACGATGAACGTTATCAAGCCTTGATTGGACAATTCATTCGTCTGCCGTTAACCGATCGCGAAATTCCTATCATTGCCGATGATTACGTCGATGCAGCATTCGGCACAGGCTGCGTTAAGATTACCCCGGCACACGACTTCAACGACATGGAAGTCGGCAAACGTCATGAGCTGCCCATGATCAGCATTTTCAACATGGATGGAACCTTAAATTCACAGGTGCCTGCTGCTTATCAAAAGCTCGACCGCTTTGAAGCACGTGAACGCATTGTGGCTGATCTCACTGAGTTGGGTTTGGTCGAAAAAATTGAACCCTACCGCACAAAGCGTCCACGTGGCGATCGTTCCGGTACCATTCTGGAACCCATGCTTACATCGCAATGGTTTGTGAAAATTGAACCCTTGGCAAAACCGGCGATTGAAGCGGTTGAAAATGGCACGATTGAATTCTCTCCGCCTCATTGGGCAAACACTTACTATGCGTGGATGCGCGATATCAAAGATTGGTGTATTTCTCGCCAATTATGGTGGGGGCACCGCATCCCTGCCTGGTATGATGATCAAGGCAAAATTTATGTTGCCGATAATGAAGCAGCTGTGCGCGAAAAATATAAACTCGCAGCCGATTTTCCCTTGCGTCAAGATGAAGACGTCTTAGATACGTGGTTCTCATCCGCTTTATGGCCCTTCTCTACGTTGGGATGGCCGGAAAAAACACCCGATTTTGACACATTCTATCCAACGAATGTATTGATTTCCGGCTTTGATATTATTTTCTTCTGGGTTGCCCGGATGATCATGATGGGCATCAAATTCACAGGCCAAGTTCCATTTAAACGTGTATACATTCACGGCTTGATTTGCGACAGCAAAGGCCAAAAAATGTCGAAGTCCAAAGGGAATGTGTTGGATCCACTCGACTTGATTCAAGGCATTGATTTGGAATCTCTCGTGGCAAAACGCACCGCGGGATTGATGCAACCTCAAATGGCTAAACAAATTGAACGGGATACACGCAAAGAATTCCCTGACGGCATTCCTTCGTTTGGAACAGATGCCTTGCGATTGATGTTCTGCTCACTGCCGTCAAGCCAACGTCACGTACAATTTGATTTGAATCGCGTGAACGGTTATCGTCACTTCTGCAATAAATTATGGAACAGTGCGCGTTATGTGTTGATGAACACGGAAGGCCACCCCTACCCTGCCATCGCGGATTGCGACTTCAGCTTGGCGGATCGCTATATTCTGTCACTGCTGCAAAAAACAATTCAGTCGGTTCGGGAAAGTCTCGATCATTTCCGTTATGATTTTGCCACGCAAACCTTGTATGAATTTGTTTGGAACCATTTCTGTGACTGGTATTTGGAATTATCCAAGCCCCAATTGCAAGATGCTTCTGTACGCGTTCAACAAGCGGCGCGTTATACGCTGGTGACGGTGCTGGAATCGGTCTTGCGGTTACTCCATCCTTTCATTCCATTCATTACCGAAGAAATTTGGCAGCGTGTGGCTGAGATCACGCATCCTGCATTGGGATCCATCATGATCATGGCGTATCCCGAGGTCAACGCTGAGCTTATCGATGAAACTGCAGAAAAAGACATGACATGGTTGCAAGCGGTCATTATTGCTGTTCGCAATATCCGTGGCGAAATGGGGATCTCTCCCAAAGTTGCGCTGCCTGTGTTGATTAAGAATGCCGATACAGCGACGGTCAATCGCTTCAAACAATACACCGCCTTCATGAATAAATTGGCGAATATTGGCGAGATGACATTTGTGGATGTGAATGCTGCATTGCCTGCGACGGCCAGTGCGTTGATTGAAAACGTTGAGTTGCACGTGCCGCTGGCGGATCTGATTGATAAAGACGCAGAGCTCGCGCGGATCGCAAAATTGTTGACAAAAAATATGCAAGAGTTGCAAAAACTTTCCCAAAAACTATCTGACTCACATTATACTGAGCGTGCACCGGAAACGGTTGTGTTGAAAGATAAGGCGCGTGTTGAAGAACTGACTGCATTGGTCAGTGGGCTGCAATCGCAGCAAGCGCGGTTAGAAGCGATGTAACTTAAAAGGATATGATATGTTTAATGCAAGCCGCTATAATGTTGAATCCTACGTGCATGCCTATCATGCCTGTGCGGATTATCCTAAGACCTCTGACTTGTCATTACAAACTCAAGCGTTAAACCTTGCCAACCACTTTCAAGCAAAAAGAAATTTGCCTCTCGCGGCTAAATACCTAGCGTTAGCAGCAATGCACTGTGCTGAGCGCGAACGTCATACCGATGATCGGCAAAAATCGCTTGATGTTGTTCTAAAAGATAAAAATTTTGAATGCTTTTTTATGCATTTTGGGTACAGTATGTTTTTAGGGCCAATCATTGCTGACACAACATCCAAGGCTATCTATGTTCCTCCCCAATCCATGATAGACGTGAGCGCCCAAGCGCTAGCGCAGGTCTTGAAAACAAAACCAACCATTGCAACGCTCGATGTCAGGAATCAACACCTCACCGATTTAGGCGCTACGGCTTTAGCTGAGGTACTGCGCGATCATCCTGGTATCAAAAAAGTGTATGTTGGAGGGAACCAGATCGGGCAAGAAGGTGAAAAAGCGTTGCGCGCAGCATGTTCCAACATTCACCTGTCTTTTGGTGAACAGCATATAAAGCACGATGACCGCCATGCTTGGCGTAATAGAAGGATATAACCTACACTTCAGAATAGGAATTCCCCATTCGCGATATCAAGGAGTGATCATGAATCTTTTGAAATGTATGGTGGTTGGTACCTTAACATTAGGTTTTGCCGTTGGGACAGCCTTCGCTGAAGCAGCAACTGATACAACACAATCTGAAACAGTTCATATCGGTGAAACATGGGCAGAACGCCTCCAAAGAGAAATGGATGAGAATAATGCTGCATCCCAAGCACAGCAGGATCAGCAAGGGCAGAAGGTTCCGCAAGGCATAGGTAAGCCAGTTGAAATCGATGGCGTTAATAAAGGGTAGATTGGGGAAGTGTAATCGTTCACTACCACAAGATCACAAAACGAAGAACTCTTCGCCCACTTTGTAAAGGGGGCAGACACAGGAATCGTCGAGCTTGCGAGACGGTTCTTGTGTCGGGGGATTTTTCTTTGCTTACGCAGCGTATCAATCTG
>JBIOEA010000041.1:0-15172 GCA_044445605.1 Gammaproteobacteria bacterium | reverse complement strand
TCGTTCTTAGCTTCGACCAAATCTCATCCGTGAGCAGAAGTCGGGTCATTGCAAACTCGTTTTGTTGTGTCTTGGAAAACCAATTCTACGAGTTTGCTCTTATAAATCAAAGCATTATATTGAAATGTCAACAGGCCCTAGAGGGCAAATGTTATTTAAGCCTACTTTTCTTGAAAAAATTAAGGTAAAAAATAATAGATGTGATAATGCCAAAAATAACAACAAAGCCAACTGGAAGAGAATGTATGTTGTAATTAGTTGCACAGTAACCCGAAATGACTGGGATAAGGCTCCCAACAGATGCGCCAAGCATGAAGGTTGTATTAATAGATCGTCCACGTATTTCCACGGGGAATAATGCATTCACCATGGCATGCATTGGAGCGGCAAAAATAACAGCAGCAAGGATGAGGAAAACCTGCCCAATTAAGTTCCCTTGCTGGATCAGGGGAAATCCGAGCAGGCATAAAGGAATAGTAAGTACGGCACCAACGGTCATTACAATTTCTGGACGGCTGTAGCGATCGGAGAGGTACCCAAAAAAAGGTGTTAAAACAATAGAGCCTACCAAAGCGATCAGCGTAGCGTTTAGTCCAGCGGAATAGGGATAGTGGAGTATTTTGGTTAGGTAAAAATTTGCATATATTACGGGGATCCAAATGGTCACACCTACCAAGATGCCAGTGAAAAGGGTGATTAAAATTGCCTTGCGATGCGATATGTTGTATCTGAAAGCCTTAGTGTCAACTGAACATACCATTTCATTTTTTAATTTTTTCCTAAGGAGGTAACTAATGTATGTCATGGCTGATCCAATGCCAAATGCAATACGCCAAGCATCGCCTGACAAATAATCGTTGAGGTAAAGCCATGAGAAAGAGAATGCCAAAAAGCTGCCAACTGTTCCTGAAGCTCCTACAATACCGCTTAACAGCCCTCTATGCGTATTGTACTTTTCCATCAGCACTGTACCGGCAGTTGTATACTCTCCTCCGAGAGACAACCCCTGCAATGCTCTCAGTAGTATAAAGAGCACAATAGAAACTAAGCCACCGATTTCATAGCCTGGTAACAATGCAATACCAAGGCTAGCAAAGCTTGCATATTTTAATGTTTGGCCAAGTGCATAGCCTCTGCCATTTATATCCGATAGTTTCCCAAAAAAATATCCACCAACAGGACGAATCACAAATGGAATCGCGAACAGCAATAAGCTTAAAAGGTGAGACTGCACGGGATCTAAATCTGGAATGAAGTAACCAGTGATAATCGCACCTAAATAGGCAAATAACATGAAGTCATAGTAATCAAGCGCATTACCAAAGACAACAAGGCTTATAACTTTTAAATTTTTATTCATATTGACTCTCTACAGATATCAGCTGTAGTAACTTTTTAGCAAGCATATGCTTGGGTTGTTTAGGCAAATGTGATTCGAGCGTCGGCGTCATTACTGTTAATGCATTTTCATCGCTCCCAAAGCCAATGGTTTGATCAGACACATCATTCACGCAAATCATATCCAAATTTTTTGACGCAAGTTTACTCGCAGCATTCTTTAATAGTGCTTCCGTTTCCGCTGCAAATCCGACGCAAAAGGGCCGCTTAGGCAGTGCTGATACTGCTTTTAAAATGTCTGGGTTTGGAACCAATGTGATGGATAATGGGCTGTTCGTTTTTTTTATTTTTTGAGTTGAAATGGTTTCGGTCCGATAATCTCCTACTGCCGCTGCCGCAATGAAGATATCTTGATCGTGCACATATCGCATGACTGCATCCTGCATGTCAGAAGCAGTAGTAACACGCACTGTATGGAGACCTTTGGGGGAAGGTAATGTGGTTGGCCCAGATATAAGGGTCACGTCCGCACCCATGCTGGCTGCAGCGATCGCAATGGCATACCCCATTTTGCCTGTGCTAGGGTTGCTGATGAAACGCACAGGATCAATTTTTTCATGTGTTGGCCCTGCGGTGATCAGAATCTTTTTTCCTTGTAAAGGTCCAGCAGAAACTCGCATGAGTAGATGGTCAATGATGGCATCGGGTTCGAGCATTCGTCCTTCGCCGATGTCGCCGCAGGCTTGTTCTCCGTCACCGATAGGAAGCACATCAACATGACGCGCTTTTAATATGGCAATATTGGCTTGCGTGGCAGGGTTTTGCCACATGACTCGATTCATGGCAGGTGCTAATAAAATGGGTGCTTCGGTTGCAAGGCACACCGTGGTGAGTAAATCATTGGCATGTCCATGGGCTAGCCGTGCCAAGCAATCAGCGGTAGCTGGAGCGATCAAGAGAAGGTCTGCCCAACGGGCTAAATCAATATGCCCCATGGCTGCTTCTTGAGTAGGGTCAAATAAGTCATCATGAATAGGATGCCCACTGATGGCTTGGAGGGTGGTAGGTGTGACGAATTGTTTGGCCGCAGTCGTCAGAATGACCCGTACATCAGCGCCCAAGGCTTTTAATCCACGTATGAGATAGGGCACCTTGTAGGCCGCTATGCCGCCTGTGATGCCTATTAGGATGCTTTTGCCTCGGAGTGTCGCCATTCTATGCCTTGGCAAGTGCCGCCTCAATGGCTTTAATCAATTTTTTACTATCGGGTGATGTGGTGGAATAGTAATAATCAATCAGTTTACCGTCTCGACCCACTAAGTATTTGTGGAAATTCCATTTTGGCGCACTACCAAAACCCAGTTCTTGCCGAGCCCACAGATAAAAAGGATGCGCATGCTCGCCAGACACCACTTCTTTAGCGGTCATGGGGAAAGTCACCCCATAATTTATCCTACAAAAATTCGCAATTTCTTGATCACTGCCCGGCTCTTGGCCACCAAAATCGTTACTCGGCACGCCAATAATCACTAAGCCTTGCGATTCGTATTTCTGATACAACGCTTCCAAGGCCGCGTATTGCTTTGTAAAACCACATTCAGAAGCCGTATTGACTATCAATAACACCTTCCCCTTGTAGTCGGAGAGTGGCATCGGTTTTTGGGAATACAATGTTTTGAATGAAAAACCATACACATCAGTAGGCATCGATTTCTCCGCTTTTGCAAATGAACATAAAACAAATGTCATCATCATGACGCTTATCACTCTCATCATAGCACTACCTCTCACGCTATCCATATTAATGTCGCCATCCGTCCCGTTTCCCCATCGCGTCTGAATGAAAAAAACCGCTCAGGATCGGACACAGTGCACAATCCGCCACCATATACATTCGTTATGCCACGCTTGGCACACTGCCATCTTGCCATCGCGACCATATCACCTAAGAAGCGATCTTCAAACACCTTAAAATGCGTTTCGTCGGCCATATGATTCGACAAAAACGCATGACGGACATCTTCACGTAATTCAAACGCCGTCGGCCCAATCGCTGGGCCCAACCATACCAACGTTTCTTCTGCGGGTATTTCTAAGGCATCCAACGTCAACGGCAATATTCCCGTCGCCAATCCGCGCCACCCGGCATGGATCGCACTCACGATCGTGCCTTTTTTATCGCATACCAATATCGGCAAACAATCTGCCGTCATCACCGCACACACTTTATTCGGCTCCCGCGTGTAACTCGCATCAGCACGCGGCGGTTCAGCAAACGGCGCCAGTTCCAATGCGATCGTGGTATGTTGCTGCGACAACCAGAAAGGCTCCGACGGTAATTGTTCGCGCAATATCGCGCGATTCTTAATGACATCATCCGGATTATCATTGACGTGGATGCCTAAATTGAAGGTGTCATACGGGCTTTGGCTCACACCGCCCATCCGCGTCGTCGTGAATCCATGAACGTTTTTCGGCGCTGGCCAATCAGGTTGAATGATGGGGAACATGGGGATTATCCTTCCGTAATATCGCTAATAATTCGGCCATATCCTGTGGCAGCTCGGCTTTGAATTCTACCCACTCGCCCGTCTCGGGGTGCTCGAATGCCAATAACGTCGCATGCAATGCTTGACGCTTAAACCCCTGCACTGCCGCAATCGTCTCCGGCTGCAATCCTTTCATGCGCGTTTGCGCAGGGCCATAGACAGGATCTCCCAACAGAGAATAGCCTAAGTGCGCCATGTGTACGCGTATCTGATGCGTGCGCCCCGTTTCTAAATCACACTGTACATACGTATGCGCAAATAACCGCTCTAATATGTGATAGTGCGTCACCGCATGCTTACCTTCATCCAGCACAGCCATCTTCACCCGGTTTTTAGGATGGCGCCCCATGTTTGTTTCGACCGTGCCTGATGACCGCAGCACCCCTTGCGTGATAGCCAGATAGGTTCGCTTCACGTTCCGTTCTTGCAACGCTTCAACCAATGCAGTGTGCGCTTCCACCGTGCGCGCAATCACCATCAGCCCCGTCGTGTCTTTGTCCAAACGATGCACTATCCCCGCTCTCGGAAGATGTGCCAATTCAGGATAATGGTATAACAACGCATTCATCAAGGTGCCTTCACGAATGCCTGCTCCCGGGTGGACAACCAACCCGGCCGGCTTATTGATCACGATCACGGAATCATCGGCATAAACAATATTGAGCGGCATATCCTCGCCCTGATCCTCAGTTTCAATCGCCAACACCACGGCAACATCAATCTTATCGCCCTCCCATAACCGCTGCTTGACCGCTACCACTTTACCGTTGACAGTCACCTGGCCTGCTTCAATCCAGCTTTGCACCCGTCCACGCGAATGCACAGACAGTAATTCAGTTAACACCTGATCAAGCCGCCGCCCTGCTTGGGCGTCTTCGATCACAAAATGGGCTTCTATCGTTTCATTCATAATAACTACTTAAAAAAATGGGAATTACACGAGGACAGGACACCCGCAACACGTGGATCACAAGGCAAAAAGCGACGAAAAAGCGCAGCATAGGGGTACTATGTGAGCATTTTGAGGAGCTTTTTAACACAGTGAGGCACGTTTTGCGTAAGTCCTGTGCTATTATACTGCGTGTTCTGGGTAGTGTATATAAGGGTAAATCATGAACCGCAATAAGTTGAGTCTCTTCATTGTATTGTGCTGCAGCATCCTGCTGATAGGCTGTAGTTCCAAGGGAAAAAAGGACCCTTACCAAGATGTCCCTGAAGATAAAATTTATACACAAGCGACGGAAGCGCTTCAAAAGAAACGTTATTCTAAAGCCATTGAAGCCTATGAAAGCCTAGACAGACAATACCCCTTCGGCGATAACATTGAAAACACCCACCTGAATATTATCTATGCCTATTACCGTCGAAACGAACAACCTTCTGCGCTAAGAGCTGCCGATCGCTTTATCCGTCTGCATCCTTCCAGCAAATACATTGATTACCCATATTATATGAGAGGCCTTATCAAGTCGACAGAAAGTGTTGGGTTTGTGGCGCGCTTTTTACCGCTCGACCTCACGCAACGTGACATGAGCGATTACCGTGAAGCCTTTGAATATTATGATGAGTTCGTGGCGCGTTACCCTGACAGCTTCTATGCACCAGATGCGCGTCAACGCATGATTGCCATCCGCAATGAAATAGCCGACTCTGAAATGCATGTGGCACGTTACTATTATAGACGCGGCGCCTATTTAGCCTCTGCGAATCGCGCACAAACCGTGTTAGAAGCATACCCACAGACACCCGCGAGTCTTGAAGCCCTGGAAATCATGGCGGACGCTTACGACAAACTTCAACTCGAACGCCTTAGCAAGGATGCTGGCGAAGTGGCGCAAGCCTCTACCGGGGAATATTCACAAGGAACGTGAGGACTCATGTTGAACCATGAAAACACCAAAATATAGCTTCAGACTGGGTCGATCCGATGATGACTCCTTTGTATACGATCGCGTGCACAGCGTTTTATCGGCAGATGAATTACTGTCTGTTGGTGAACGGAATGATTCGGTGGATCAGGTACGTCGGCAAAGCGGTGCACCGCCTGAATACTTCAATACACTGTATCTTCAACTGATTGAATCCTATGCCCAGTTTGTACAAAACATTCCCAGCCTTAAAAGTCGTCGTCTTTCTTGGCTCGATAGACAACTGGCCCTCGCTTCAACGCTGATTGTATTGCGCGAACCTTACGTGCTTGCGGGCGAAATACTTAACCGCGTCACCGATAATGAAAAATCCTTATGGAATTATGTGATGTTCACCGGCATGCTGCTATCCCGCGTGGGTGATTTGATTTCACAATATGATATTTCCCTGTGCAGCGAATCAGGCGTCCCCACGTGCAAATGGGACCCATTGATCGGCGGGCTTGATTATCAAGGCGAATACTATCGCATTAACAAAATTGGCGGCGAAACGCAGACATTCGCAGGATACCATTTAACGATTGCCTCCCGGCTCATGCCACCCGATGGTTTGTACTGGATCATGAGCAACCCAGATGCGTTCGAACAATGGGTATTGATGCTGAATGGCGAAGGCGAATATGAACATCCCACACTCTTCTATGCCGCCTTGGCATTTTTAGAAGAATGGCTTGAACACCAATTACAAACGGTTGAAAAACATCCGGACGAGCATCCCGAAATTCATCCTCAAGAAGAAATCGATAATCTTCTGGATCGTTTTCTCAGAAAAACCAGCAATGATCGCTGGGAAATGATTCAGACCCAATTAGCAACAGAACGGGCGCTGGGCGAACAATTTTTAATCTGGCTACGTAAGGGCATTGCGAATAACACGATTGCGATTAATAAAGCCAATTCAGCGATTTTCATGACGCGCGAGGGTGTGTTGCTGATCAATCCTGCTATTTTCAATAAATTTAAAGCGGAACATCGCTTGTATTCTAAACGCGATGTCTTGCGTGCCTTTATGCACTTGCCGATGATGGCGCAATCAAAAATGCAACGCTATAAATCACAGTTCCCGGGTGATGCTTCGCATCAGCTGGAAGGTTTGATCGTTAAAAACCCCAAGGCGTTGTTTGCCAAAGAAATACCCACGCAAACCGAATATGTGGTGAAGGCGCAATCCAGCTATCGTCGCAGCGAACAAATGATCGCGACCTATCAGAAAGAAGCTGAAAAACAAGTTAGAGCACAGGATCAAACGAAAATCGATAAAGCGAAAGAAGAAGCTCAATGGCCGGTGTTGCGACAAATATATGCGAAGTTACATGAAAAGCCGATTCTTCCTAAGAAGGGGAAGTTTTGATGTTTCGCTCCTACAATACCCTCACCAACACCCATTTTAAATATTCACTTTCGAGATACGCAGGGTTCACCGGATGATCAGGCCCACTGCCACCGGTTGTCACGATTTGAATCTGACGCTTAGCACCCATCGCGGCTTCTAACAATAAACGCTTGAAAAGCGTTATGTCCATGGCGCTCGAGCAACTGCACGTTAACAAAAACCCATCACTCGGTAAATGCGCAATCGCTTCACGATTCAATTTCAAATAATGTGATTTTGCTTTTTCCACGTGTTGGCGGCTTGGTGCCAATTTAGGCGGATCTAAAATAATGAAATCATAGCCGGTATGTTCTTGAATCGCCTTCATCGCATCGTTTTCTTCAAACGTCACTTGAGTAAGGTTGTTCAACGCCGCATTCTTTTGAGCGAGGGCAATGGCGTGCTCAGAGGAATCGATCCCCAGGACCGCGGTTGCGCCACCCAGTGCGGCATTTAAACTGAAACCACCCGTGTAACAGAAGGTATCCAACACTCGACGGCCTTTAGCACACGTGCGCACAAGCATTCGCGTATCACGTTGATCACAGTAAAAACCGGTTTTTTGCGCCGTGGCAAAATCGATCGCGTATTTCACATCATTCTCAATCACTTCGATCGTCGGTGCAGGGTTATCTAATTTAGGCAACGCTGTCATGCCTTCTTGAGATAACGGCTTGGACTGAAAACGCACGATGAACGTGACGTCCGGGAAGACGGCTTGGCAAGCTGCTTTGAGAGTATCTAAATGGATGACAGCCCAAGCGCCGCTGATGGCGATCACCCCTACTTTACCGTACATATCGATCGTTACGCCCGATAGGTTATCCCCTTCGCTATTTAAAAGACGATAAGCAGTAGTATAAGCAGGGTCAATGAAAGCATCACGGAGAGTTTTTGCTTGATTCAGGCGATGACGGATAATGGCATCCAATGAGCTCAAATTTTCTGATGCCCAACCTAAAATCCGAACGCGGTAGAGGGAGTTCGGGTTGTATACCCCAAAACCAATCGGCGTCTTGTCGGCATCGGTCACGGTGACACATTGGCCGAGCTCAGGCTCAGACGCAGGCATCACCAAGGCACGAGGGTAAACAAAAGGGTTCCCTGCCCATAATGGCTTGGCAAAACCAGGTTTTAACATTAAATTGACGACAGACATCGGAACCTCAATAACATATTATCTCTTACGAAGTGTACAGAAATTAAGAGGCAATTGCTATCGCCAATTTTCTAGCTGGATGGTTGGCACTCTCGAGAATTCCCCTAAATTAGAGGTTACTAGAATCAAATTTTCGGTTGTAGCCGTTGCTGCAATTAAAATATCATAGCTACCTATAGGTGTTCCTTGTTGCTGTAAATAGGCACGTAAACTCCCCGCATGAAGGGCCGTTTTTTCAGTAAAGGGCAATACTGTCATTACTTCAATCAAAGACTGCAAAATGGGTTTAATTTTTAGTGCTATTGCGGGATTACGTTCCAAGCCATAGTGAATTTCAAACAAAGTGACAGTCGATATAGCTGTTTCGCTTGGCATACAAGACAAAAGCTTTGCCCGAGTATTTGCCTGGCCTTTAATATAATCACTGACAACACAAGTATCCAGTAAGTACTTCATTCAAAAGGGTCCTCTTTGGGTGATTTTAATTCTGATCGGTAATCTTCAAAGGAAGGAAAAGATGGCATACCCAAAAACGTTTGTACAGCATGGGGCCATTGGGTCGCCTGATGGTGCGCCAAAAACTCACGGATAGCCAAACGAATAATGGCATTCCGTGTCTCCCCAAGGAGCTTAGCTTGCATGGCCACTTGTTTGGCCAAAGCATCTTCAAGATAAATATTCAGATTCATCGCACACCTCCTTCGTCTAAGGATACACCATAATATAACATGTTACAACATAACATGCCATTCGTAACCCATTGATTTTAGGGATAGCGAAAGTCAGGTGCATTTTAACTAACCCAGGCTATACTCTATTTAACCCATTGATAGAGAATTCACCATGAAAAAACTGATTGCCGCCTCCGTCCTATTTGTTACCCTTCCCCTCTTTGCCGCTGCGCCTGCTGCCGCCCCTGCGCCAACGACGCCCGTAGGCGATTGGATCACCTATAAAAATGATGATGGGAAAACCAAGGAAAGCATCGTTCATATCTATCAAGATAAAGATGAGCAAGGCAACCTGGTTTACAACGGCAGCATCGGTGACTCACTGATGAAAGAAGACCCCAACGCACCTGTCAATTGCGTCAACTGCCCAGCTCCCTTTACAGATAAAAAAATAAAAGGCCTGCAATTTTTATGGGGCTTTGTGCCAGATACAAATCAGGCCAATAAATTCATCAATGGCCATGTGTTAGACCCACTCACAGGTAATCTGTATAGCGCCAACATGACATTGTCTGAAGATGGTAATACCTTAGTGTTCCGTGGCTATATGGGTATCTCATTGTTCGGTAGCAACCGTACCTGGACACGCTCGGAAGAACCTGTCAAAGCAACACCTGCAAAAACGAAATCAACAACATCATCGAAGAATGCTGCGACCATGAAAGCGCAGTAAAGCCGTTATCTAAGAGGGCGAAAGATATTTCGCCCCTACAAGAAAAACCCCCGAGTATTCCGAGGCGGGGGTTTTCCTAAGGTTGCATAAACCATATATACAACACAGGAACCACGCCCAGCGTCAACACCGTCGCCACCGTCAATCCAAATGCAATCACGCACGCCATGCCGTACCACATATCGCCACCAAACAAAATCAGCGGCACCAATCCCAATACAGTCGTCAAGGTTGTCATTAAAATCGGACGGAACCGTCTCATGCACGCATTGATCACCGCCTGCCGCACATCCTCACCTGCTCGCAACTCTTCATCCGCTTGGTCAATCAATACGATCGCATTGTTCACCAAGATACCGCCCAATGACATAAAGCCTAGCATGGCCACAAACCCAAATGTCGCATGCATCAGCACTAATCCAAACACACCACCCATCATCAATAATGGCAATGTCAAAAATACAATCCCTGCTCGACGCACCGAATTAAACTGCCAGACCAATAATACAAACCCTAACACCAAGCACAATGGCAGGTACACAAACAACGCCTTTTGCGCTTTAACAGAATCCTCTACTTCCCCACCCCACTCAACATGATACCCCGGTGGCAATGATGCTTTTTCGATCATCGGCAATACTTCGTTCATCAATTCAACCGCGTACAACCCAGGATTGCGCGCACTCACCGTGATCGTATGCTCAAAGTTACGCCGCTTTAAATGCCCGAACTTCCAAGAGGGAACAAATTGCGCAATCTGTAACAGCGGCACGCTCTTGCCCGTGATTTGTGAATACACGTTGACCGTACGTAAATTGTCCATTAACCCGCGCTCCGTCCCCTCTGCACGCAGCACGATCGGAATCACTTTATCCCCTTCGTAAAAATCCGTGATCGCATAACCCGAATAAAATGCATTCAGCGAGAGTGCAACATCCATGGCGGTTATCGAATTGCGTCCCGCTTGAGCCTCATCAATATCTACATACACCGTGGCCGTTTTATTGCCCCAATCATCATCAATCGACACCGTCCCCGGTATCGCTTGGAAAAACCCTTTCGCCTGACCCGCTAATTCATACAACTTTTCGGGATCCGGCCCGCTGATGCGTAACTGGACCATTCCCGTTTCCGATGGCCCCAAAAATAATTTCTTCACGTCCGCATTCGCATCCGGTAAATTCTCCAGAACATACCGTTGCGTTTTCTTAATCATCGCATTCACATCATCAAGTTTTTTCACGTCCACTAACACAAAAGCACGGTGCGCATCGGGATCAAAGGGTGATAACGATAAGAAGAAACGAGGACCGCCCTCGCCCACGTATGCAACGGTGTTCGTCACAGCAGGATTTTCTGCTTTATTCAGCAACCATGATGTTAATTTCTCGACCGATTTTTCCGTTTGCTTGATGCTTGCACCACGTGCAACATCCAGGTAAACCGTGTATTGCGCACGATCAGACGGTGGGAAAAATTGCTTCGGCACGAATTTCATCATGAAAATCGATAACACTAACAATAACCCCATTCCCATTAAAAATGGCTTTGGATGATGCAAGACCCATTCCAATGCACCACGATATCCACCATAAAAACGTGACGCTTGACGAACATCTTGTTCCTCAAAACCCGTTTCTTCCACTTGCATGAATTTAAAGCACGCTAACGGCACGACCGTTACAGCCAAAAACCACGATCCCAATAACGTGATACTGACCACTTGCGAAATCGCATAAGTGTATTCGCCCGCGCGGTGCTCCGCCAACATCAATGGTAAAAATGCCAAAATCGTTGTCAAGGACGAAGTCAACAATGGAATCACCAAACTGTCGCCAGCATGCAAACATGCTTTATCGCGCGGTTCGCCCCGTTGCAATCGGCTCTTGATGTCTTCCGCCACCACAATGCCATTGTCAACCAATAAGCCCAACGAAATAATCAACGCGGCAATCGATACGCGATGCAAGGGAATATGCAGGGCATACATCACAATCAATGTCAGTAATAAAGTCAGTGGAACGTTTAACCCCACGATCAGACCTGTGCGCATCCCTAAAAACAAAATCACCACGGCTAATACAATCGCTAATGTTTGATAGAGGTTCCCCGTGAAGCTCGCCATACTCTGGCTCACCCAGTCACCCTGGAAAGTCGCAAAATGCAAACTGTATCCGACCGGCAATTGCGATTCCGCTGACTTCATGAAGGTCGTTAACCGATCACTCAATTCGAGAATATCCATCCCCTCACTCATTGAGACCGCAATCATGATCGCAGGTTTGCCTTGCCAGAACGCATAGGTTTTAGGCGGATCCACGTATTCGCGGGAGACATCCACCAAATCACGTAAGTAAATGGCCTTGCCTGTTTTAGGACTGATAAGCTGTAACTCAGCCACTTCTTCTAACGATGAAAAATGCCCGGAAGGCTCAATAACCAACGTCCGATCCATCACTTCCATCTTGCCGCCCGGCAATAATGTGTTCGCCGCCCGTAAGCTTTGAATCAATGCTTGCGGCGCAATGCCAAACTCAGCCAACTTCGCATTTGAAAAATTCAAATAAATCGTTTCGTCCTGAACACCATAAAACGTGACTTTCTTGATCCCTTTTAAATTGTAAATGCCACGACGAATGTCCATCGCGGTGTCATACATTTGCGCCGGCGTAAAACCATCACTGGTCAAGGCTAATGTCGCAATCGTGACATCACCGTAATCATCATTCACAAACGGGCCTTTCACCCCCGATGGCAACGACGTCGCCGCACTGTCGACTTTATTGCGCAATTCATCCCAGATGGGCTGCAACTCAAAATAACGATCGGCCACCGTGACGTGAATCACCGACATATCTGTTTTCGATGAAGATCGGATAAATTCCACTTCGGGGATTTCGCGGATTTTTTCTTCAAGAGGCCGCGTCACCAGATCTTCAATCCCTTCAGCAGACATCCCTGGATAAAATGTCGTTACCACCGCTTCGCGAATCGTGAACGAGGGATCTTCTTGACTGGGGAAATGCATGTAGGTCCATGTCCCCAATACCACCATCATGACCAACAGCACTGAAAACAGTGCGGTGTTTTTCAACGCAAAACGAGTGAGTGAAAACATAGCGTTTAGGGCTCTCTATATAAAGTAACGGCTTGTCCATCTGTCAAAAAGTGTACGCCAGCTGTCGCCACTTTGTCGCCAAGATGCAACCCTGCCGTGACTTCAACACTGTTTTCCCGAATGTCTTTCACGCTGATCCGTGTTTTTTTCACCGTTTCTGTTTTGGGATCGTAAACGAAAACATAACCAAAACCAGGTTCATTAGAAGTGATCAATGCAGATGCAGGAATCAAATAGGTTTCACCCTTTTTCTCTGTATGCAGTTCAAACCACACTTCAGCCGTTAATCCGGGGTATAAGCCCACCGTTTCGTTTACCGATATTTTTGTTGTGAACGCATTGCCCGTGTCTGTGGCCACGGCAATTTCCGTGACTTCACCTTTGCGACGAGGGCCATGTAAACTGGGGAAAGCAATGTCCACTAACGACCCTAACTTCACATCTTTGCGCAATGTTTCAGGCAAGGACACGGATACTTCAAATCCTTCCTTACCCAATAATTTGAACACAGGCTGCCCTACGGCGACATTCATCCCCGCATCGACGTTGCGTGAAGCAATATCCCCTGCGAAAGGCGCTTTTAAAACAGTATTATCGAGATCACGCAATGCTAGCGCGTATTTTGCTTTTGCACTTTCAATGTTTTGTTGAGCTGCTTCGTATTCAGCGCGCGCATTATCCAGCACGGTTTTAGAAACAAACTTTTTCTCGAATAACGTAGACTTAGCGTCGTAATCACTTTTCTTTTCAGCTTGAATAGCTTGCGCTTTAGTGAGCTCGGCCTTAGCAGCATCCACATTCAAGTGATAAGGTTTATCATCGAGGGTCGCTAAGGTTTGCCCGATGGCCACGGCATCACCCGAAGCAACAGCAACCGAAGCAACATTGCCAGCAACTTGGAAAGAAAGTTCAGCCTCATTCCCGGCTTCGACCACGCCAGAAATCCGACGCAACTGACCTTTGCCTTGTTCAGCGACTTCAATGTATTGAATCGCACGACGCGGCACGTCATTATCTGAAGAGCTGCACCCGAAAAGCATTAGGGCAACCAGAGGTAAAATCCACTTTTTCATTGTTTACTCACATCTTGCATGACACTACATGCAGTTTCACTGATGAAGAGAGAAATGTCAATCGACCTTGGGCGTTGACGTAAAACCGTACCACATCGCTTAGCTCGCCCAGTGGTTTGTAACAGACTTTTAAATCGTGCTGATGCGGAGGATTCAGTATCTTTACCCCCGATTGCTCTAATGCTTTGGCTAAGCGCGCCAGTATTAATGTGTTATCCGCTTCAGGATTCACACGGACGTGATTGAGCTCAAACAACCGGCCATCGAGCATCGTGACCGGGTCTGTAATATGTCGTAAACGGCTCTGCGAGAGCGATTCTATGCACCCGCATTCCACGACCTCCAACCCTATCCCCAACACGAATTCATAGAATATCGCGCTTACTTCTTCAGTCAACAGGGTTGAATTAATGACTATCTCTGTTGCTTGTTTCATACCCCCTCTTATCGGGTTGTTTAACTGAAACTTTAGGAGACACAACACACACCTTCCTCCACCTCCTATCCCTCTGATTTTAAACACTATAACTTTAGTTTATTAGCTTGATAAGCTCCGCTTTCCTACTATACTTTATATATGGCTGTCATGGCAGATATAGAGTAGTAGGGAGCTGCCAAAGTGAGGGTGTCTGTGAAGTATTCATGGTTAGATTCGGCTAGAAAGCACGAACTTAATCTCGGTAATATTAGCCGCGGGGTGTCTATATGCCTATTAACGGCGGCCTCCCCTGCCTTGGCGGGCCCAACCGGTGGCAGTGTTGCGGCAGGTTCGGCCCGTATTCAAAATAATGGCTCAAGCACGGTTATCACACAAACCACTGGCCGCGCTGTCATCAACTGGAAAGATTTTTCGCTCGGTACAAATGAAAGCGTTAAATTCGTTGATCCCTCTTCCAGCTCTGTCACATTAAACCGCGTCACCGGCGGTAACACTTCTCAAATCCTCGGTAGCATCTCATCCAATGGCCAAGTGTTTATCGTCAACCCAGCGGGGATCGTGTTTGGCAAAACGGCTACCGTCGATGTCGCCGGCTTACTCGCCACAACCGCTAATATCACTAACAGCGATTTCATGAAGGGCAATTATCACTTCACTGATGCACCTGCTGGCTCCTCTGTCATCAATGAAGGCTCCATCACCATCCACGATGCAGGACTCGGTGCACTCGTTGCACCTCATGTTCGAAACACTGGATTCATTCAAGCAACACTCGGTCGTGTCGCACTCGCT
>JBIOEA010000040.1:0-15305 GCA_044445605.1 Gammaproteobacteria bacterium | reverse complement strand
TGAGCAAACAATAGAGTTTATGAAAAAGCAACTGGCAAAAATGGATGTAGAACTGGCTAAAGAAATAGCAAGGAACGAGGAATGGAAGGCCAAAGCCGCTTTATTATGCACGGCCAAAGGAATTGGGGATATTACAGCGGCAACATTAATAGCAGAGCTACCCGAGCTAGGTAAAGTTTCCAATCAGGAGATTGCTGCATTGGTGGGTGTTGCCCCATTTAACAAAGATAGTGGGCAATCAGTCGGCAAACGACAAACATGGGGAGGCCGAAGTGGGCCTAGGACCGCCCTATACATGGCAATTTTGTCCGCCACAAAATTCAATCCAGCAATAAAAGCGTTTTACCAAAAACTGCTAAAAGCCGGGAAACTCAAGAAAGTAGCAATGACTGCATGTATGCGTAAACTGCTCGTAATACTGAATGCCATGGTTCGCAAAAATTCTCCCTGGCAGGCCAATTTTGGAGAGCATCTCATGCAAAACAGTTGACATTCAACACAGTTGCTTAAAAGTGGGCAAAGAGTGTTTTTTTCTAGTTCTTTCGCCCACTTTTAAGGGGGCAGCCGAGTATTCCGAGGCGGGGGTTTTTTGTGTAATGACGAAATATCAGGATTCCTTCATCCCCATCAACAACAACCCCGTCCCGATACAAATGGCCGAATCGGCCACATTAAACGCGGGCCAATGATGCACGCCTACAAAAAAATCTAAAAAATCGATGACATATCCGTATTGCAATCGATCAATCACATTACCTATCGCACCGCCAATGATCAACGATAAACCCACACGAGTCCAGTGATGCTTCACCGGCGTGCGAAATAACCAAACAGAAAAAATAATCGACATGACGATCGCTAAGCCTGATAAAAAGTATCGCTGCCACCCGCTCTCGTGTGCCAAGAAACTGAACGCAGCACCCGTATTGTGCGCCAACGTCACATTAAAACTCGGCAATACCGGCAGCACCTCTCCCACATAAAAAACATGAGAAACCCACATTTTAGAAAGCAGATCGAGCAGTAACGTCGCAACAATGATCAACACGCATCCTAGCTTACGCATAGAAGCGAACCTCACCTGCCCCATCCACATTCTCAACGCAACGTGAACATAATTCAGGGTGAGCTTCAACACTGCCTACATCTTCACGACGCTGCCAGCAACGCACGCACTTCACCGCATTTGTCACATTGATTTCAACAGCCAAGTCAGGGAGCGCCGTATTCGATTCGCGACTCATGGGCACCACAGATGCATCCGAGGTGATCAGTACAAAACGTAATTCAGTTTTCAACGCCTGTAATTGCTCGAGCGTTTTGTCCTTCGCATGCAACACAACATGCGTATCTAACCCCGAACCAATATCACCCGCTTTGCGCAATGCTTCGAGATGTTTATTCACCTCATCACGAACAGCCATGATAGCTTTCCAATATTCATCCGTGAATACAGCATCCGTCACATCCGTGGGAAATTGGTCGTACCAGGTTTGCGTGAATAAAGACTCACCATTATAACCCGGAATTTGTTCCCAAATTTCATCCGCCGTGAACGATAACACCGGCGCCATCCAGCGCGTCAACGCTTGCACCCAATGGTACAACGCCGTTTGCGCACTGCGACGCGCAGCCCCATCCGATTTAGCCGTGTATTGCCTATCCTTGATGATATCCAAATAAAAACTGCCCAAATCTATGCTGCAGGCATGATGCAGTTTTTGATAAACTTGGTGGAATTCGAACGCATCATAATGCGCACGCAATTCATCTTGCAACGCAATCGCACGACGGATCATGTAACGATCTAACGCCGTGCATTTCGATGCAGGCAACAAATCCCGCTGAGGATCAAACCCATTTAAATTCGCTAATAAAAAGCGCGATGTATTACGAATACGACGATAAGCATCGACTGTTCTGTTAACAATCTCATCCGAATACGTCATGTCATTGCGATAATCGCTGCCAGCTACCCATAAACGTAAAATATCTGCACCAAATTGTGAAATTACTTTATCAGGCGCAACATCATTACCCAGGGACTTCGACATTTTGCGGCCCGTGCCATCCAGCAAGAAACCATGTGTCAATACTTGCTTATACGGCGCTTCGTTAAACATCGCCACGCGCGTCATCAACGAAGAATTAAACCATCCACGGTGTTGATCCGACCCTTCTAAGTATAAATCAGCAGGCGAATGCAGTTCTTTACGCACATCTAACACACATGCATGCGTCACACCCGAATCAAACCACACATCCAAGCCATCCGGAATCTTATGGTAGGAAGAAACATCATCACCGATCAGATCCGCATCAGGGTAATTGTACCAAGCTTCCATCCCGTGCTTCTCAATCTCAAGCGCGACCTTCTCCATGATTTCTTGTGTGTTCGGATGTAACTCGCCTGTGTCACGATGCATGTAGCTCGTAATAGGCATCGTCCATGTACGCTGACGCGATACGCACCAATCCGGCGCATTCTCAACCATTTTAGTAATGCGTGCTTCGCCCCACTCAGGAACGAATTTTACATTCCTAATCGCTTTCAACGCATTGCGACGTAAGCCTTCTTGTTCCATGCTGATAAACCATTGCGGTGTCGCACGGAAAATGATCGGGGTACGATGACGCCAACAATGAGGATAACTGTGTTGCACTTTGTCTTGAGCTAATAATCTTCCATGCTCGGCAAGCGTTTGGATAATGGTATCATTCGACTTAAACACGTGCATGCCCGCCACAACCGGTGTATTGCCCGTGAATAATCCGCGTGCATCCACACGATGATCCATCGTTAAATGATACGCCATCGCCACACGGTAATCGTCTTCACCGTGGTCCGGCGCAGTATGCACACACCCTGTTCCCGTTTCTGTCGTGACATGATCACCCAAAATCACCGGCACAGACGTTTCTATCCAGGGATGTTGCAACGCAATGTTTTCTAATTGGCTGCCCGGCACCATCGCAATCACTTCAAATTCGGTGATCCCGTACGTCGCCATGCATGCTTCCACACGCGTGGACGCTAATACCAAACATTCAGGACCATTGCCGCGGTTTACCGCAACAAATGCATATTCAATATCAGGATGCAAACAAACCGCTTTGTTCGATGGCAGTGTCCAAGGTGTTGTTGTCCAAATCACCAGTGACACTGCCGTAAAACGTGTTTGCGCTAAACGCGGCACTTTGCTGTTGAGCGCGAGATGATCCACCACGGGGAACGTCACGTGCACGGAGGAAGATGTTTTATCTTGATATTCTACTTCCGCTTCTGCTAACGCAGATTTACAATCCAAACACCAATGTACCGGTTTGAACCCTTGTACCAAGTGACCATTCGCAATGATCTTAGCGAGTGAACGCACGACGTTCGCTTCAAATTCATGATCCATCGTTAAATAAGGATGACCCCAATCACCCAACACGCCTAAGCGGATAAATTCTTTACGTTGTGCCTCCACTTGCGTCATGGCGTAATCACGGCACGCTTTGCGGAATTCAGTTGCGTTGATTTTATCGCCGACGCGGCCGACCTTCTTTTCCACATTGATTTCAATCGGCAAACCGTGACAGTCCCAACCCGGAATGTATGGGCAATCAAAGCCACTCAAGGTTTTGGCCTTCAATATAAAATCTTTCAGAATTTTAT
This sequence comes from Gammaproteobacteria bacterium, assembly GCA_044445605.1. Taxonomy (GTDB): domain Bacteria; phylum Pseudomonadota; class Gammaproteobacteria; order JABCZS01; family JABCZS01; genus CAWKDC01. The sequence goes on along the minus strand of JBIOEA010000040.1, from coordinate 11,644 downwards.
TCGTGGCGTGACCCAGGTGAATCGCCCCGTTCGCATAAGGAGGACCATCATGCAAAATGTATTTGGGCGCGCCGGCACGTGCTTGGCGAATGGCTTCGTATAATTTATTCTCTTGCCAGCCTTTTAAGCGCTCTGGTTCGCGTTGCGATAAATTCGCTTTCATCGCAAAACCAGTTTCAGGTAAATTCAATGTTTGTTTATAATCCATCTTGTTGCCTATTCGTTTAAATAAAATATGGTCTTCGCGACCGTCACGTCCGCCGCTATCTGTGCCCGTAACTCTTCAACAGACGCAAAGCGTTGTTCACCTCGGATAAACTGCATGAACACGACCTTCAACCGTTCGCCGTATAAGGCCTTGTCCGCATCCAATAAATGGACTTCGAGCAAGGTTTGCAAGCCGCATACCGTTGGACGAGTGCCTAAATTTGCCACGGCGGGGTACATTGTACCATCATTGCCGAACGCCTTCACAGCAAAAACGCCTCGCAAGGCCGGTACACGCCGAGGGTCGATGTTGGCCGTCGGGAAGCCAAACTGCCGCCCCCTTCCATCCCCACGGCGAACTTTGCCATCCATGCTATAACGACGGCCTAGGTACTTTTCAGCCTTAAGTAAATCATGAGTCTTTAATGCGTCGCGGATGGCCGTCGAGCTCACCCGATGGCCTTCTATCATCACCGGCGCGAGTTCAGTTATCGCTAGGCCCGCATGGCGGAGCATCTGAATGTCCCCGACTCGGCCTGCCCCAAAACGCCAGTCGTGCCCAATGACCAGATGTTTGGCCTTGAGCGAGCCTTTCAGGAACGTTTCAATGAAAGATTCAGCCGTCATGGCCGCAAAAGCCGCATTGAAGGGCAAAATCACCAACGCATCAACCCCTAAGGCTTCAAATTGAACCGCCTTTTCGCGCAGGGTCATCAGTCGGGTCGGCTTTTCCTTGGCAAAGAATTCTTGAGGCTGTGGCTCGAAGGTGACTACAATGCTCGGGACCTTCAGCATCTTCGCTTGGTTTACCAAGGTTTGCAGCATGATTTGATGCCCCACATGAACACCATCGAAATTCCCCAGCGTAACCACGGCGCCTTGTAAGGATGGAGGGATTTGGAACCCTTTTAGATATTGCACAACAAACCCTCCGGCCCTGCGGGCCACCTCCCTTAAAAGGGAGGAATACTGTTATATAGGCTTCAACACATGTCTCGGCCTAAACCCCATCATGAACAATGTCAATGCATAGACAACGACGCCAAGCACAATGTAACCCGTCAAATACATCGCACGGAATACGGAATGCATCACGGACAAATCGCCAACGGCTTGAACCACAAAATATAATGCAGCGCCCATCGCGACATTCGCCAAAATCACGCGCGGGCCAAACACTATCCAATCTTTTTGGAAGGACACATGGTGACGACGTTTCATGCGTATATATAAGAGTACGCCCGTCATCGTTGCAGCAATCGAGGTCGAGAGCGCCAGCCCCGCATGCGCCAAATACTGCATCAACACGGCATTCAATCCGACATTCAAGAAAAGGCTAATCGTCGCAATTTGCACGGGGCCTTTCATGTCTTGTTTGGCGTAGCATGCAACAGACAACACTTTCACAATGATAAACGCCAATAACCCAATCGCAAAGAAGACCAAGGCTTTTTCTGATTGCGTCACGTCGTTTGCCGTGAATTTACCGTATTGGAACAAAGCAACGAGAATGGGCCGCGCCAAGACGCCCAAACCGACAGCAGCAGGCAAGGCAATCAGCCAGGCGAACTTCATCGACCAATCCAAAATGTCGTTATAGTGCGAATGGTTTTTCTGTGCATGCCCTTTTGCCAGATGCGTCAATGCCACGGTTGATAACGCAACACCAAACACCCCCAACGGGAATTGCATCATCCGCTCAGCATAATACAGCCAAGAAATACTCCCATCGGGCAGCATCGAGGCAAACATCGTGTTCACCAATAAATTGATTTGTAAAATCGATGCGCCGTAAATCAGCGGAACCATCAAACGCAAGAGCCGCTGAACACCTTCATGCTTAAACCCAAGCTTGGGCCGTGGCTTAATCTGAAGCTTATATAAAAAGGGTAATTGGAAAACAAATTGAAGAACGCCGCCTAAAATCACGCCCCAGGCCAGCGACATGATCGGCGTTTGCAAATGGCGTGTGAGCCAAACCATGGTAACAATCATCGAAATGTTCAATAATGTCGGGGCAAATGCCGGTGCGGCAAATTTACCGTAAGTATTCAATACCCCGGCGACAAACGCCGTCATTGAAATCAGTAAAAGATAGGGGAACGTGATGCGGAGCATTTCCGTGGCCAACTCGAACCGCTCACCGCTGATTTCAAAACCAGGTGCGAATGCACGGATCAAAAACGGCGCTCCCCAGACACCCAAAATCGTGATGATCGTCACCACAAACGCCAATGACCCTGCACAGGCATTAATGTAGTGCTTGGTTTCTTCCGCCGACTTCTTATCCCGGTATTCTGCCAATAATGGAACGAAGGATTGCGAGAACGCCCCTTCGGCTAATAAACTACGGAAGAAGTTGGGCAGCTTAAATGCGACCAAGAAAGCATCGTATTGCGCCCCTGCCCCAAAATATTGGGCGACAAGCATGTCTCGCACAAATCCTACGATGCGTGAGATTAACGTCATACTGCCGACTAAACTGGTTGATTTTGCAAGCTGTTTGCTCATGCATGAATTATATACGAAATTCATAGAGGCGAAAGATGTTTCGCCTCTACAAAAAAATCTTACGCCCCCTTTGGAAAAGGGGGGGCTAAGACATAGAGGACAAATGTGTGTGCCACTATGGAGCTTAGTCACAAAGTGTGCTAACATTCATTGCTGCGCTATAATCGAATGTTAACGTATTTTGATCGTACTAATGATAGGGGGTTACCATGATCAACCAGTATCAGCTTAAACAAAAGTCGGCTTCGAGCAAGACAAGTGCTCACGCGGAACTCAACCCTCTCCCTGCCTTAAGTAACAACGAGATAGCACCTGTATTAATCGACGTCATGAAATACGGTGTAACAAAGCGGACAGGACTCTTTCGTTGCTACTACCCTAAAGGGCAACTTACCGTGAATGAAGCAGAAAACTTAGCCCGCTTTTTGGAATCCAACGATGTATTTTGTCTCCCTACCCAGTATCCTAACGAATGCGCTTATTTGGCGTTCAACAAAAGCAAGGAAGAGTTACACGTGATTTTTAATACCCTTTGCCCAGGATATGAATCGTATGAACCAGGTGGCAGGAAGAATAAGTCTGGGTGTCAGATTTTATGATGCGCATCTACGGAAAAAAATGAAACTTCTTTTTTTCATCCGGCGTTAAATCAGCATCATCACTCTTTGCTGAAAAACTCACCACACTGGGAGATGCGCTTGTATATGACAATGGGGGAGCTGCCTCCTGCAAGATACGCTCTAACGTTCTTTCCTCATCCCACCTCGACAGGTTATCAGCATGTTGTAATAACGTTATCCCATTCGTATGTTTTTTACTCAATGCGTCAGAGCCAAAATCCTTCACGAGGCGTTGTGCAAGGTCTTTGGTTAAAAGGGTATTCCTCGACTGATACTGCATTGATACAAAAAGGTAATCAGTCAATTCCTGTTGAGTGAAATGAAGATGATCGAGTGAGTTAATGGCGGTCCTGGCGAGTTCTGCTAATCTCAATGAATACTTCATGTCGTCCAGCGTGTAATGGCTCGCCATGATCAACCGTTCAGAACACTTGTAATAATCTAAATGAGCTTTCTCATGAGTGATAGCCCCAAGGCCCTCGAAGTAACCCCCGAAAATCAAGCGCTTCAATCCCTTCAATGATGCTAAATCCCTGTCGGCACCTTTCTTATCTTTTTCATCCAAAGGTATTGCACGACCAAAATCAACCAAATGAACTTGAAGCTTATTTCCAGTAACATCGATAAGAATATTGTCTTCATGAAGACTTTCATGCGAGTACCCCACAGCATGAAGCTTTTCAACCTCCGCTAGGATAAGCAACATAATCTTAATCCACTTCACAATACCAGGCCTTTTGCTGGTGATGAACTCATTGGCCGTGAGCCCCTCGTAGAATGGAAATGCGAGGAGCCCTTCATCTCCGACCTTTTTAGGCCACACCACGCCTTCTAGCAAGCCTAAGGCTTTCAATGCATGATGCTCCCGATTAAATCGTTCTAAGTCACGACCTTCTTTGATGAGGACAGTTTTGAGCGCGAAAACTTTTCCTGAGGCGGCCAAGTGTTTACTAACACTACCATGCCTACCACTTCTCATTGAATCTTGAAAAGGAATACTCGGGCCAATGCCTGGTATATTAAACAGCGGGAGGTCGACTTTATCGGATTTTCTTAATAAATTCATCAGTGTATATCTCCATGGCTGAATTCTGACTGAGCTCATTCAAAAATTTTATGCTGCGCATCTATTCATATACTCCTACCATCAAGTAGATCCATGCTTTATCCTTGTGATGATTGCTTTATGGATTTAGTTTTAGATGGTACCGTGGTTAACACGTAGAGACAACCCCCGACAGTACTTTCTCGCTGTGCTCGAAAGCACTGTCTGCCCCCTTCAAAGGGGGCTTAAGAGTTCTGCCGAAAAAAATGAAACTTCTTTTTTTCATCCGACGTTAAATCAGCATCATCACTCTTTGCTGAAAAACTCACCACATTGGAAACATGACTCGAATCATTCGAAGCAACCAGAGGTTCAGATGGCGCAGTGAGCTTTTCGTACGCTGACCTTAATATTCCTGATATCTCTTTCAATGGGATGTCACGTTCTTCATCCATTCTCTTTATTAATACTTTTATCGGATGGTCATTATTGATATATTTAAAAAGAAACCCAAATGTTTTTGACAAAATTGCTTGATCAGATGCAAATCTAGTGTCATCCATGCATGCACTTTTACCAAAATCTATCAAATAAACGTTGATGTCATTCCCATTCCCAACAATAATATTGCCTAAATGCAGATCACCATGACAAAGTCCCTGAGCATTCATTTTTATAAGCTCATCGATAATAAGCAAAGCAATTTCAATGTCCTTTTCAATATGCCTCCCCGTCTTAGCCTCGTCACGTATATACTGGATGAGAGTCCTTCCTTCATAAAAAGGGAATGCAAGTCGCCCTTTATCACCTATCTTTTTAGGCCACGCTACGCCTTCCAGCAAGCCTAGGATACTCAATGCCTTAAGTTCTTGCCTAAATAATTCCAAGTCCTTTGCCTCATGTATTCGAATGGTTTTGAGCGCGAACACTTTTCCTGAAATGGCTAAATGTTTTCTGACACTACCACACCATCCCATGCACTTTGAATTCTGAAAAGGAATGCTCGGGCCAATGTCTGGCAGATTAAAAAGCGAGAGGTCAACGTGATCGGATTTTCGATGTATCGGTTTTGTCGACTCGGGATGTTCTGCGAAAGCTCGCTCATGCGCCTGCCGGGTTTCTAGCGAAAGAACAATTTGATGCTGGGCAAGCAACGCGTTAAACGCTTCAGTGTATATCATAAAAGAAGACGCAGTAGGCGTGACAGACTTGTCAGACATCGAAACATCCCTTTCAAGCTTGGCTTGCTTTAATACGTCGGTTATCGTGTCCAAATCAAGATAGGTACTAGCGTCCATGTTAGCGATTAATCCACGTATCTGTTTTATGACATTTTGAGGATAATGATCAATATATTCAAAAAGCATAGCCAATATATCTGACAAAAATTCATGATCTCTTTCTAGGTCATCACAGTACTCGTTGGGTAAAGAACGACCATAATCTATCAAGTGCACGCGTATATCACGCTCTTTTTCATCGATAAGAATATTCTCTGTATGAAGACTATTGTGCGCGTATCCTTTATCATGGATTTTTTTGACCTCTTCGATAATAAGCAGGGCAATCTCAATATCTTTTTCAATCTTAGTGTATCGATTCACGTAATCGTAGAAAGTCTCTCCCTCATGAAAAGGGAATGCAAGCCGCCCTTTATCCCCAACCTTCTTCGGCCATATAACATCTTTAAGCAGCCCTAACGCCTCCAAGGCATCGTGTTCTCGCTTAAATCGAATAAGGTCACGTTCTTCCTTCATGACGAGTGTTTTAAACGCAAAAACCTCGCCCGTATTGACTGCCATATACTTCTTGACGCTACCTTGGCTTCCGATCTTCTCCGGGCCGGGTAAAGCAATGCTAGGGCCCATATTCAACGTATAGCATTCGGAAACCATAACAGCATGATTTCTAAGGATGTTTGCGAGTTTTTGAGTATTGGTCATAATGCTAGCTATTATACAGGAGCATTATAACGTTTTGCAAGCCCCTATAAAGCTATAAAGCTACGATAGGATGTCCTTCGCTTCTTCCAATAAGGCCCGTATGGCATTCCTATCTTCAATAGAAAATGCAGGGCCGTGGGAGACGGTTGGTTCAGGTTGCGAAGGCAGAATAGCCAATAACTGAGCGCGCGCGCCACTGATTGTAAAACCCTTCTCATAAAGCAGGTGTTTGATTTGCTGGATCATCGCCACATCTTCGCGACGATAATAACGGCGATTACCGCGGCGCTTGTTCGGCCGCAGTTCGACAAATTCTTGTTCCCAGTAACGTAAAACGTGCGGCTTCAAGTCGCATAAAGTGCTCACTTCACCAATGGTGAAATAGCGCTTATCGGGAAGATTCATCCTCACGCTCCAACGTCTCAACTTTCGCTTTCAGCTTTTGGCCAGCATGGAATGTCACCACACGACGTGGCTTGATCGGAATCTCATCTCCCGTCTTGGGATTACGACCCGGACGTTCTGATTTGTCGCGCAAATCAAAATTACCAAAACCCGATAGCTTCACTTGATGCCCCGTTTCCAAGGCCTCGCGGATTTCTTCGAAAAAAATCTCAACGATCTCTTTCGATTCGCGTTTGTTAAGACCAACACTGTTACACAACATTTCTGCAATATCTGCTTTGGTGATAGCGGACATGTTTTATTCCCTTACAATGGCCCCGAAGGCTTGCTTTAACCCGTGGATAACAGCTTGCATCGCTGTGTTGACTTCTTCATCTATAAGAGTGCGCGAAGAATGCTGTAAAATCAAGCCCAACGCGACACTTTTTTTACCTTTTTCAACATGTTCGCCTTCGTACACGTCAAAAATGGTCACTTCCGTCAAAATTCCGCCACCTACTTCCCTTACTTTTGCCAAAATCTCATCCGCAACTAACTTGCTATCCACGACAATCGCTAAGTCACGGTGAATGGCTGGGAATTTACAGACTTCTGCAAAACGTAACGCGGTTCCCTGCAATATCGGATCGCGTAATAACTCAAACATAAAGACCGGGCCACGTAAATCCAACTCGCGTACCCACCGGGGATGCAATGCGCCAACTATCCCAATCGTGTGGAACCCCTGCATGATCGCCGCCGATTGCCCCGGCGCTAACACCGGATGCTCCATCGGTAAAAACGTTATCTTCTTACGCGAAAAAGCTAACAGCGCCTCAATGTCGCCCTTCACATCATAAAAATCATAAGGACGGGGCTTTTCTTGCTGCCAATACCCCGCTGTTTCACCGCAGATTAACCCCGCTATACGCTCTTCAAAGCGCACATCCGGGATTGCACCATCAAAGCACTGCCCTACTTCAAAAATACGCATGCTGAGCGTTTGACGCGCTTGGTTATACAACGCCGTTTGAATCAACCCAGGCCAAATGCTATAACGCATGACACTCATGTCGGGTGAAATCGGGTTCAACAACGTGATCGGGGTGATCGTCGGGAATAACGCCGTGTGCAAGGCTTCATCCACAAAGCTATAGGTGATCACTTCTTGGTAACCACGGTCAACCAACAGTTCTTTTAATCGCTTCAACGGAATGGTTGTTTCACTTGGCGTGGACGCCGCGATGATCGGCGGCAATGTCTCAGGAATATTGTTATACCCGTACACGCGGGCCACTTCTTCCAATAAATCTTCTGGGATCTGTAAATCAAAACGGAATGACGGCGGAATAACCGATATGGCCTGGTTATTTACAGCACAGTCCATATCAAGCCGTGATAATAACCCCACAATCTTATTCACATCGCTGTCAATCCCCAGGCGCGATTTGACCAGCTGCATCGGCAATACGATGGCAGGCGACAACGGCAAGGTACCCTCTTCGACACGCACCATCGAGCCCGCTTCGCCACCCGCATGCGCCAAAATCAACGCCGTCGCACGCTCCAATGCGCGCTCAGCCAATAAAGGATCTACCCCTCGTTCAAAACGCGTGGCTGCATCACTCGTCACTTTATAACGCCGTGCTCGTCCGCGGATAGCAGACGGTGCGAAAAAAGCGCTCTCTAAAAAGATATCAGTGGTTGTTAAGGTAACGCCGCTTTCTTGGCTGCCCATCACGCCGGCGAGCGCGAGTACTTTCTTGTCATCCGCCACCACACAGGTGTTTCGATCCAGTGTCACCGTGCTACCGTCCAACAGAGTCACTGTTTCACCATGACTTTGACGGATGCAGAGTTCCCCCGTAATCACAGCGACATCAAATGCGTGCAGCGGTTGGCCCAATTCCATCATCACGTAATTGGCAATATCCACGATGAGTGATACGCTTTTCACCCCCGTGCTTTTTAAACGTTCTGCCATCCAATCAGGCGTGGGCAGGGATGCATTCACATTGATGATGTTGCGGCCGCAATACAATGGGCAAGCCTTTGCATCTTTCACCACAATGCGTCTTGTATCATTGACAGTCGCAGGTACCGGTTCAATGGCTAATGGCATGAAACGGGCTTCTAATAAAGCAGAGGCCTCGCGTGCGATGCCCTGAACGCTCAGGCAATCCCCACGGTTTGGCGTGATGCCCAATTCAATCCACTGATCATCACCGGCGCGCGTGATGCTTTCCAGTTCCAAGCCGCCTGCCGTGAGTGCGTCTCCGATTTCTTTTGCCGTCGCCGTGGTTTTCACCCACGTTCTTAACCATTGTTCACTGAGTTTCATGAGACCACCCCTGCTTCTGGGTTTAAAAAGCGTAAATCGTTTTCGTATAGCGCGCGTAAATCGTCAATGCCATAACGTAACATCGCCAAGCGCTCCACGCCCATGCCCCAGGCAAAGCCACTGTACACGGCCGTGTCAATGCCACAGGCTTTCAATACATTCGGATGAATCATCCCTGCCCCCAATACTTCTAACCAGCCTGTTTGTTTGCAAATACGGCAGCCTTTGGCTTCGCACTTCACGCAGCTGATATCGACTTCCAGCGATGGTTCGGTGAAAGGGAAATAAGAAGGACGCAAGCGAATGTCGAGTTCCTTTTCGAAAAAACGTTGAGCAAAGGCATGAAGCAAGCCTTTGAGCTCCCCAAGGCTGACATCTTTGTCCACGTACAGGCCTTCGACTTGATGGAACATCGGTACGTGCGTGATGTCTTTATCACGGCGATAGACCTTGCCAGGGGAAATAATCCTAAAGGGTGGCGTGTTGTCATGCATCGTACGAATCTGCACGGGGGATGTGTGCGATCGTAATAAATGACTCTCAGAAAAGTAGAAAGTATCGTGCATCGCGCGTGCGGGGTGATCAGCAGGCGTATTTAAGGCTTCAAAGTTATAGAAATCGTTTTCAATTTCTGGGCCTGTGGCCACTTGGAACCCGAACTGTTCAAAAATACTGACAATCCTGTCCATGGCATGGGTAATGGGATGGAGACCACCACGGAGTACATGACGCCCTGGAAGCGTGACGTCAATGGCTTGCTTGTTCAGCGCCGTATCGAGGGCCTTTGCCTCTAGAATGGTTTTTTGAGCGTTGATGGCCTCAGTCAAGGTTGCCTTGGATTGATTCACCACCGCACCGCATTCTTTGCGTGTCTCAGGGGGTAAAGCACCTAACGCCTTTAACAGGTCCGTGAACTCGCCTTTTTTGCCCAGGTATTGTACGCGTAATAAATCGAGTTCGACTAAATTAGACGCCTCGTTTATCGCCGCCAGCGCCGCTTGCGTCGCCGCTTGTATTGATGCTATGTCCATGAATCCCCCCAAGTTTGGGAGTTTAACACGTCTTGGGGGTTTTTGCCTCTACCACCCCATTAATACAACAGGGTTATGCCAAATGGTAGGGCAAAATTGGGATCACTCAAGATGGTGCAAGTACTCGATATTTCATTTGTCACGGAGTCAATAGCACAAGTCGAAACCGTATCATTTTGATTATCAACCACATAAGCAAATGTCCCTGCGGCATTAACAGCTATCCCCGCAGGAAAATTATATGAACCTCCCGTGACTGTACAGGTTAGCGTACCGTCTACAGCGTTAACTGGACATTTGTATAACAAACTAGCATCCCCATTTGCCGAGTAAATAATTGTTTGGGCAGGATTGAATGCAAGCCCCAAGGGTTGGTCTAGTACAGTGGGAGAAGAAGGTGTTGGAGTACAAGAAGTTAAAGTGTCATCGCATAGTAATATGGCACTAGTAGAGTTTCCTACATAAGCGTTACCGGCAGCATTAAAAATAACGTTTGATGCATAGTCAAAACTTGCTGATGATGAGCTACAGGGAGTAATAAAATCCCCACTCGAATTAATTCCACACACAGTGACCGGAGTATTAAAACTCCAAGTTCCTATAAATGCATGGGTGCCCGCTGCATCCAAGCTAATGCCTTGAGGAGGATCAGAAAGTACAACCCCTGCATCTATACAACCAGAGAACGTTCCTGCCACGGCATCCACATTACATTTTATAATGTTTGACCCACCGTAATTGGCTATGTAGGCGATGGTGCCCGCAGGGTTGAAAGCGATATCCACAGGATCCTGAAATAAATTAACAAAACTACTATTGAAGCCCCCTAAAGGTGTACATGCCCCCAAGGACCCATCACTATTAATAGGGCATTGATCGATCGCCGAATCGGAAGGTGGGGGGAATATACCCGGCTGATAACCAGCCCCGACGTAGGCAAACCGAGGCGATTTAGTCGTGGTATTGACAAGAGAAATGCTTTTAGGTGCTGTGCTGCTCACTTCGAATAAGCAATACCCATTATCAAGTTGTGTGCAAGCAATGCCCAATGAAGCAATCGTATATCCGGGCGTATTAACGATAATACCCGCTGCATACAGTCGGTTCGATATGGTTGGGCTGATCAACAAGTCTAGCGCTGACACCGTTTCCTTTTCACAGCTTAGCATGGCCGTCGCGTTCAAGCACAGCGAAATGCTGACATTGGCAGGAGTGCCTGTTGCAACGACGTTAAACAATGACCCTTCCGTCGCATGCGCACAGAGTTGTGTCAACACAAAACATGAAACGGCGGTGACTTTGAGTGCCTTCATTTTCATCATACATTCCTTGTAGCTAAGATCTTATCGATTAAATGCCGATAGTGAGCATCAATGCATTCACATACACAGGACCCGTGCTGAGGTCATCGAGGATTTGATCTGTGCGTGGCTCTAGTGAACCTTCACCTAAGTAGAAAAAGCGATAACCGAGTTCAAGCGACACGCCATCCAACATCTTTTTAACACCCACGCCAGCCATCGCACTGAACACCGTCGTTGTATCAGTAGAACTTAAAAAAG
>JBIOEA010000039.1:0-16126 GCA_044445605.1 Gammaproteobacteria bacterium | reverse complement strand
TTGCTCAACTCCATTTGATACAACAGGCAGCTTTATATCATATAAAATAGCCATTATTCAAGCCGCACGCATAACAGCGTAGATGCCGGGACCCCGAGCGGTTATATAGCGAAGGTGAAGAATAATCTCCTTCGTTTTCAGCGATTGTGAAGAGGGCGAAAGATGTTTCGCCCCTACAAGAAAGTGCATGTGTACATTATGAATCTCGGGATCTGAACGTTTACTCGTCTTCAGATCCTGTGATCGTGAACGGTTACGAAATAAAAAGGGCCATTATGGAGCAGGCGCGCCAACAATCATGTAGGGATAAATAACATTTAAGATTTAACGGAGCGTAGAAACGCCTCCAGCTTCGCTTTTGCATCATTAACACGATTTTCAGCACGTCCTATCGGGTCTTTGTTTGGGTGTTCATCTCTTTTTAAATAGGCAAACAGATAAATTTTACCATCCTTCTCAACCCAGCCGACAAACCAGCCAATAGGTGTTGCAGATCCCGTTTTGCCGAATAATTTCCAGTCATCTGCAATGGTTCCACGTTGCAAAATATCCTTTGTATCGTTATATGCAGCAGATGAGAGTTTCCAATCATGGTTAACCAGGTGCTTGAGAAATACAATTTGCTCCTGAGGAGAAATTTTCAAACTGGACTCAAGCCATGCATTAGTCAGGCCATTATTTTTACCTGAATCACCTGACAAATTTTTATTACCATAGTTAAATAGATCAACATAGGATTGGAATTTTTCCATACCCAGTTGCTTGGTGAGCAATTGTGAATACCAAACAACAGAATTCCTCATCCAGCTGCGGGGTGTTTGGTCGTGTTTCCAGCTTGGAAGATAGTCTGAGTATTCTGGTTTATAGGCCCAAACTGGCTCCTCTGCGCCTTTCAGAATGCCTGAATCAAAACCCATCAAGGCAAGTGGGATTTTAAACGTTGAGGCGGGTGTTTCAGGCGTTCTACAATCACCTTCTTCATGTATGGTTTTCCCCTTCCCATCGCTCACAATGAAACAGTGTGCGGCAGCGAAGCTGATTATGGGTAAAAGGAGGAGGGTGAGGAATAGTGAGCGCATGCCGGTTTTGATCCTGTGTAATATGTTAAATTTAGGAGACATTATCGTAGATACAAATATGGGTCAAGACGGGATAAATCCCCTATAAGATTGGGGCATGCCTTGTCTTCCAAAGTAAAGAAGAATATCATAGGAACCATGAAAAAAATTGCCATTTTATCGAGTAACATTATTCTGGGTTTTTACGAACCTCATCATCCTGCTGCGCGCGCGCATTCCTTGCATGAAAAGGGTGGTTCGGGCGATGACCTCAGTCATCACATGCTCGACTACCAAGCCCTCACCAAGACGTTGAAGAAGCATGATATCGCCTATGACTTGGTTGCGTGGAACGATGCTAATAACGATTGGGCGCAATACGACGCCGTGTTGATTCATACGCCTTGGGATTATTTTGAAGACAAAGAAGGTTTTCTGAATACATTGCGTGCCATTGAGTCCAAAACTATTCTACTCAATCCCCTCAAAACCATTGAATGGAATATCGATAAAAAATATTTGCAAGATGTTAAGCGTTGTGGAAACAATGTCATTGAAACGGTATTTATTGATACAGAAACCGTGGACGATGTTGTCGATAAAATTCCACAACACTTTTGGGAAAAAGGCTGCATTTTTAAACCGTCTATTTCTGCGGGTGCCGCTGACGTATTTTTAATTCGCCATGCGATTGATGCTAAGAAAACATATCTCGAGCACTTTAAGCATAAGCATGAAACCCTGATGATTCAGCCTTTCATGGAAGAAATTCAGCAAGAAGGCGAGTGGTCCTTTATTTTCTTTAATGGCAAATATTCGCATGGGGTGTTGAAAAAAGCCGTAAACGATGGTTTTACTGTCAAGCACTCTGTTGAGAATCAAAAATACATTCCAACCTCTCATATGGTTGAGCAGGCGACACAGATGTTCCAACGTCTAGAAGCCGTGCGTCAAGACAATCCACTCTACACACGCATCGACACGATCAAATGTGCTGATGGCCAGTTGTATATCATGGAAGTCGAACAAATCGAGCCTTACCTTTATTTACATGCCACGCAGGATGCGGCAGAACATCTGGTCGAAGGGATCGAGGGCCGGTTCAATGCGCTGTGAATATCATCTAGCCGTGATAGATGCATTTGGGGCGATGTGTGAGGCTTTAAGCGCTGCAGAAGCATGCATTGAAGCAGACAATCATTTGCCGGGATGGATGCAACCGTTGGAAGCTCCTCCATTGCGCCACGATAATATTCGAAAACAATCCATAAACCTATTAAATCAATTGGAATACCTTGAAGGGCAAGAGGGCCGCGAAATATTGTTGGGCGTAGGCATATTTGCCGCAAGCCAGAAGACGATTGATCACTTGCATCAACTGAATCAATGTAAATCTCAATTCAAATATGCCGTTCAAAATCTAAAATGCCAAGCCATCGACACGGATGAAGAAGCGTTATTTCACGCATTTCAAGCATTGTTATCTCAAACGCGTCACAGTGAAACGGAACAGACGCTGACACGCAGTGGGTTGTCACGCTTGCATTTAAAACAATGTTATCGGCAGATTCCGATTTTGGATGCACGCCCATTGAAAGTAAGCTGGGTCTGGGCGAATACGCGTTCCATCAAGCGTATTTCAAAAACACAAGCAATTGCACTCTTGAACAAAAAGGGCGATGATCCAGGCATTCAAGCACAGATTGCCAAAGTCGCAGCTTTGCCTGATAAAGCAGAGATTGCCATTGTTCAAACACTCGCACCGCATTTGCGCACGAACATTGTGATGAGTGCAGGAGAAAACACAGCGCGGCACATGCTGAAAGGTTCGTTGCCGTTATTTTATGTGCATGAAGATGGTTCTGATTTGCCTGAAATAGTCGCACCGAAAGCCGTGCGCAAGCAAGAGAATCGGCCGACACGCTCAGATGTCAAAATCGACCCAGAAGTATTTTTGCCGGCCATTCGTGGGCATCTTTATTTTTCAGTTAATTAAGAGTAGAACTTGGTTTTGTAGCTTTTGCCGTCCGTCGCAGTATGTTCCAAAATGGAACATACTCCAGTCTCTGTGAGCTCATGGGAAATAAATATATTTTTCAAGTGCTTAGTAATGGCCTGGCGCTTCGTGGCAAACAAGTCTGCCATTTGCTGTTGGGATAACCATAGTGTTTCGTTTGCAAGATTAACCTCTAGCTCAACATGACCATCTTTGGCTTTATAAATGATTATTTCGGACATCTATTTCTCCTTCGTATGATTTTTTCCGAGGAGATATCTTAGCATGAAAAGTAGTTATGCCCGCGAAAGTAAGATTAAGATCGCGGGCATAACTGTTTTTAATTACACAAACAAATGACGCACAATTTGCAGCACTGCCATCACCACCATCCCAACATTTTCCACGATGCTGACGGTGCTTAAGGGGACATTTAACCCTGTGCCCAAGCAGGCGCATTTAATATCTTCACCCGATTTAAGGCTTTTGAAAACACCCACTGCACCGATGCTCATGACGATGATGGTTAACAAGCTCGTGAGGAATAAAATAAAATGCGACAGATAAGCAAGGCCTAAAAATAATTCAATGAAAGGATACACATATCCATACACGGGGAATTTTTGTGTGACCAAATCATATTTCGCAAAGCCTTTCACAAACCCAGGCAAATCGAAAAATTTAAACATTGATAAGAAAATCAAAAAGTAACCCATGAAACCGTACATTAATGTGACGGAAGAGGTGTGGCCTAATATTTTTTGACCCAGGGGAATCAGTGCGCTAAACACAACAATGACAATGAGAGGGAAATAACCTTTTGATTGTTCTTGTAGTTTAGCGATTTGCTCGGTGGCGTTTTGCATGATATAGGCTCCGGGGTTAAGTTGAATGCCTATTAATCATAGCATAAGATATTTTTTCTTTATGAATTCGCCAGCTCATCACCCCGTTTAATGGCCGCCTGAAATGTTTGCTTTAACAAAGCCTGAATTTCCGCTGTCTGCAACACTTTCATGGCTTCCGCGGTCATACCCCCTTTAGGGGATACTTGCGCAATCAGCGCATCGGGCGATGAATCCGGTTCTTTTTGCATGAGTGTCAATGCGCCTTGAAAGGTGGCGATCGACAAGGGTAAGCATTCAATATCAGGTGTCATTTCTTGCATGGCTTTGGCAAACATATCGACAAAATAATAAACAAACGCAGGGCCGCAGCCTGTGAGCGCGGTGAGTTGTTCAAACACGCGTTCTGTAGGTGTAATGATCGTATGGCCTACTGCATCAAAAATATGTTCCACTATCGTCAATTGTTCTGCGGTCATGCGTGAGCCAGGGGCGAGTAATGTCATGCCTGCTTGAACACGTGCCGGTGTGTTGGGCATCGCGCGTAAGATGGATTGATTCGGGAAGTGTGATGCTAATGTCTCGATTCGAATGCCTGACATGATCGAGACGAGGATTGGGTTGCGATCGATTATCTGTGGCCCAACCTCAGTGATTAATGCTGAGAAACCTTGAGGCTTGATGGAGAAAATCACAATGTCTGCTGTTGCAACGGCAGCGACAGGATCATTGCTCGTTTGAATGCCATAAAGGTGAGCGAGTGTTTCGCGCTTGAATGCATTGCGGTCAACAACGTGGATGTGCGCGGGGATGTGCCCATGGCTGATAAGCCCTGCGACAATGGCATTAGCCATATTGCCGCCGCCAAGAAAAGTAATATGTGGTTGCATCATTATGTATCCTTACAAAAAAAGATCCCGGCTTATGCCGGGATCCATCGTTAGCCCAATTAGTTCCCTTGGGTATAAGCAACACCCAACGTCCAGGTCATGGGGTTACCATTGTACTTGTCAACGCTTAACAGGCTGGCTGCATTCTTCACGCCCATTTCTTTGAGAAAGTGATGTTGAAATGCACTGTTGAAGCAGTAGGTAATCAGGAACGTATCGCCTGGATAAGCTTCCATTAAGTCTTCCCATGTACGTGCACAGAACGCAGCACCCTTATAAGCAAGCTCTTCATTGGTGGTGGTTTGTAACGTTGCGTCGTTCGCTAATCCTAAGATTTTGAACGTGTAGTAAAAGCCTGATGTCAGCAAATATCTTTCTGCAGACGGTGCTTTGTCATAGTTATTCACAGGGTGTTCTACGATAAATTCAGAGCATTCTTCGAACTTACCTGTCCCTGTCAAAACAGGTGCAGTCAAAGGATATGGTGCGCCAACAGGGAAGCAGCCTGCAAAACGTTGGTCAGCAGGATTGGCATTATAGGCATCTAAGAGTGCTAGTGCTGCTTTATCTTGGCCTGAACCATCATAGCCAGTGCTGTAGACGTGGTATTCATTGCCTAAGTGAGCAAAGATAACATCATTATCCGTGAAGTCCGCTGGATTTTCGACCAACACGCTGACCTCAGCAGAAGCGCCACCCATTTCAACGGCAGCAAAGGTGTTGTCTGCGGTGAGCACATCAGCGCTTAAGGCATTAGAAACGAATTGATCATTGACCCATACGTTGAATGCTTCTTGAGAAACCGTGAGGGTATTCACGTTTTCATCCGCAATCACGGGGTAGGTGTCGCCTTCAACTGCGCCACGAATACCTTTGCGCATGTCTGCAATGATGGCATCCGCATTGGTCGCCATGCGTACACCGGCTGTTGCATAGACATAAATAGGTGTGGCAGCGTGATCAAACGATGTTTTTTCAATTTCAGTGATGAAGTGATCGAAATAAGCGACTGGGTCCGCTGCGAAACGTGCATCGGTCACGGGGTAGGTGTACGTTGTCGTCGCTGAGCTGGGCTTATAATATTTGGTGGTTGTAACATTTGTTTTACCGTTTACTTCGGTAACGTCATAAAGGTAGATACGGGTTCCGCTGCTGCCTGCATCAAACACGATGACGGGTTTGGCAAAGGCGCTGAGTGCTAAAAAAGAGAGTGCTAAGAAGGCATAAATTGATCTCATCATGGACTCCAATGATTAAGGAAAGCCTTTGCATGATACCAGCCTACAAACAAACTTGTCAATAAATGTGAAATTATTTAAAAATCAATGAGATATATGCCGCCGGAGCCGCCTCATGAGACGCCCCCTGCACCCAAAGGCAGAAAAGATGGTATATTCATCCATTCACCCATCAGCGAGGCCTCTATTGTGCGATTTTTAAAGCATCTTTATGTACAAGTGATATTGGCCATTATTGTTGGGGTGATTTTAGGGCATTACGAAGCCGCGCTTGCCGTTAAATTCAAACCGCTGGCCGATGGGTTTATAGCCCTGGTAAAGATGCTGATTCCTCCCGTTATTTTCCTGGCACTCGTGTCCGGCATTTTATCGGTGAACCAAGCCTCAAAAGTGGGCAAGGTAGGTGGTTTTGCCTTGGTCTATTTCATATTGATGACGACATTTGCTTTGGTGGTGGGTGTGGTGGTCTCGTATGTATTCAAGCCGGGTAGCGGCTTTTCTGTCGATGTGAGTACGCTCAATATTTCGACGGTCAGCTCTTATATCGATGCCACTCAGCATCAAGAGGGTGTGGTTGGCTTTTTGTTGCATATCATTCCCAAAACATTCGTCAGTGCCTTTGTGGATGGCAACATTTTACAGATCGTCTTCATTGCATTATTGTTTGCATTTGCATTATCTGCCTTGGCACCTGATAAACGAGTGCTGGTTGGGCCGCTCAATGCATTGAATAATGTGATTTTCAAAATCATGGATAATGTCTTAAAGCTCGCGCCGATTGGCGCATTTGCTGCCATGGCGTTTTCTGTGGGACATTTCGGATTAGCCGTACTAGGCCAGCTATTCTTTTTATTGGCATGTTTTTACATTACCTTGCTCGTGTTTGTGTTTGTTGTGTTGGGCCTTTTGCTGAAGGTATCGTGCGGCATCAGTATGTTTCAACTCTTGTATTATTTGCGAGATGAAATTTTGATCGCCGTGGGTACGTCCAGTTCAGAAAGCGTTTTGGCGAAGTTGATTGCTAAGATGGAAGCCTTGGGTGCACATCCCGATGTGGTGCGTCTTGTCGTGCCAACGGGCTACTCGTTTAATCTGGATGGTACCGCGATTTATTTGACCATGGCTGCCTTATTCATTGCGCAAGCGACGAATGTGCACCTGAGCCTCGAACAAATTGCGTTGTTGGTAGGCTTTATGTTTATTACTTCGAAAGGTGCGGCGACGGTGGGGGGTGGCGGTTTTATCGCATTGACGGCCACATTGACGGCATTTCAAATCATCCCAGTTGAAGGCGTAGTGTTGATTTTTGGCATTGACCGTTTTATGGCCGACGGCCGCACCTTCGTGAACTTGGTGGGCAACAGTGTTGCCGTATTATTCATTGCTGGGCGGCTAGGCGAACTTGATAAAAAAGTTCTGTTAAAAAACATAAAGTAAACCAAGCATCAACCGATATTGCATTCGCGCCTGCACGACATCCGACTCACTGGGTTTATCCCCCAGCATGGAGGCGCCAAGGGTGGACAGGATTTTCCAGTTTTTAATACCGACAAAGGTGGCTGTAAACGCCGCATTGACGTCTTTGAATCCACCCCCGGGCTGATAAGGATCGAAGCCTGTTTTATTGGCCTCCCCATGGGTAACACCAAAATAAGCATTCATATAGTTGCTATCGGCGTAGCCCACTCCAGCTCGGGTGAGGAACTCCCAATAGGGGACGCGTTGATAGAAATAAGCCAGGCTGAGACCCCCAAAGGTGCCATTATGCCCTTGCTGGGTTATCGCGGTCTGGGCATCCACGTTGATCACCCAAGGCTCAAAGAGCAACCGCGCAAAGACACCGGCATCAACACTGCCTGCTAGGTTGCTCATGTATTTGATGTAGTCTTCGTTATCCCGCCCAAAATCATAGGTCAGTCGAGTGCCCATCACAAAATGGCCTAATCTGCCTTGAACGCCTAAACCGCGCTGGGTTGATAAAAAGAGGATTTTTTTGTAGTCGAGGTCAATGAGAGGGAACCCGGTGACTTCATATCGGCTGGCCCCTTGATATTCCGGTACTAACAGAGCCGATGCGCCCAGTGAAATCGCCACATCGTCATACCAGAAATAACCTTCCAGGCCATCGCCATCAATCCCTTGGCCAGCTGCCTGCATACCGCCAGCTGCCATGGCTGCAAACGAAAATAAACTGAGAGAAAGGGCGAGAAGCCGGCGGGATATATTCATGAAGAAATCCTTTTATCAAATAACTTCCCGCAGGATAGTACGAAACCGCTTAAAAAACAACGCGAAGAATTATGATATAATCGCCCCAGACTTTTCACCAGTAGGATATAAATGCCATGGGAATCATACTGCGGTTTTTTAAACCTCTCTACGCTCAAGTGTTGTTAGCGATTTTTGTAGGTGTGATTTTAGGTCATTTTGAAGCGGATCTCGCCGTCAAATTTAAACCCCTCGCGGATGGTTTTATTGCCCTGGTAAAAATGCTAATCCCCCCTGTCATTTTTTTGGCGATCGTGTCAGGCATTTTGTCCGTGAATCAAGCGTCGAAAGCGGGTAAAGTCGGTGGTTTTGCATTCCTATATTTTATGTTGATGACGACATTTGCATTGGTTGTCGGTGTGCTCGTGTCTTATTTTTTGGAGCCGGGCGCAGGGTTTACGGTGGATTTAAGCAAACTGAATGCCTCTGCAGCGAGTGCATACATTGATTCTGCAAAACAACAACCGGGTGTTGTTGGGTTTTTATTGCATATTATTCCCAAAACATTCGTGAGTGCGTTTAGCGAAGGCAACATATTACAAATATTATTATTAGCTTTGTTATTTTCATTTGCACTGGGCGCACTCAAGCAAGATAAGCAAGTGTTATTGGCGCCGATCAATTCTTTAAATAATGTATTTTTTAAAATGATGGATTATGTGTTGAAGTTGGCGCCGCTGGGTGCGTTTGCAGCGATGGCATTTTCCGTGGGGCATTTCGGATTGGCTGTGTTGGCCCAGTTATTTTTCTTGTTAGCCTGTTTCTATATTACGTGTGCCGTCTTTATTTTCGGTGTGCTGGGAACGGTGCTTTGGTTTTCGTGTGGCATCAGCATGTGGAAATTGTTGGTCTATCTGCGCGATGAATTATTGATCGTATTGGCAACCTCCAGTTCTGAAAGCGTGTTGGCCCGTGTCATCAGCAAGCTCGAAGCATTAGGCGCACATCCAGACGTGGTGCGTTTAGTCGTGCCAACGGGTTATTCTTTTAATTTGGATGGAACGGCCATTTATCTTACGATGGCTGCGTTATTCATCGCTCAAGCAACGCAAGTGGAATTAAACATGCAGCAGGTCCTGTTGTTATTAGGTTTGATGGTCATCACCTCCAAAGGTGCGGCCACGGTTGCAGGTGGCGGGTTTATTACCTTGGCAGCGACATTAACGGCATTCCAACTCATTCCCGTCGAAGGCATTGTGTTGATTCTGGGGATTGACCGCTTCATGTCAGAAGGGCGCGCATTGACAAATGTCATTGGTAATAGCGTTGCTGCATTGTTCATTGCAGGGCGTATGGGTGAGTTGGATAAACGTACGTTAGCTAAAGTGATCCACACCTAAGATCATTTAGATCATTTGTTTTTGTTGCCTGTGGGTGTGCCGGGGCCCGAGTCAGTATCAGCGGTGTTGGGCGTTGGGTTGTTCGTCGATTCTCTGTGCATGTATTTTTGATAAAGCGTTCCCATGACCACTGGACTACTGCTTCCTAATAGTGTGGGTGACCACATCCCTGATTCATTTCTTCCAGCCTCTCCAGCCTCTATAGATAATATTTTTTTAGGTTTGACGGATGAAACCGCCACACAAAATAAATAGTGATTATTAGGTTGTGCAGCATCTGAATTTAAGCTGAATCGATTTGGCATGGAAGAATGTTCGGGTGCATCCGTATGCCCATGGATCAACTTTTCGAATGTTATATTGTTAAAGCAGGCTGGGCTCGGGTCCTTGTCCAGCTTGTCATAGTCTTTCATCCATAGCAATGCACCGATAGGATTTTTTTCGCTGGCGCAACGTTCAGCCTTTTCATCAAGCGCTGGTAAGTCCTCTTTGCTTTTACCTGAAAAATAAACACTGACATAGATAATGTTGAACTGACGGTTGATGTTGTTAATGAAATCGACGACGTCATTTGTGTTTTCAAATGATTCAGATGCGGTTGGAAGACGCACTTTCAGTGCCTCAGCTGCTTTAAGAATGCGATCGGGTGTAAAAGGTGCATGGGCATAGAGACTCATCTTTTTATGCGTGTTGCCAATGGAATAATCGATCAGTTTAAGCCGCGTCGAATAAACTGTTTGTATTTTATGACGGATATCATTTTCATCCACAACACCATTTTTAATTGATTTCATCATGTGCAGTAATGAAACACCTTGACCGTTGAGTATCAAATCATCAAAACTTTCATCTTCATCTTCATCGTCATCAGGTTTTTGGGAGAGAAAATATTGAACGAAGTAATGCAAGTGGTTAGATGCATTGATATGGAATTCAACACCTTGTTCTGCCATGTCAAAAAGTGTATTGATCATCATGCTGTCATCGCCAATGCGATCAGCAACTTCATCCCCTTCTAATCGCAGCAGGATATTATTAGGAATGAACTTTGTTCCAGACAGTGCCTTGAGGAATTCAGTCTGTTGCTCTTTTGAAAGGCCTTTCACCTTGCTGATGTCAATAAAGGGAATGCCTGGCTTTTTGGGGGTGCCCCCAATGGTCTTTTTATTTCCTTGTTTATCGATGGCAAAAGAGGCTTCATGGCCGGCACTGATATCTTGCTGGAGTTTGACCAGAGCACGGTAATTCCCCTCACTCATCTTCGCCATCCCCGCTGTGATGAGTACCCACATCAGCATGAGAAGATTGCCACTTAAATCGCCGAGCGTGAGTTCTTGAGGATAAGCAGCATCAACGTCTAACCCCAAGACTCCTGGGTTATACAGCGGATACTGCGTAAAATCTGCTTCAACCTGCGTCATTTTCATGTCATAAGTATAGCTTATGGCACCCAAAAAAGCCAGTTATGGGGCATCACTACAGGGGCTAACTGACCTAACGTGTGAGGGGTGGTTTGCCTTGTATTAGCCCCGACGCGATGATATGGTAAGAGATATCATCTCTTAAACAAGGACTGTATTATGTCAAAAAAATATAAATTAGTTGGTGCAGCGATCGTCTCCGCTGCGGTATTACTCACTCAGGCCCAAGCAGCACGTTTGGTGCAATTACCACAGGGCGAGCCGCGAATAGCTGAACTTATAGAACGAGCGCAGCACAAAGACAAACAAGGAAATGTTCATACACGCTATGTTCAAACAGTCGATGGTCTTCCGGTTTATGGGCAGCAAGTCATTGATCATCAATATGCTGCACGTACACAAGACGAAGCATTTCCCCTGGCCCGTTGGACAGGCACTTGGGTAGAAGGCATTGAAGAAGATTTGGCGAAAGCGCAGGCTCTTCGCTCGATGGATCCCAAAGCGGCATTAGCGCATTTCAAAACGGCATTTTCTGCAGAACAAAGCCAACCAGTGGTTTTCGAAAATGATGTAGTCGAAGAAGTAATTTATATCGACGATGAAAATGTCGCACGCCGCGCATTAAGCATGGCCTTTTTCACGGATAGCGTTGAAGGTGGCAATCCTTCCTGGCCGCATTACATTGTTGATGCTGCAACCTGGGAAGTGCTGAAGTCATGGGAAGGTTTAACGACCCAAGCGGTGGGCACTGGCCCTGGCGGTAACGGTAAGACGGGATATTATGAGTATGGTGTGACGAGGCCTTACATGCCTTTTGAGGTGGAAGTGATCGGCGGTAAAACATGCATCATGCAAAGCAGCGATGTGAATGCGATCCATATGCAAAGCCGAATGATAGGTAACCCTGCTGTCTATCAGTATGCTTGTGATGCCAGAAAAGGTGTCTATCGTCAGGATACGGATGCGGTCAATGGTGCGCATTCCCCGATTAATGATGCTTACTCCTTTGGTGGCGTTGTGGTAGACATGTATGAAGATTGGTACGATCAAAAGCCATTACCGTTTGGGCTTGTTTTACGCGTCCATTACGGCAGGGATTATGTCAATGCGTTCTGGAACGGCACCGTGATGACCTTCGGGGATGGTAATGTGGATTATTATCCTTTAACGACGTTGGATGTGACCTCGCATGAAATTGCGCACGGCGTGACCCAATTTGCATCTAATTTGGAGTATGAAGGGGAAGCCGGTGGCTTGAACGAGTCGTTTTCGGACATGGCCGCAAAAGCCGCTGAGTTCTACTTGTTTGGGAACCATGATTGGCTAATTGGTGGCACGGTGGCCAAGAAGAAAGGGACTGCCTTCCGTTATATGGATGAGCCTACGAAGGATGGGGTATCTATCAACACGGCTCAAGATTTTACGGCCAAGATGGATCCACACTTATCGAGCGGCGTGTACAATAAGGCGTTCTATACGCTGGCGACGACCCCTGGTTGGACGACCCAGAAAGCCTTCGATGTTATGTACACAGCTAACTTAGGTTATTGGACTCCGACCAGTAATTTTGCCACTGCCGGGTGGGGAGCTATTGTGTCGGCTTACATACTAGGGTATAGTTACACCGACGTGATAAACGCCTTAAGCGCAGTGGGCGTTAAATGCAGTGTAGCCACTCAAAGCTGTCGCACATAATATAGCATTATTGCCAATAGCCCCCCGCATGGGCGGGGGGTGAGGCGAGAGGAGTATTGTTTGCCAGGATACAAAAAAGCTTTGCCTTATATTGCAGCGACTATTGGATTAGGCGGCATAGGGACTGGTGTGTATTTTGCTTTTGTTGATAGGGTTTATCAGAAGCCTGCGCCAGGATCAGACTTTACAAGTGAATTAGAAGAGTTTCTCAAAAAACTCATGCAATGGCTTGAAGGGCATATGGGTGGAAATCACCCCGGGCAACCACCGAGCAACCCAGGCACGCCCGATCCAAGCACCTTGGATTCGTCTATGTCTCAATCCTCTTTTTCTTCTTCATCTCACGATAATGGAACTTCTGCCGAGCATGCCTTGGCGCACGTGCCGGTAGAACTATGGGCATTGATTGCTGTCGCTACTATGGTGATAGCGGTAGCGTATTATTATCACAGTAATCAACAGCAGCAGACGGCTTCACCTAGATTGATGGGGGGGTAGCCATGGCAACCTCTGCACAAGCGACGAAACTAATGCTGACTGGGGATGAGTTGTCTGCTGATGATTTGTTATTTAAAAACGAAAAAGATCAGAATCCATTCATTGACCACGACACATTGCTTGAACAGTTGGGTGATAGGCATTTGAAGAGGCATCCTGCAGTATCTCGCAATACTCCTGGAAAACCCCCCAAAGAAGCAATACAAGATTGGAATCACTCTTACTGGGACGA
Organism: Gammaproteobacteria bacterium; assembly: GCA_044445605.1. Taxonomy (GTDB): domain Bacteria; phylum Pseudomonadota; class Gammaproteobacteria; order JABCZS01; family JABCZS01; genus CAWKDC01. The sequence continues at coordinate 2,645 of JBIOEA010000039.1, read as the reverse complement.
AAGAGAACAGTTCGATAAAGATACCGCTCGAGAAATCGCGGAAGCGAAAAATGAAAATAAAAAACTGAGGCTTAAAGGTAACCCGCGGAATAATGTGAATTGGGCGGCCTATGATCTGAATGAACGGTTATTAAAGACACAAATCTATAAACATGTTGAGGTGCTGATTGCCTTTAGAATGGCTGCGCCGATAAGTCTTGCAGGTCTCATGATGTTCATTATCGAAGCATCCTTGGGTGATGTGGATTTTTCAAATGAATCTGTACAAACAACCTTAGCCATTGGTGCTTTTGCATCGATAGTAGGCGTTTTGGGTGCAGCATACTTTATTAAATCCATCTTGCATCGAGACTGGGCTGATGAGGCCCATGCTAAGTTTGACGTTTATAAAATTGAAATGAGCGCATTTTTAAAAGACGAGCTAGGGCTGACACCGGACGATGCGTTTTTCGAAAAAATGCAAAAAAATGCAACATACGCAGAAGAGAACTGGTATCCCCACATAGATACCGATGAGCTCAATAAAGTGGGGGTCAGAGCGAATGCGCTTAAGGATGATGAAGACTGTGCTGCTGTGATCGCTCATAACAATAGAAGGTATGTATCTGCATCTTGGATAGTGGCGCTTAATTTTAGCGCACTCATATGTGGTGTTTTTTTAGCAGGTTTAGCGCACGAAAGAAAAAGCAATATTCCTGAGAAACCTGATTTTGATTTTGAATTTCCTCCGTTTGAACCGTCTACAGCAATGAGCACGTCATCGCAGCAAGGGGGCTCGCATAGTTTTTGGAGCGAAATGTTTGGATCCGAATGGGCTGCGATTGCATCGGCAAGCATTGTGTTGTTAGGCATGGTCTTGAGCGTTGCCCATGCCTCTGTGCGCCATCAAGAAGCGACCAAGGCGCTGGTTAGACTGGGTGAGAAGCAGCGCGATTTAATCCGACCGTCAAGCACGGCTTCCCACAGGCCGACAATGTAAACTACTCCACGATAATTTTTACTACTTCTTTGCTGGCACCATCTCAACTGTATAATGCTCAGGGAATTCCTTCAAAGAGCCTGTGCCGATATCGACGAAGAAGGTTGGCCAGAACAAGATATCGAGGAGCGCAACGGGGTTAAAGCTACCGTTGATCGTGCTGGAGTAGTCGTGGTAGCCAAGCTGGCTGCAATTCACTTGCAAGGGGCCTTGGTCTTTGGCAATGGTGAGGGTATCGGGCAGTTGGGTGAGCGTGTGTACTCTCCCTATTTTATCGGTGATAGAGCAGCGTGCTTGGGGCAGCTCTTTTTCGCTCTTTTTATCAACGACGTTTACGTGGATAGGCTGCTCAGTACCCGTGAACACGGTAGCGCAGCCGGATAATAGAACAACACTGGCAGAAGCCAAGAGTAATTGACGCATAACAACCTCCAATTAAGGCGCGAAGAATACCATAATATGGCAGAACATGATACGCTGACATCTTCAGGGAGGAAGGTATGAAGATCGCAATCACCGGTGCATCTGGGTTTTTAGGGTATCACTTAATTCAAAAGCTACTCGAACAGGGACATGACATCAGAGCCATTGCATTGAATGCAACAACAGCGCCATCACTCAAAAAATTCAACATAGAAAAATTTGACTTAGATGTCAGGGATAGTCGAGGTCATCATGAATTATTTGAAGGCCAAGACGTTGTCTATCATCTCGCGGCTAAAATTGCGATTTCCAATCATTGTGAAGAAGAACTCATGGCGATCAACGTGGAAGGTTCTAAAGCGGTTGCGCAAGCTGCGCTCGATGCCGGCGTGAAACGTTTTATTTATGTGTCATCGGTGCATGCGCTTAGCCGATACCCACTGCATGAATGTGTGGATGAAACACGCGAACTCGCTCTCGATGATCATTTTGATTACGACCGCAGCAAAGCAAGGGCAGAGTTGGCGATGAGGGAATTTGCGAAAAAAGGATTAAACATTGTCATTGTAAATTTAACGGGATTATTTGGCCCGCATGATTTTGAGCCGTCGCTCATGGGCGCCTCGTTGATTGGTATGATCAACAGTCAGCGTGCATTTATTGTATGTAATGGTGGGTTTAATTTTCTCGATGTGCGTGATGCCGCTGAAACCTTGGCCCGGATGATTGAAAAAGGGGATGTCGGTGAATCTTACATTCTTGGGGGTGAATGGTATCATTCGCGTGAAATTGGCCAGACCTTGGCGTGTTTAAGTGGGCATGGTGCAAGGATGTTCATGTTGCCTTTATGTGTCGCTAAGATCACCTTGCCGCTCAATCGTCTTATTTGGCGGCTGCTAGGGCAACCTGATATGTACACGGAACAATCCATCGTGCATTTAAAGTCACATCGTTTTATCAGCGACAAAAAAGCGCGCACAGCATTAGATCATCGTTCCAGACCTTTATGGGAAACAATGCGCGATATGGTGGATTGGTTGCGATAAGATTTATTCCACGATTTCCCACGCAGGCTTATGCAATATGCCTTCGATATTACCGATTGTCGTTCGCCCCAACAGCAGGGGCTCACTCGAGCAGATATGTCGCGGTTCAATAAAAACCTCCCCGCGCATATGCCACCCCTCCGCTGTTATGCGTGCGGCTTGAATAATGGCTATTTTATATGATATAAAGCTGCCTG
>JBIOEA010000038.1:0-17470 GCA_044445605.1 Gammaproteobacteria bacterium | reverse complement strand
TCGGGGGATTTTTCTTTGCTTACGCAGCGTATCAATCTGAATTTCGCTGCGGTTGGTGATTGTTCTGCGCTGCACGCTATTTAACGTTCGCGTCTGGTTGCCAATGACGGGGTCATTCTTATAGATGCCGTTAGGTCGCTGTCATCGCGGTTGGGCTCGCGCGGAATTCATGAGCTCGCTCCTACATCTCGGGCTCGCCAGATGAGATTCGTCCCGACACTATAAGAATGACCCCGTCACAGGCACCGCCGCTCGCTTCATTGCGTTTGCTTGAACAATGCTGATTTAAATGATATAAATTAGCCCGTTGCATCAAATGGAATTGAATGATGTTTCGCCCCTACAAGAAAGTGCATCTGCACATTATGAATCTCGGAATCTGAACGTTTACCTTAATTATTCCAACGATTCCGCAAACAACTCATGCACACGTGTTGTTGGGTGTTTGTCATCCCAGAAAAAATATTCGCTGGGTTGGTCACATATTTCAAATGTTTCGTCGTTAAAGCAGGCATCGGTCACATTCGTGAAGCCATAATGATTGGCGCGCCTGATCACTTTAGTGACAAATGTGTCCATATCAATGTACTCGGCACGATATCGTGTGGCGATGATCTTTAGGCCTTCATTGAAGTGATCACTTAAGGTGGTTAAAAGTTTACGCTCTGCTTGCGTCATATCATTCGCGATAGGGGCTATGGCGAGGTCGGGTAAGCCGACGAGCGCGAAGTGGGTGGCTCCGGCGCCTTCCAACCGCTGCATAGATAGCTTGATATGTTGGAGTATTCCTGAAATGAGAAATTTCAGGGTTGCTTCATCATCGGTCGAGAGACTCAGGATGTCATTGGCCCCGATACTGATATAAAACACGGTATTATCATTCACATTTTTATCAGGATGTGCGGCAATGTACTCATTGACCTGGCCAAGAAGGCCTGTATCATCGACAATGGCGCCCAATTGGGGTTCTAACTGGTTGCTGTAATCAGATTTGGCGCCAGCGTAGGCATAATTTTCACGGTCAGTAAAAGCAAACTCGGTCCAGACGCCACCATTGGAAAAACGGCCCTCATAGTAGTAATCACTGGAAGGGACTTCGTGATCGGTGAGCGCGTAAAGGCGGCCCTCATCGGAAAGACTGTCACCAAAAATGACCGCTTTGTAGTCAGCCGCGATGGCATTTAAACAAAAAAGGGAAAAAATAAGCGCGCAAAATCGTAACACGATGAGATCCTTATCATGCGGAGGAGAGGAGCGTGGTATTTTTAGAGGGATGTATCTAAAAATGCGGTTAATTGCGCTTTGGTCAATGCGCCCACTTTTGTCTGCACAACTTCGCCGTTAACAAACAACATGAGGGTTGGAATACCACGCACGCCGTATTTACGGGGTGTTTCTGCGTTGTCATCGACATTGATTTTAACGATTCTGACTTTACCTTGGTATTCAGCAGCCACTTCTTCGAGCATTGGGGCAATTGACTTACAAGGACCACACCATTCTGCCCAGAAATCTACTAATACAGGGGTATTCGCTTGTAAAACATCGCTCTCGAAGCTGCTGTCAGTGACGGCAGAGATATGTTGACTCATAAAACTCTCCAGAAAAATAGGGAACAGATTTCTGTAATTATACCTTGAGTTTGGGAAAGGGGGGCGAAAAATCTTCGTCTGCTATGTAACCTTTTTAGGGTAACCATTTTAGGGCAACCTCTCCTAGGCTTGCTCTTCTAGGCGCGCTTTAAGATACCGCTCTTGTCGACGTGTTCTATCTTGGACTTGGCCGACGAGCTGGCCGCAAGCGGCATCGATATCATCGCCGCGTGTGCGTCTGACGGTGGTATTTAATCCTGCCTGCATGAGAATATGTTGGAAGCGATTGATGGTTTCATCATCGGAGCGTTGATACGTCGTATGCGGGAAGGGGTTGAAAGGAATGAGGTTCATTTTAGCCGGCACGCCCTGCAAAATTTTAATGAGTTGGCGCGCATGTTCTGGCTTATCATTTACGCCTGCAAGCATGACATATTCCATCGTGATGGAACGTCTGTGGTCATCTTTAAAATATTCTCTGCACATGGCCATCAAATCTTCGAGCGGATATTTTTTATTGAGAGGTACTAATTTATCGCGCAGCTCATCGTTGGGTGCATGCAGAGACACAGCCAAGGCGACATCGCTGACTTTGCGCAATGCTTGCATGCCGGGAATCACGCCAGATGTACTGACGGTCACGCGGCGCTTGGACAATCCATATGCAAGGTCATCCAACATGATGTTCAATGCGGGGATCAGGTTATCAAAATTCAGAAGTGGTTCACCCATGCCCATCATGACAACATTGGTGACATGACGATCGTGTGTGCCATTTTCTTTTGATAATGAACGAACAGCAATCCAGAGTTGGCTGATGATTTCGGCGGTGGTTAAATTCCGGCTGAAACCTTGTTTACCTGTCGAGCAGAAATCGCAATTTAAAATACAGCCGACTTGGGAGGAAATACATAAGGTGCCCCGGCCATTAGCGGGGATAAATACGGTCTCAATACAATTGCCATCATGCAATTGGAGAAGCCATTTATGGGTACCGTCTTCAGCAGCTTTTTCCAGCACGACCTGGGGGACGGTGATTTCGGCGATATCAGACAATTTCTGACGTAAGTCTTTGCTGAGGTTGGTCATGGCCTGAAAGTCATTGACGCCAAAGCTGTGAATCCACTTTAATACCTGTTGCGCACGGAAGGGTTTTTCGCCAATATTGGCGAAAAAGTCTTGCATGCCCTTGAGGTCAAGGCCAAGCAGGTTTGTTTTGGGGGTATCTGTGGGTATGCTAGTTGTCATGGGGGGTATTATGCCAAAGTCAGGCTACCGTATGCAAGGATTATTGTCATGTTGTGCCCCCCTTGACGCCCTAAAAACGCTTGGATATAATGGCGGCCCTTTTCTGCTATACCTAAACATAGGTGCTTCGATGGTCATTATCTCTGTAACCTAGCTACTCTAGCGTTTCTCATTGATTTTTATCACTTTTATAAAAATACTCTTTTTGTATCTATTCGAGGTATATATGCGTATACGCGGTCTATTCACACAAACCTTCATTACCATGGCAACGGTGATATTGGTGATTATCAGTACGGCGGTTGAAACGGACATTTTCGTGCCTAGCTTCCCGGCCATCCAGGCACATTTTGCGACCACAGAAAGCTTGGTACAGATGATTATCAGCATTAACTTTTTGGGGTTATGCCTTTCTAGCCTATTTTACGGGCCTTTGTCAGACAGTTATGGGCGGCGTCCCGTCTTATTGGTGGGGATGACATTATTCACCATGAGCAGTATTGCGTGCGTTTTTGCCACGAGCATCACGACATTATTGTTCTGGCGTTTTATCCAGGGCTTAGGCAGCAGTGTTGCATTTGTTGTTCCCTCGGCAATCATTTACGATGTCTTCAATAAAGAGAAGGCTGCCAAAATGGTGGGTATTTATAATAGTATCGTGACGTTCATGATGTCGTTGGCGCCGATCATGGGTAGCTATTTATACTTGGCATTCGACTGGCACGCTAACTTTGTTTTTGTGGCAGCGTTAGCGGCGATCACGCTGATTTTCGCATTGTTTTTTATCCGTGAAACGTTAGATGAGCAGTTACGTGAGCCATTAAATTTCCGAGGCATCTTGCAGGGATATAAGCAACTCATCACGCACCCAACGGCGATGGCAAGCTTATACATTATTTGTATCACTTGCGGCGCTTATTTTGCATACATCAGCAATTTGTCGTTGATTTTCATTAATCATTTGGGGATTGCCAATGATGCCTATGCCTATTATCAAGCGGTGATTTTGATGACGTTTGCTCTGGTGAGTTTTTCATCAGGAAGCATCATCGGTAAGCTTGGTATTGGGCGGACACGGATGCTGGGTAATCTCATCTCATTCTCTGGCGCCGTGTTATTATTGTTGGTGGCGATTTTCTATCCAAAGAATGCTGTGTTGATTACGGCGATGATGACGATATTCACTGCCGGATTAGCGCTGGTGATTGGTATTTTATACGGCGATTACATGGATGTGTTTCCGCGCATCAAGGGGATTGCCGCGTCGCTCGCCAACTGCATTCGATTAATGTCGATGACCGTGATGATTTCCATATCGAGCGCTGTGTTTAATGGCACGATGATGCCGGTGGCACTGATTGTGTTTATCGCTGGCATCACATCATTAGCGATGCTGTTTTGGTTGCAGCGGCAGCCGTGAGAAAGAAAAACCCCGCCTCGTATGCTTAAAAGGGGGCGAATACTATTTGCCCTAATGTGATGAAGTGATCATTCAATGATATCGGCGAGTGTGTATTTGTTTAATGTTTGAATGAATATCATATTTGCCTCAAGTAGGCAATGTTTGAGCTTGCATGTTTTGATGACGCGACATGTATTGGTTTCTTTGTTAAAGCATTCAACAAGATCCATGCTCGGCTCGAGTTTCTGAACCAAATCACCTAATCGTAGTTGTTTTGGCACGCTGGACATCGCAATCCCACCGCCTTTTCCTTTTGTGGTGGTAATGTAGCCTAGCTGTGCAAGTTTATGAATTACCTTAACTAAATGATTTCGCGAAATATGATAGTGTTCTGAAATTTCTCGTACGCTAGATAGTTTGTCTGGGTGGGATGCGATGAATATCAAACTTCGAAGCGCATAGTCCGTAAACATAGTCAGTTGCATGGGATTGTTCTCTTGTCTGATCCTCGTAGGTATTGACTTTTATAGCACATCATATAATATGTATGTGAAATACATATTAAGAGGGAGATGATGATGTTAAGTCCAAAAACGATGACCATTGTGAAGGCTACTGCCCCTATTCTTGATCAGCATGGTGAGGCCCTTACGAGACATTTTTACAAGCGGATGTTCGCACACAATCCTGAGGTCATTCCCTTTTTTAACCCAGCGCATCAGGTGTCCGGAACTCAGCAAAAGGCGTTGGCGGGTGCTATCTGCGCCTATGCAGCAAATATTGATAATCTTGGCGCGTTGGGAGGCGCTGTTGAGCTCATTGCTCAGAAACATGCATCGCTTCAAATCAAACCTGAGCAATACCCCGTGGTAGGTTCAAATTTACTTGCCTCTATTCGCGAGGTACTGGGGGAAGGGGCGACGGATGAGGTCATTGATGCCTGGGCAGAGGCTTATGGATTTTTAGCGGACATTTTGATAGGCAGGGAAGCGCAAATTTATAAAGACCAGGCAGAAGCTAACCATGGCTGGGATGGATTTAAACCTTTTAGAGTTGTTAAAAAAGAAAAGGAAAGTGAGGTAATCACTTCTTTTTACCTGGTGCCTGAGGATGGAGAGGGGCTGCGTGATTTCAATCCGGGTCAGTTTATCACCGTCAAAATACCTACGCCTTGCGGACATACGACGATGCGAAACTACAGTCTTTCAGATAAACCAGGCCGCGGGTATTATCGAATCAGTGTTAAGCGTGAAGGTTATGTTTCTAATAAATTACATGATTGTGTTGACGTAGGGGCAACATTAGAGGTTGCACCTCCTTGCGGCGAATTTTTTCTTGAGTTGACAACACAAGATACATGCCCGTTAGTATTTTTTGCGGGTGGAGTAGGGATCACGCCGATATTGAGTATGCTTTATAGTGCGCTGGATGCGATGCCTAACAGAAAAATAGTACTTCTTCATGCCTGTTTGCATGAGGAAGCACAAGCTTTTACGGATACATTAAATGAACTTGCGCAGCAACATCAACATTTCACTGTTTATCATTGTTATAGCGAAGACGCTCCGAAGGGCGTTACACGTTCATCGCAGGCTTTGAATGGATGGGTGAGCGAATCGGTTATCGCTTCATTGGTGCCCGACGGTGAGGCTGATTATTATTTCTGCGGCCCCAAGCCATTCATGACAAGCATTTACCGTCAACTTGTTGCACGCGGCGTTCCCAGCACACGTATGCACTATGAGTTTTTTGGTCCAAGAGAGGATCTATTGAATAGACAATAGCCTTGTTTTGCAGGGGCGAAACATCCAGATCTAAGTGAGTTTATTGATACTATTCGAAGAACTCAACTCACCCGCTAATCCCGCGAGATTGGATGAGTTGGACGAGAAATTGTTTCGGCTGTTTAATAATGAGTTTGAGCTTTTGGGTCGTTCACGATCGCTTCGTTTGCTGTTTCTGGAATGAGTGAACAAATCAAGTTCATTTGGCGTGAAAAGAAGACCATTTTTTGTACCTGTTTGTAAGGGCTCATCTGATTGGTTTGTTTTACGGCGATCCACTGATTTAAGAGCCTCTGCTCTATATTTAAACGCATTGAAGAGACATTCTTGATATTTTTTGTCATTTTGCTCATTAGGTGTTGATAACAGGAGATTAAATTCTTTAATGCTGACCAATGAGTTCAATACCAATAGGTCTGCAAGTTCATTATAAATAGCTAATAAATTATTTTTGATGGCAGTAAGATCTTCCTTAAATTCATCCCAATTTTGTTTTGTCAATGTTTGCTGTAATTTTTTCATATTATGCTCGAAAGGTTCTTCATGTTTATCAGCAATATTAATTCCCGCCACACAGTTTCTTCCTAGTACAGTCGCTTTTTCCGTGCCAAGAAAATACATTTTAAAATATTCAATCTGTTTCATATACACCTGTTGATCCTTTTCCTGAGGATGTTGAGTGAACGTAAGAAATCCTAATATGAAACGCATCGCAGCAGGATTCTCTGCAATGAGCAATGATTCGCGGCTAGAAAGGACTTCAATCCAGCTTAAGAGTTGGTGTTTTTTATCTTCGGCCATTGTAGCCCAGGTTAAGGATGAGAGTTTATTATCTTCGTCGATCGGGCTCCGATTTAAGTGTTGCTGTGCATCATCTTCATCAAGATCACCATTCGCTGGGTCGAGACGGAACGATAGGTCGCCTTTTTCGACAAGCGCCTGAAATGTCTTGATAGCTTGAATCAGTGATTTATAACCCGCTGTGCTTGTCCATTCCTTCAGCGCTAATAGTCTCAGCCGATGATATTGTTTTGTGGTGGGGTCAAGGTTGTCCTTCTCTTCATAATGTCTATTGTAGTGTTCGATGAGTTCCATGGTCGCATTCCGGAACAGGAGAGGTACAGCGGAATCAAAATTAGCCACATGGACAAGCATGAGCTCATTCCTAAATTCATCCTGTGTATAGAGGGTGGAGGGTGAATGATCCGAGATCATGGATCGGCTGCTGGAGCTGCTAGAGGAGCGGCGGCTGTCAGGTGGTGTTGGGGTCGCCTCGATCGCTATGACTTTGTTGCTGCTGCTCGATCCCGTCGATATCTTGCGTTCCTTTGCTGGGGGTGCTTCCTCGTTGAGCATCCTGGCGCGCAGTTCAGTGCAAAGGGATTTGTGGCGAAGTTGAATAGTGTTGGCCCCTGATCCTCCGCGTCGGAATAAACGTGACCATATAGAGCGATGTGGCAAGGGCAAGGTCTTATTTAATATTTCATTGATCTCTTTATGAAAGTCATCGAGAGACTTCGGTTTGGTGCGCGCATCCTTAATTAACAGGGTGAGCGCGTCATAAGAGGGGTCGCTAGAATAACTTTCTACAACATGAAGTAAATTTTCAAGATGTTTTTCTGCAATCATGGCGCGCCCTTGTGAAGAGATAGATATATTGACTGATTATAGTATAGACAAGAGAAACTTATTCAACCTCCTTAAATAAATCATTCAATGTGACAATACCCTGTATCATTTCTTCAGAATAAATCGTGTCTTTTAGCCCGCTAGAAGTAATCATGGCCAAGAAGATGTTTTTGCGTGTGCGCGTTACTTTCTTAAAAACATCTATTTTTTGCTGTAATCGTTGTGCGTATTGTTTATCAATTGCATAAGGTTTTTCTGTATATTTAATTTCACAAAGTGTGATTGAATCATCATTTCTATCAAAGAGTAAATCTATCTGAGCACCTTGTTCTTGTGAGTTTTTATGGGGAGCATATTTCCAGGTATAAGGGAGTGCTGTTGGGCTAATATTCAGTCCTTTGCTGATTTGCGGGATGTGTTTGTAGCAAACAAGCTCGAATGCATACCCAGCCCAGCTGTGCCATGAGGGGGATTGTTGAATGCTTTCCCAATAGCCTTTTCGCATGCCTCTATCAAGTAAAGAGCCTGATAACGGTTCGAGCCAGTGAAAATAAAACAAACTATATTCATCAATCATTTTATAATGAATGCCCCTTTTTCCATGAGAAAATGGTTTGAATCTAATAATGAATCCTGCTTGCTCTAAATCATTCAGCCATGTTGTTAGCCGGCCGCCGCTCGAAATGGTCCCCATTTGTGTGGCGATATCTTCTTGACCGATGCCATATCGATGACTGGCAATTATTCTGGCGAGATTAATATGCATCTCTGCTGCACCAAATAGTGTTGCATATAAATTATTGAATTCACTTAGCATGAAACTATCTTTTTTAAAGGATAGATCCTCTATGACTTGGGTGGCAGATAAGCCAGAGGCGACTCGCGATAAGTAGTAAGGGATGCCCCCTAATACCATATATATGTGAACAATTTGCTCGTTTGTCAGCTTGATTTTTTCATATGTTAAATATTTTTTTGTTTTATTCAAGTCAAATGGCTCAAGGTGAATTACGCGCGTTACACGGTTATGCAGTCCTCCCTTATTGTTAATAATATTTTTTAATATCCAGCCTGAGGACGATCCACAAATGATAAGTTTGATCCTGGGGTCTCTTGACCAATGATGGTTCCAATAGTATTCAAGTGTTTGTAACAATTTTGAATTTCTCGTTACCATCCAGGGGAACTCATCAATAAACAAAACAATTTTCTTTTTGTCTGTTGCTGCGTTTATATTATCAGTGAGTGTTTTTAACGTATCACGCCAATTTTTTTCAAGGGCTAATTTAGCGCCTGCATACAAAAATGTGCGGCTAATTTCATCGGTGAAATTGGTAATTTGTTCTGAAAGAGAGCCATCTTTTGTCCCGGTTGCATAAAAGAAGGCCGTACCAGGTTTGTTTGCAAAGTGATTGCGGATAAGATAGGTTTTACCCACTCTTCGTCTGCCATAAACGGCAATAAATTCAGGGCGATTTGACTGGTAAGCTGATTCCAAGACAGCCTGTTCATCATCTCTTCCTACAATGGTTAGCATAGCTCCCCCACCCCTGTTGCCCTAATAATAGTATTCAATGAGGCGGGATAAGTCAAGTTTTATTTCTATCCCGCCTCATTGAATGTCCATCAATGGGGCGGGATGGTGCATAAATCCTGTTTATCCCGCCTCATTGGGAATGTTTCAATGAGGCGGGATAAACAGAGTAAAGGATCGAGGCTTCGTTGCGTAAATCGACGCATTACCCCTTCTTTTCTAAAATCGTCAACCCTTTTAACAGGTTCAACGCTTCCGTTTTGCCGTAATCGGCATTAACAGGAGCCTCTTTATCAGTGGCTTTGGTCGTAGCATCACTGGTTTCCGCGGCGGGATTGGTGGCATTATTGAGATGCCCCGTTAAATCTTGTTCACGTAATGACAATGCTTTCATTTCTGCAGTATTGGCATCCTCGGCCAGTGTGTAGTTAACCAATGTCACATCGGGTTTAATGCCTTCAGCTTGAATCGAGCGGCCGCTGGGGGTGTAATACAATGCGGTTGTTAATTTCAAGCCGGTATCTTTTTGTAAGGGGATCACGGTTTGTACGGAACCTTTGCCAAAAGTTTGTGAACCCATGATGATCGCACGATGATGGTCTTGCAATGCACCCGCCACAATTTCAGAAGCAGATGCTGATCCACCATTGACTAATACCACCATCGGGGCGCCTTTCAATAAATCTGTGCCTTTGGCGAATTCACGCATTTTCGACGAAGCCATGCGGCCATCGGTATAGACTACCAAATGGTCATATCCCAGTTTGTTGCTATCCAAAAATGCATCAGCCACATCGACTGAGCTTTCTAATACGCCACCAGGATTATTGCGCAAATCGAGTACCACGCCCTTTAATGGGGTTTTGTTTTTGTCTTCTAAGCTCGCAATCGCTTTACGTACGTCTTCACCCGTGTGTTCTTGGAAATGCGTGATCCGGATATAGCCATAGTCAGGCTCAATCAAATCAGATTTCACGCTGGCTACTTGAATTAAATCGCGTAACAAGGTTAATACCAAAGGCTTATTCAGTTTTTCACGCACAATCGTCAACGTAATCGGGCTGCCTTTGTTGCCACGCATCATGTTCACGGCTTCAGCCAATGATAAGCCTTTCACAGGCGTTTCATTAATGCGAACAATCAAATCACCGGGCTGGATTTTTGCTTTGCTCGCAGGGCTGTCATCGATCGGTGAAACCACTTTCACAAAACCATCTTCCATGGTGACTTCAATGCCCAGGCCACCAAATTTGCCCGAGGTTGTCACCATTAAATCGCGCATATCTTCTTGATCAAGATAGGCCGAATGGGGGTCTAGCCCAGAAAGCACACCGCGCATCGCGTTTTCAAACAGGGTTTTGTCATCCACTGCTTTGACGTAGTCCTTCTTGACTTGCTCTAACACATGGGTGAATTGCTTCATCTCTAATAGAGGAAGTGCATCAGGCGATGCAGGTGCTGTATCCGTGAGGGCATACACATTCACCGAAAGCGAGAGCATCATGCCCAGCACAACGCCACAGGAGGTACTGAGTATAAATGAGTTAGAGAGTTTCATAGTGTTTTTATCCCTGTTGTTTTATCCAAGCCAATGGGTCGATTGCTTTGCCGTAGCGGCGCAACTCAAAGTATAACCCTGGATCGGGTTTTGCGCCGCTTTTTCCAACGCGAGCCAATAAATCTCCTGGCTTGACGCTGTCGCCCACTTGTTTATAGAGTGTTTGGTTGTAAGCGTACAAACTCATGTCGTGGTCGCCGTGGTCTACAATCAACAACCAGCCATAACCACGGAGCCAATCCGCGTAGACGACCTCACCGGCATGCACGGCAGTGACTGGGGAGCCTTCCGCAGCACTGAGGAAAACACCATTATGACGGCCCGATGCGGTTTCACTGGGTGCACCAAAGGCATGTACGAGCCGGCCCTTTACAGGCCAGGCACGGGTGTCACCACGGTATTCCGCCAACGATTGCGCCGCACGGTTGGTGGGGGTAGGCTTGCGCAATGACTGCACGATGCTATTTAATTTGGCCACGTCCGCTTTGATCACCTTAATCTGATCGCCTTTTTTGGCTATTTCTTGATTCAAGGCTGCCAGTACGTTGCTGCGTTCAGCTTGTTCTGATTTTTTGGCGTTGAGTTGCGCCAATTGCGTTTGCTGTAATGCTTTCAGATCCGTCAATGTTTTGACAATCAGCGTTTCACGTGCCGCCACGGCTTCTAATTGCGCTTGTACTTTTTTAACTTTTTCATGTTGTTCGACATTGAAGTAACGATAGTACGTCATCATGCGCGAGAAATCATGAGGGTCTTGTTGATTCAGGAGCATTTTCAAAAAAGGTATATGGCCGGCGAGATAAGTCGCTTTGACTTGAGCAATCAATTTGCTTTTTTGAACAAACAATTCGTTTTTTGCCGCGGTTTGTTCAACATTGAGCACGTGCAATGCTTTTTGTGTTTGAATGATTTGCGCATTCGATTGCCTTAACACTTCTGATGTTTGTGCGATCGATACGTCAATTTGTTTCAGCGTGCTTTCAAGTGTGTCTTGGTTGGACGCATCTGTTTTTAAACTTTGGTTCAGTGTCTCTAATTTTTTCTCGAGCACGTGCACAGATGGCGTGGTGTCCGCGTATGCAAGAGAGCACATAATAAGTATCGCAATTCCTACGCAATATCGCATAATACACGTCCTGTCATTTCTTTCGGAATCGGCAAGCCCATCAATGCGCACAACGTAGGCGCGATGTCCGCGAGTACGCCTTTTTCCGCATTGAATGTCGCGCGTTTACCCACATAAATCAAAGGTACTAATTCACTGGTGTGTGCGGTATGTGCTTGTTTGGTATCGGGATCAAACATGCATTCCGCATTACCATGATCGGCGGTGATCAAGCATTCTCCTCCAACGGCCTCTAATGCGGCAATCACACGCGCAAGGCATTGATCAATGACTTCGATGGATTTCACTGTCGCGTCGAAATTCCCTGTATGCCCAAGCATGTCAGGGTTTGCATAATTACACACGATAAAATCAAATTGCTGCGATTGAATCGCTTCCACCAGTTTGTCGGTAATTTCAGGCGCGCTCATCTGCGGCGTTTTATCATACGTCGACACCTTGGGTGAAGGCACTAACATGCGTGTTTCGAGCGGCAAGACAGTTTCTTTGCCGCCACTAAAAAAGAACGTCACATGCGCATATTTTTCTGTTTCAGCAATGCGTAATTGTGTGAGATGATGTTCGGCTACTACTTCAGGGAATGTGTTTGTCAGCACTTCGGGAGGATACGCCACGGGGAAGGTGAATGATTCTGAATATTCCGTGAGGCTGACCATATTGATCTGAGGAACACGTGTGCGTTCGAATTCTTTGAAGTCAGGTTCTGTTAATGCGCGCGTGAGTTGACGTGCACGATCGGCCCTGAAATTCATGAAGATCACCCCATCGCCATCCTCGATGCGAACGGGTGAGCCGATGACCGTAGGAGAAACAAATTCATCGGTTTCTTTGCGCGCATAAGCCGCTTCGAGTGCATGCATGGCATCGGGTGCAGTGAATTCACTTTTTCCATTGGCGACCAATTCAAAGGCAGCTTGCGTCCGAGGCCAGCGTTTATCGCGGTCCATCGCAAAATAACGGCCACAAACGGATGCGATACGTCCACGACCCATCCGCTGAAAACAATCATTCGCATGAACGAGGGATGCCATCGCACTTTGCGGGGGTGTATCACGGCCATCTAGGAAGGCATGCAAATAAATTTTTTCAATACCGTGTTGTGCTGCAAGCGTGAGCAGCGCGATGATCTGCGATTCGTGCGAGTGAACGCCACCGTCTGATAATAACCCCAAGACGTGCAATGCATTATTATTTTTTTTGAGCCTATCAAACAGTGTCAAAAAAATGGCGTTTTGTGCGAACGCGCCGGTTTCGATGTCTTTATCAATGCGGGTTAACATTTGATACACAACGCGGCCTGCACCCATGTTCATATGGCCGACCTCAGAATTACCCATTTGCCCTGCAGGCAACCCAACATCCAGGCCTGATGCTGACAATAGCATGTGAGGTGCAGTCGCTTCTAATGCATCTAAACATGGCGTATGAGCCTTTGCGATGGCGTTGAATTCGCGCGCTTCACGATGACCAAATCCATCGAGCACAATTAACAGCATTGGTTTCATGAAAGGTTACCTCTTTTAAATCCCTCTTTTAAATCAAAGAATAGTTTAAACCATCCTGATGCCCCGCGTGATATAATTTTTCGCTAAATAGGGGGTTTTATGTCTATCATCATGTTTCTTTATGCTCATTGGGTTTTATCTTCACTTTTCGTTGTCTTTTTACTCGGTTACATAGCGTTTGAAATGCGGGTACGTTACATGGGCCCCAAGCGCTTAGCGCCGCAAGAGGCTGTCGTGTTCTTGAATCAAAAGAGTCCTATTTTGTTGGATTTACGTGACAAAAGCAAGTTTGACCAAGGGCACATTATCAAGGCACGTCAGTGTGCTGTTGCTGACCTACAGCAGACATTAGAAAAACTTAAAGTATCCAAAGAACAGCCGATAATCTTAGTATGCCAACTAGGGCAGACAACTATGTCAGCTGGAGCGAAACTGAAGCAGCTCGGGTTCACAGAAGTGTACCAGTTGGCGGGAGGCATGCAGGCCTGGACGACGGCAGAATTGCCGGTTGAGAAGGCTTAGGAGCTGAACATGGCTAACGTAGAGATTTATACAACGAAGGTTTGCCCCTATTGTGTGAGGGCGAAAGATTTACTAACACGTAAAAAGATTCCATTTACTGAAATTGACGTGAGTGATGATGAGGTGCAGCGTCAAGTAATGGAAAAGTTAAGTGGGCGTCGCACCGTGCCCCAGGTATTTATCAATGGCCAAGCTATCGGGGGATGTGACGATCTCTATGCGTTAGAGGCTGCGGGTAAATTGCAAGAAATGGTCCATAACTGAAATAGGGGATAAATCATGATCTTTGATTCAGAAAAAGGTAAGAAACCTGAACAAACAACCTCTGGCAAGATAGCAGGTGGTAATGGTAGCAGTACGCAAGGTAGTGGCACGCAAGGTAGCGGTTCGCACGTTGGCGGCACGCAATCACAAACAATTGATCCTACCAGCGGGCAAATGCAATTTGCTGTTGAAGGGATCTACATTCGTGATATTTCTTACGAAGCGCCAAATACACCGGAAGGCATCAAGCCTGACTGGCAACCAGAAGTGAAGTTTGAGTTGAACACACAAGCACGTCGTTTAGAAAACGATCGCTTCGAAGTGATACTCAAAATCACGGTTACTGTTAAGCATGAAAAGAAAGTGGCTTTCTTGTTGGAAGTACAACAAGCAGGTATTTTCTTGTTGAAAGGCTTCAACGATGCGCAACGTGGTCAAATGTTGGGTAGTTTCTGCCCTAACATGTTGTACCCATATGCGAGAGAGTTGGTGTCCAACATGGCCTCACGTGGCGGATATCCACCACTGTACTTAGCACCTGTGAACTTTGATGCATTGTATGCCGATCATATGGCACGCATGCAAGAAGCCCAAAAAGGTGGCTCAACTGGTACAGCGGGTTCGACGACTGCTGCTACAGCAACAACTGGTAATTAATCAGTTGTGCATGGGGGCGCTGTCATAGGCGCCCTTATGTTTTTTTGTGCCTTTATGTCTTATGCCCCCTTTGTAAAGGGGGCAGCCGAGTATTCCGAGGCGGGGGATTTTCTTGTAGGGGCGAAACATCTTTCGTCCATTTTAAAAGGAGGCAACTGTGTCAACAATCGCCGTACTAGGAGCAGGGGCCTGGGGCACTGCATTGGCATTGGTATTAGCGCGCAATGGACACACTGTGCGGTTATGGAGTTACGACCCCAATCAAATTCAAACAATAGCAAAGCAGCGCGAGAATCAGCGTTACTTACCGGGCGTGATGTTTCCCGAGACACTTCATCCTGAAAGCAACATTCAAAATGCACTTGAAAAGGCGGATGGGGTATTGATCGTTGTGCCGAGCCACGCGTTTAGCGAAGTGGCTGAGTATGCAAAGCCTTACATCACTTCAACGATGGCACTGGCCTGGGCGAGCAAAGGTCTAGACACAAAAACGCATTCATTTTTATCCGATGTCATCAAATCAATATTTCCGGGGAAAGGTTTTTCTATTTTATCGGGCCCGAGTTTTGCCGCTGAAGTGGCGGCTGAAAAGCCAACGGCCATCACGTTAGCCAGCAGTGATGATGCATCGGCGACTTTTTGGCAACAAGCATTGCATAATCCTCACTATTTCCGTGTGTATTTATCGAAGGACATTATTGGCACACAATTGGGTGGCGCATTAAAGAACGTGTTAGCGATTGCCACGGGGGTGGCCAGCGGGTTGCAGTTGGGTGCAAACACACAAGCGGCACTTATCACACGCGGTTTATCCGAAATGATGCGTCTGGGGATTAAGATGGGCGCACAACCTGAAACCTTCATGGGGTTAACGGGAATGGGCGATTTGATTTTGACTTGCACGGATGATCAATCCCGCAACCGACGTTTTGGACGTCTCATCGGTGAGGGTAAGTCTATTAGCGAAGCAGTGGCGCAAATCAACCAAGTCGTTGAGGGGATTCAAGCCACAGCGCTTATTCATGCGTTAGCTCAGAAGCTGGGTGTTGAAATGCCGATCACGGCACAGGTTTATGCGGTGCTATATGAGCATAAATCGCCACTTGATGCGGTGACGGCGTTGGTTTCGCGTAAGCCCGGCACGGAGTAGTGTGGTATCTTATCAGAAATGGATGTTAAGGAATTTCTTATGCGGCACATCGTGTATTGGGTAAGTTGCCTTTGGCCGGTCCTGGGCTTTGCATTTGGGGATGATATTTGTTTTTATAAAGAGCCGATGGATCCTGGCCGTATCATGTTTAATTGTGTTGAGCTGCATGAATCATGTTATCCGTTGAATACGGATCAATCCTGTAAAACTCAAACAGCGCACCACACCATCGATGCTTCCCCGACGGCTCAGTATTTACGTAGCATGGTCCATATGGACGCTACTTTTTACATTGCGCAGGCAGTGGGATTACCCTACGACGAGGCTTATCGGATTGCTGCGTATGATCAATCGATTGATTTAGGGGGATATGTCCCGGTGGATCGTCATGGTGTACCGTTGGTTGAGCCGGCGCAGTGCGAAACAGAAACACCTCCTGAAAATTGCAAATATGTAGCGAAGCCCTTAAACGCATTGGTGCGCACGAATTTGAGTTCAGGCGGAACATTTTTTCATTATGGCGTATTAAATAATCCAACGCAAAAGCCGGTGAATGGATTAGATCCTTTAAAAAACGAATCTATCATTGAAAACATGTTGACGAATTTACGCGCATGGATTTTTTCGAATGCATTATTGTGTACGGCGGGTTTAAATGGGCGCGAGGTCGGCACGTGTTATCACAAGTCGACGGGGTTGCCGGGCAAGATATATGGTGCGGTGCCTGTATTGGAAGATGATGAACGTTTGGACCAGCAATTTAATATCACGCTCACCGAGCAGATTTTGCATGAAACAGAGGCTGAAACGATCTTTGCCCGGGACATTGGGGCTTATGTAGGTGAGGCGAATGCCAACGACGCCAAGATGGGGATATATCTGCATGTATTGCAAGATAGGATTTCGCATCATAGTTGCATGGATACGGCGACATTGAGCGACCCGCTACAGACAGCGGATGAAAATTTTGTCGCCACGTATGATCCGGCCGTGTGTCATCAGGGGATCCATTTAGTGTGGCACGGATGGGAGGCAGGCCAGGTGCAATCTGAGGTGCCAGCGGAGCAACAAACGATGTACCCGTCATTGAGTACGACGTATGATGAATTATTATTGTATGCGGAACTGCATCGAACGGTCAGCCCATTGGCATTGGATCCGCAGTATAAGAAAGTGATTTTGGATAAAATTTATTTGGCGTTGCAGCAAGAGAATCCGCCTGAGCGGATTGCTGTCTTGATCGCAGAAATGAAAGTGTTTGGATTGAAGCCGATGCCGGGATACGAGTAGGAGCGAAATATTTTTCGCCCTTCTATGTCTTAGGCCCCCTTTGGTAAAAGGGGCAGCCGAGTATTCGGGTCTATGTCTTAGGCCCCCTTTGGTAAAAGGGGCAGCCGAGTATTCGGGTCTATGTCTTAGGCCCCCTTTGGTAAAAGGGGCAGCCGAGTATTCGGGTCTATGTCTTAGGCCCCCTTTGGTAAAAGGGGGCAGCCGAGTAT
>JBIOEA010000037.1:0-19196 GCA_044445605.1 Gammaproteobacteria bacterium | reverse complement strand
GCGCTTATCGGCAATCTCTCGCCCAAACACGCTGTGAACCCATCCCTGGGCGCTCATCGTCGGCGTCCTGCCTCCGATGGTTTGGGCGAGAGATTCCCGAACGGCCCCGATCAGCCGATGCTTTTATTTAAATGTCAGGCCCCCGAGCGGTTATATAGCGAAGGTGAAGAATAATCTCCTTACGATCATGAAGAAAATCCCCCGCCTCGAAATACTCGGCTGCCCCCTTTACAAAGGGGGCGAAAGATTAGGAGGGCATAAGATTAAAGCGGGGGTTTTTATCAAACCGCATCCGGCAACGTCACATTCAATTCCAGCACGGAACGGTCATCGTTACGTTCTAGGGCAACCTTGACCTGGCTTGGGTCAATTTTGACATAGCGGCTGATCACTTCGATCAATTCTTGCTGTAATTTGGGCATAAAATCAACGTTCTCTTGTTTGCCACGTTGATGTTGCACAATGATTTGCAAGCGTTCTTTTGCGATACTCGCGGTACTGGGTGCAGTGCGACTGCGGAAAAAGTCAAATATACTCATTATTCTGTCGTCCCAAAGATGCGTTGTAATAGGCCGGGTTTGTCAACGAAGCGCATAGGAATTGCCTCACCCAAGAAGCGGCGAACTGCATCCATATAAGCTTGCCCTGCATCGGATTCCTTGTTCACAATCACAGGAACCCCTTCGTTTGATGCACGTAGTACCGCTTTCGATTCGGGGATCACGCCCAATAATGGGACACCCAGAATATCTTGAACGTCTCTTACGCTCATCATGTCGCCCTTAGCAGCACGCTTCGGACAGTAACGGGTGATCAGCATGTACTGGCGGATCGGTGTCAGGTTTTGTTCAGCACGCAATGAACGGCTCGACAAAATACCCAGAATACGATCAGAGTCACGCACTGAAGATACTTCAGGGTTGGTCACCACAATCGCATGATCCGCATAATACAAGGCCATCAATGCGCCACTTTCAATCCCAGCAGGGGAGTCGCACACGATGTAATCAAATGTCTTTTTCAATTCTTCAATGATGCGGCCGACAGCGTCTTTATCAAGCGCGTCTTTATCACGGGTTTGTGAAGCAGGCAAAATGTATAATGTTTCAAAACGCTTGTCTTTGATTAAAGCCTGGTTAAGTGTTGCTTCGCCTTGAACAACGTTCACGAAATCGTAAACCACGCGGCGTTCACAGCCCATGACTAAGTCAAGGTTACGCAGGCCTACGTCAAAATCGATGACGACTGTTCTGTAGCCTTGCTCGGCAAGCCCGGTACTGACAGCAGCACTGGTCGTTGTTTTACCTACGCCGCCTTTACCGGAGGTGACTACGATCACTTCGCAGGGACGTTTGGGTTTGTTCATCGTATCTAAGTTGGGCACGTTATTTTCCTTTTCAAAAATGCTGATAAAGTATTTACTATATTGGCGTAATCTGCAAGTGCTCGCCTTGTAAAGCGATAGTGACGGCCTCAGTCCAGTGCGAAGAACGCAGATCTTCACTCACACAATATTGCCCCGCAACAGAAACAAGCTCTGCTTCGAGTGACTGACAAAATATACGTGCCGTGGTATCGCCATTGACGCCGGCGAGGGCGCGGCCGCGTAAGGGGCCATAGATATGGATATGCCCATCAGCGAGGACTTCGGCGCCTGCGCTGACAGCGGCAGTAATGATCAAATCACCACCCCGTGCATAAATTTGTTGACCCGAGCGAACAGGCTGAGTGATGAGCGTGCTGGGTGATTTATTATCTTTGGGAGCTGGCGCAGCCAACGCTTTCTCACGTTCTGCGGTTTGTTCTGTTTTCGATTCAGGCAAAATAGCAAAACCCATTTGGCTTACTTGCGATTGATGATCCGGTGTACCGCCACGTATCCCAACAGGCACGAGGCCATGTTCGCGAATGATAGTGAACACGCGATCAAAATCAATAGGAACGGGGAGGGACATGATCCGCTGAAGATCAATGACGACGGGCGTGTTGTTGAAAAACTTTGGGGCTTGGCTTACTTTTTCTGCAAGTTGTTCTTTAAATGTTTTGTAATCGAGTGAAAGCAATTGCAATGCAGTGAGCGTGTATTGCGACCCTTTTAATAAGAAAGTTGACATGGGATGTTACCTCTGTTCGTTTGCCATGTTATAGCCTTTTTTTCGAACAGAGGCAAGGGTTTTTTGGAGGTTTATTGTATGCTATGGCCATTTACACAGGCAGCTTTACCGATCCCTTTGGCCGTCGACTGCGACAACCTCATCAGCGCAGCTCCTGACACAGGCGTAGCGTGTTGCTGTGTAGATGCTACGACTTCATTTTTCTGCATTGCTACCATGGCCGCGGGGTCTTTTCTCTCGACCAATGCTTTCTTAACATCTTCCCATTTATTAACGTCAGCAATTTCATACAGCTTTTTATCATCACTATGTCCATTCAGGTCTATGTTGTTTTTGATTAACAATGCAAGTACCCCTGGGGCCATATGTTTAATTGCTTTACTCAGAAGCATTGGCTCATTAGCAATGCTTACGCCCGCTTCAAGCAAAATGCTGATGAGCTGAACTTTTGTTCTATCATCATGATACATTGGATAAGTCTGGCAGACTATATCTTCAATTCTACTTATATTTGCAAGGGGACTTTCAGCTACGGGCACTAACCCATCATCTTTAAGTACACGAAGCACTTGCGGCCAGCCAAACAAGCGAGTGGCGAACAATAGCGGCCTGCAGTATCCTCCGATTTCGACAGCATCAGTATAGTTACCCTTCCCGAGCTTTTTTAACAAGACTGCGATAGTTTCATCATATGTTTCACCATAACATGCTCGAACCGCCGTACGCCTCTCACATTGTTCAGCGGCTTTTTCAGCCGCTCGTTTAAGCACATTGATGCTAAAACCTCCATTCTTGTCAAGCAGCCAAATAACAACTTTCGTCCAATTCTGCATAGCAGCAGTGATGAGAAGTTGATCTTGATTATATGCAGATTGAAGGTCATTTTCTTGGATTTGTTTGATCAATCCAAGAACGGAATCATTTTTATACCAATTCAGCTCGAAGTCTGGGGGTGCTTGTTCATCATCATTCTTCTTGTTAGCATCAAGAAATGAAAATAATTGATCACATATACTCTTTATAGTATATACCCCACTTTCAAGTTCTTCTTTTGCTGTTAATTTATGATAGGATTTTATATTATTTTCCAATGTCTCGCATAATTTAGAAATAAGAAGATCAGGATGGCTTAAGATGGTATGGATTTTTCGTGTTAGGGCAAACAGATGAATTTTTTTCTCTAATTCATCATTGTTAGCTGTTTCGTTAAAATCCTTCAGCAATCCCAGCAGATAGGCTTTGGCATGTGTTTGTTCTGTGTTGATTGGGGTGATGGGTTTTAATTGTTCTATGACATCATTCACTAGTGTTTGTGTTAAGGGCATGGGCCATCTCCTAAGTCGAAAAGATGACCAGTTTAAGCCAGCTGAAGTGGGAATGCAAGTGTATGCAAGGCAGAGCAGCGGTTCTTTTACCACTCTTCTTAAGCCCCGGCAGGGGTGTAATATGTGGAGCCCCCCATGTAGCCACGCGTAGCGTGGCAAATGGGGGGTAAAGATAATAAAAATTTAAGCAAGCCCCGGCAGGGGCGTCACATTTAAATAATATTGATGTGTGAGCTATTTTGTATTCTCACGCCCCTACCGGGGCTTACAATTTAAATCATTCTTCGTTACCCCCCATTTGCTCCCTTCGGGAGCTACATGGGGGGCTCCACATATTGCACCCCTGCCGGGGCTTAAGATAGGAGATTCGCCATTCAAAATGAGAACCGCTGAAGGCAGAATCCGCATCAATTACGTGTTAGCATGAGCTTTATTTGTATGCACTAACTCAGAATCTGTTTGTGTTCCTACAGACTTCGACAGACGCACAACCGCATTTCCTGACACAGATGCCAACTGTTGCTGTGCCACCTGTGTAAGCGCCGCTAGCTGCGCTTCAAGCGTTGCGATTCGATCTTCCTTCACTGCTAGAATGGCCGCGGGATATTTCATTTCGACCAATGCTTTCTTAACATCGTCCCACTTATTCTCGACAGCAATGTCATACAGATTTTTATCACCACTGTATCTATTCAGGTTTATGTTGTTTCTGATTAACAATGCAAGCACCTGGGGATCCTTTTGCCCAATCACTCTTCCGAGAAGCGTTGGCTCATTATCAATGCTTACGCCCGCCTCAAGCAATAGGCTGATTAGCTGAAATTTTATGCTATCACCAGGACATATTGGATAATAACTAAAAGTTATCTCTGAAATTCTACTGTACTGTGCATAGGTCCTTTCAGCTGTTTGTACTAATCCATCATTTATAAGTACACGAAGCACTTTCGGCCAGCCAAACAAGTAAGCACTACGCAGTGGGTCGACTATCTGGGCTGCATGACCACTGAGTTCGATAGCATCATAGTTACCCTTCCCGAGCTTTTCTAGCAAAAGAGAGACAGTGTGATCATATGTTGTACACTCCGATTTTTCATGCGACCAATAAGCAAGCTCAGCTTGTCCAGCGGCTTTTCCCACTGCTTCTCTAAGCACATCTGTGCTAAACAAAGTTCCGCTTTCATTAAGCAACCATTTAACAATCTCATCCCTAGCATAGGTAGCGGCACTGATGAGAAGTTCATTTTGATTATAGGCAGATTGAAGGTCATTTTCATGAATTTGTTTGATTAAATCAAGACGGGTATTTTTTTCATACCAATTCAGCTTTAAGTCTGGAAGCTCTAGTCGATTATTGTTCCTATTAGTATTATCATCAAGAAACGAAAATAGTTGTGTGCGAATATGCGCTATGGCTTTATTGCTTTGTTCACGTATGATTGCTTTGCTTGGAGAGAGGTCTTTTTTGAGTTGCTGCACAACTTCATTGAGCCTGTCGGTATGAAATATATGGGGCCTACGATCCAAGCAGAATATATAAAGCTCATCTTCTAATGACTGTTTATCAGCACTCGTTACAAACTCTTTGAGTTTTCCCAGCAGATAGGCTTTGGCATGTTTTTTTTCTGTATTGGTTGGGGTGATGGATTTTAATTGTTCTATGACATTATTCACTACATCTTGCGTTAAGGGCATGGGATCATTTCCTGAGTCGTAAGGATGACCAGTTTAAGCCAACAGAGGTGAGAATGCAAGTTTATTCAAGGGGAGGGCGACGAGCCCGAATCAAGAGCAACCCCAAAAACAACGCTAGAAAAATCAATAGATTATCATGTCCTAACCGCATGATCGGTGTTTTGCCTTCGTAGGCGGACACTAATCCTGTCAAGGTAGTAATTTGATGGGAAGGGGCTAAACCACGAATCGTGCCATCGGCATTGACAATCGCCGTCATGCCATTATTCGTCGCACGCACGAGCATCCGGCCATTTTCCAGCGCGCGCATGCGGGCCATTTGGAGGTGTTGAATCGGCCCGAGCGATTGCCCAAACCACGTATCATTGCTGACGGTCAATAGTACGCTGCTTTGTAGCGCCCGCAACCGCGCCAATTCCGGATAAACGACTTCGTAACAAATCAAAGGAACAATGTGCATGCCTTGAACTTCCAATGGCGTTTGAATTTTTGCGCCCGGGATCGTGAAGCTCATCGGTAATTGCAGCCAATCAAAGGTGCTCCCTAATAATTGATGGAAGGGAACAAATTCGCCAAACGGGACAAGATGGTATTTATCGTAACGTCCATCAGCCTCTACGCCGAGTGCCACCACACTGTTTGTGTACATGTGGTTATTCTCAGCAATCACCACACCGGTGATCAAGGATTGATGCGCACGCAAGGCATCGCTTTCGACCATTAAGAGTGGTTTGCGCCCATAGGGTAGTGTGTAAGGGAATGCTGCTTCTGGCCAAACAATCACGTTGCTTGTGCTCAATGTGTTCGTTAAACCACGATACGTTTCTAAATGTGCATTGGCGGCAGAAGGATCCCATTTTGTTTCTTGTGGAATGTTGCCTTGAACCAATCCGAATACTTTAGATTCACCCACAGGGTGCGTCCACCGAATGTGTTTTAATCCAACACCGACCAGAAACAATACCG
Source organism: Gammaproteobacteria bacterium (assembly GCA_044445605.1). Classification (GTDB taxonomy): domain Bacteria; phylum Pseudomonadota; class Gammaproteobacteria; order JABCZS01; family JABCZS01; genus CAWKDC01. The sequence goes on along the minus strand of JBIOEA010000037.1, from coordinate 13,096 downwards.
CGATGCCCGCTAATAAGATGCCTTGTTTGCGACGTGGGACCGAAAATACGCGCACAAAACAAACGCCCATCAAAACACATATAAAGGATAAACCGTATACACCAAAGACAGGCGCAAAACTTTGAAGCGGTGTATCGATGAGGGTATAACCCAGTAGCAGCCACGGGAACCCCGTTAATAACCACGTGCGTACCCATTCAAATAATACCCATAACAAAGGGAATATTAATAGAGAGAGTCTCGATGGTTTTGTGCGGGTGGATATCGCGCTGTATAGGGCGCCCATCATCGCCAAGACACCTGAAAGCGCGGCAACAAATAAAAAGGTGATCGCAATTGCTGCCCATAATGGCGCATCACTGTGATCATGAATGCTCACAAATACCCATGAGACACCAAAACCGAAAAAGCCAAGGCCAAATAAAAACGTCTTCAATGCACCTTGTTTGGCCGTTTTATGATGAATGCATTTTTCTAGGAGCGCAGGTGCCACCATCGCGATCGGGAACCACTGAAAAGGGGCGAAGGCCAGCACACAAAGAGCGCCCAAGATGATTAATAATGGTGCGCCCCTCATTATTCGTTTACTTTCGGAATATGCCCTTTCTTGACGCGCAGTTTAAGCACGCGGCGATCATCGGCTTCCAATACTTCGAAGATAAAATGTTCCATCGAGGTGATTTCACCGATATCGGGCATATGCCCAAACGATTGCATGACCAACCCACCGACGGTATCAAAATCTTCTTCGGGCAAATCGGATTCGAAATATTCGTTAAACGTTTCGACAGGTGTTAAGGCATCGACAATATAATGATGTGCATCTTGACGACGAATGTCATTATTTTCAACGGTTGTATCATGTTCATCCGCGATGTCGCCAACGATTTCTTCTAAAATATCTTCGATCGTGATGATGCCCGACACGCCGCCGTATTCGTCAACGACAACGGCCATGTGATTACGGTTCATGCGGAATTCTTTCAATAAGACGTTCAAGCGTTTAGATTCAGGCACAAACACGGGAGGGCGCATGTATTCATTGATATCGAAATATTCATCATGACGCGCAAATAAATGCTTCAAAATATCTTTCGCGAGCAAAATACCCACAATAGTATCTTTATCTTCACTCACGACTGGAAAACGCGAATGCCCAGAACTGATCAATTGAGGAAGAAACTCATTTAAGGCATCGGTTTTCTCTATCACGACGAGTTGGGCGCGAGGCACCATGATATCCCGAGCCTGCATTTCGGCAACGGATAACACACCTTCCACCATTTCGAACGCATCATTATCCAGCAATTCGTTTTCTCTGGCTTCTAAGAGAAGCTCAAAGAGCTCTTCTTTGTCTTCCATGGGCGCTTGGAAAAATGATCTCAGGAACTTTTTAATACTACTGGGTTGCTTCTCATCACTCATGACTCTTTTTGACCTCGTAGGGGTTGGCAAATTGCATTGACGATAAAATCTCTATTTCTAATGGTTCCATGATGTCAGCTAACGCTGGCGTCACGTGATCGTATCCCAATAAATGCAGGGTACCATGAACGACCATATGGGCAAAATGGGCTTCAACCGTTTTACCTTGTGCTGTTGCTTCAGCAGCCACAATGGGAGCGCAGATAATGATGTCGCCGAGCAAAGCATCTGACTCGCCCAATAATGCAAGCTCTTCTTCAGAAGGAGCCTCCATGGGGAAAGATAGCACATTCGTGGGTTTCTGTTTGCCACGATAGTGATGGTTCAACTCGGTGATTTCTGCTTCGTCGACAATCCTGAGTGTAAGACTCCCAGGATGCTGTTGTTGTTCCAGCACAGCGGTAGCCCAGCGTGTTAACTGTTCTTCGGAAGGAAGTGGCTTGAATTCACTGGCGATTTGGATATCAATCTCAATGCTCATGATACCCATGACCCTTGTAAATAATGATGACCGGCATGCGTCATTTGGACATTGACGATGCGCCCGATTAAACTTGCATCGCCTTCAAAATAAGCATAGCGGCTGTTTTCGGTACGACCCTTGAGTTTGCCGGGAAAATCTTTCGAATGACCTTCGACCAAAATGGGATAGGTGTTGCCGACCATCGCTTGACTGATGGTTTCTGTTTGCTGATGCAAGCGTTGCTGCAAAAGAGCAAGGCGTTCTTTTTTCACGCTCATGGGAGTGTCATCAGCCATTTGCGCGGCGGGTGTGCCAGGGCGAGGGCTGTAAATAAAGCTGAAGCTGTGATCAAAACCAATGTCTTGAATCAAGTTCATGGTGTCTTCAAAATCTTTGTCTGTTTCACCGGGGAAGCCGATGATAAAATCGGATGTGATCGTGATGTCAGGACGAATGGCGCGCAATTGACGGATTTTGCTTTTGTATTCTAAGGTGGTGTGGCCGCGTTTCATTTGAGCGAGAACACGATCGGAACCACTTTGAACGGGCAAATGCAAATGGCTCACGAGTTTGGGGACACGGCCATAGACGTCAATCAAAGCCGGGGAGAATTCCACCGGATGAGAGGTTGTGTAACGAATGCGTTCGATCCCATCGATGTCGGCAATGTATTCGATCACGGTGGCGAGGTTGGCGATGTTGTTATCATGTGTTTTGCCACGATAGGCATTCACGTTTTGGCCGAGCAACGTGACTTCTTTCACGCCTTGCGAGGCGAGGTTCGCGACTTCGGCGAGAATATCATCGAAAGGGCGGGAGACTTCTTCGCCACGAGTGTAGGGCACGACGCAGAACGTACAATACTTGCTGCAGCCTTCCATGATCGACACGTAGGCAAGCACGCCTTCCGCACGGGGTGCTGGGAGGTTGTCGAATTTTTCTATCGTTGGGAATTGGATATCGATTTGGGGGCCGTCGTTCAGCGCGGCCATCATGGTAGGTAATCGATGCAAGGTCTGAGGGCCAAAGACGAGATCTACATAAGGGGCACGCTTGCGAATGGCTTCACCCTCTTGGGAGGCGACACAGCCCCCAACGCCAATGATCACCTTGGGATTGGCATCTTTGAAGGCTTTAAGACGCCCGAGCTCGGAGAAGACATTTTCTTGGGCCCGCTCGCGAATGGAGCAGGTATTTAATAGGATGACATCTGCATTGTCGGGGGTGTCGGTCTTGGTGAGACCCTGGTTTTTTTCAAGTAAATCATACATTTTGGACGAGTCATACTCGTTCATTTGACAACCATAGGTTTTGATAAAGACTTTGCCTGACATGTATACCTCTCGAGAATGTGCATGATACAACATGATGAGGCCTTATACAATCTTAGATCTTTCGCCCCAAAAAAAACCCCGCTAAGCGGGGTGTGGGCTAGTAGTGTGTACAACTTTATCTTTATTAAAATACCGTTCTAGAGACTGCTTCCCCGTGATGGCTACGGCAATTGGGGGGCAGATACTTATTATCAATCTCATTGCCATTACATTGCCAGGTAATGGAACCACCGTTATCGTTAGCTGACAGCACTAAGTTCTTTTCATTGAGATCCTGGCCTGCGCCTTGACCGAAAGTGACGATGATTTTGTTCGTATTGACAGCCACGCTGCGGACGAAGTCACCATGAATACTATCAGGGGTGGGCATTCCCGCCGTCGTATTGTTCTGTGGCCATTGTCCTTGAGTCATGTAATACTCCATCACCGACAATTTTGCGCCCGATGCCAAGCTCAAGCCTTCTGACACTTTGCTGCGGATCGTAAAATCATTGTAGGCGGGTATTGCTATCATGCTTAATATCCCAATAATCGCTATCACTATCATCATTTCAACGAGCGTGAAGCCTCGTAGTATACGCCTTGCCATTATCTCTCTCCTGTCATCATCATTATCTTTATATATACGCTACATGGAATCTTTTTTATGTTGGGTGGTCTATTTTTTAAAAACGCCCCCTGGTACATTTGAATATAGCAAGGATTTTTAAAATTGTTCAAAAAAAAATCAAAAAAGTTACATTTTTTGAGCACTTGTGTTGTGCCTCTTTTTTAACCCCATTCCCTGGTATACCATGCCCGTATAAGATGGGGACGGAGGAGCAGAAATTCAAGCAATTGCTTATAAATGGCTACCCATAAAGAGTTGAAGCAAAAACTGTAATATGGGGTCCATGATAGCGGTGAGAATGCCCAAGAAGTACAGCGCCAATAAGATGAAAAACCCATAGGGTTCGATGCGGTCATAATAATAGGCCCACCGGCGAGGTAATAGACTGCTGACAACGCGGCTACCATCCAAGGGCGGGATGGGGATGAGGTTTAGGACGCCCAAGACCAAGTTAATGGTGATACCGATTTGGCACATGAGGCTGACCCCAAGATGGGCGTTGGATGTCACATGCAGGAGCAAAGCCCAAAAGCAGGCCATGAAAAAATTAGACAATGGGCCCGCAATGGAGACCAAGGCAACATCTCGACGGAAATGCTTAAAATAACGCGAATTGATGGGGACTGGCTTGGCCCAGCCAAATAGGACTCCCCCTAGGTAAAGCGTTAAGAGGGGAACCAACACCGTTCCGATGGGATCAATATGTTTAAATGGGTTTAAGGTCAATCGCCCCATCATTTTGGCTGTCGGGTCACCCAATCGATTGGCGACCCACCCATGCGCGACCTCATGAACCGTGATGGCAAAAAGCACCGGTATTATCGCCGCGCAAATTTTTTGTATTAACGTTAATTCAATCATTGGAGTAGTTTAGCATTAATAAGGGCTTCGCATCTTCTTGAATTTTGTGTACAATGCGTGACGTTACGGCAAGATAAAGCCGACGTAGCTCAGTTGGTAGAGCAACTGATTCGTAATCAGTAGGTCGCCTGTTCGATTCAGGCCGTCGGCACCAGTTTTGCCACAGTTTTTAGGCGCGCTTCATGATGTGCCCATTTTCGCAGATGTACCCGCAGATGTACCCATAGTGCCTCGATACACAGGGAATCCACAATGACTGAATACCGTTTAGAACTCTCTCCGCTGGTCCGTGCGATTACTCAACTCGAACAAAGCCTACAGTATTACCATTCTGATGTTGTTCAGGCTGATCCTGGCTTGGTGCTTCAGTTGCGTGCAGCGGCCATTCAGGCATTTGAATTTACGTACGAGCTCTCATGGAAGATGCTAAAACGCTATCTAGAAATGACATCACCTGATCCGCAAGAAATTGACGCCATGTCATTCACTGATTTAATTCGAACCGGTTGTGAAAAGGGTTTATTGTTATCAGACGTCACGCAATGGAAGCAATTTCGTTATGAGCGTAGTATTACGAGCCATACTTATGATGAGCAAAAGTCTATGGCTGTCTTTCAAGAGATACCAGGTTTTTTAAAAGAGGCACAGTATTTGTTGGCTCAACTTGAGAAAAATGCATGAACATATCCCCAGAGCATCTAACGTTGGTCAAGGATATTCTACTTAAGCATTTACCGCCCGAAGCAAAGGTTTGGGTTTTTGGGTCTCGTGCAAGAGGTAAAGTTAAGCAATATTCGGACCTGGATTTGGCGATTAACCTACATGGGCAAGTCATATCGATAGAACTTCTCGCCGCACTGAGTTTTGATTTTCAAGAATCTGATTTACCCTATAAGGTAGATATCATCGATTGGAACTCAATTGATAAAAGTTTCCAAAATGCCATTAAAAATGACTTAGTAGAGCTCGTGCGTTAAGTTTACTCCCCTCAAAGGACATAGGTCACTTCGTTTTCCATCTATACTTAAATTTGCAAGTTGTTAATTAACTAGCTGCATATAGGCATAGAAGGTGGGAGTGTTATGGTAAAAGCCGAACGCATCCGCATTGAGAAAGCTTACGCTGATTTGTTAGTGCAGATCGACGAGCGGCAGGCCTTTGAGCAAAATAATCTAAATTTTTTCGATGTAAAGGGATATACGTTATTGCAGTATGCCGCCGCTTTAGGTGATCTGGCAAAAGTTCAAGAATGCTTAGCCAGAGGCGCCGATGTGAATTCGATCAGTGTGAAGTGGATGGAGTCACCAGAGGAAGCGCCTGAAGAATCCCCGATAGCCATGGCGCTGAAAAATGGTCATGTAGAGATAGCAGAGATACTTTATAATCGGGGGGCGAATTGTGTGGGGGTGCACCCCGACATATGCCAAGATCAAAAATCAAGGGAATGGCTTGAAGGAAAAATAAAACAGTTTTTTACTCATAACCCGCCTTCTTCGCTTGATCTGTCGGAACGTGCGGCTGAAATAGGGGATCTTGATTTCATCAAGCATTATATTTCAACGCTAAAAAAGGAAGATCAACAAGAAGCTCTCAATGCGTTGCTTGTTGTGGCTGCGCAAAATGGAAAATCAACTGTTGTTGATCATTTGCTTGAAAACGGTGCCAATACAAATCGAAGTCAAACGTATGCCAAGAACGCACTGAATCAGGCTGCCCTGCACGGACATTTGGACGTCGTTGAGACATTATTGGCATCCGGGGCGGATATCGCTAGAGTAGATGAGAGAAAATGCACTGCATTAATGAGGGCCGTTGATAATGGTTCGCCCGAGATAGTTTCCAAATTAATCAATGCAGGGGTGGACTTATCTGCTGCTGATGTGAATGGTGACACACTGCTGCACCATTGTGCTCGATGCAATGATCCTAAGGTAATAAAAATACTAGCTGAGATACCGGGAATTCAGGATTTGATGGCTGTCAAAAATATATATGCTCAGTCACCCATGGATATTGCCATCAGTAAAAAAAATGATCCATTTATACAATCTCTTAAGCCTGATCAAAATTTATTAGAAATACAAGCATCTCCAGCTTATGGTCGTGAAGCTCCGGTGATTGGCCATCATGAAATTGTCATGAGATGGCAGTATTATTTCAACATGCACCACCGAAATAAGGACCTTTTCGCGTTTGAGGGGAAGTGTAATGGCTTTGCCTATCTTCATGAATATTATGCTGCAAGGGGAATGGAACCGTATTTTTTTAAAACACTTGCATTGATGAGTGAGTGGGATGGGAGTCAAGAATCTTTAGACAAGCCTTTTGATGATGGCGTTGAGCAAAAACAATACTACAATAATTTAGGTGAATTATTTGAACAGTGGATCAATGATGTGGTGTATTTGCAACACTCAGGCCTTAGTGAGGTTGTGCCGCAAACGCGCCAGGATGACCGAGAAGAGCACATGCTTCTGATCGGTAATGATGATTTTCGTCATGTTTCGTTGTATTTATCTCCAACTTTACCCGCTGCCTTGAAAACGCCCGCGCAGGCAAGTGAGTTTTTGAAATATTTTTCAAGAATGCCCGTTAATACACGTTTTGAGCTCCGCAGTACCAATCATGACACATCTGGGCACGTGGCTGAGCGTCATGAATTGGATTATTATGACCCAAACTATTCCTATCAAACTTCAAGAATGGGCAACTCCGATGCGATGTTTATGCGCGTGATGGATTACCAGTATATCTGGACCGGTAGTGTGCGAGACAAGAATGATTTAATTGGTTTTGATATTGATATATTCTGTTTTTCAGGTGAGCTTAATGCGTTGGGGCTGGATAAGTACCGCGTGTTTTCTGAAGGTGAAATGCCGCGCAGTCAAGAAGATGCTAGAAGATTTCAGGAGAAATCACCCAACAGGTTCACGCCATTGCACATTGCTGTCATGACCCATTGCACGCTTGATCTTGAGAAAATGATTAAGGATGGTTTTTGTGATTTAAATGCAGTGGATGTATATAATCGGACTCCTTTGCAGGTTGCCATTGAAAATCGTTTCGATCAAGCAATTCTATTGATCGCTGCTGCCATGCCAGAAGATCAAAAAGCTGAACTATTGGTTCGTTTTGCCAACGAAAAAAGAACGGATCTTGTGGTTGGCATGCTTGAAAATGGGGTCGATATTTTTAAAGAATATGCTGTGCGCGGGGGAAGCACTACTGCCTTGTGTGAGGTCATCCGAAAACACCCTGAATACTGCTCTGTCATTCTTTCAAAAATGCCAGATATTAACCATGCCGACCAGTTAGGCAACCCTGCACTCTTTTATGCGGTGGAATTTAAAAACTTAGCATTTGTTAAAAAACTGATAGAGCAGGGGGCTGATGTTAATGCTAAAAACAAAGAAGGAATATCTCTGGTTGACCTATTAGAGACGACTTATCATTTTGATCATGATCTTCGCGCGCAGGCTTACGTTCTTATTTTGCCAGGCTTAACATTTGAGACGGAATCAGAAAAACACACATTGTCTGAATTATTGTTTTTGGCCGTTGAGCAACAAGATAAAGTCCTCTCGGAAGCTTTCTTGAAAAAGTGTGATCAAGGTGTTCTTAATATGCCCAATAAGAATGGACTTAATGTTTTGCACATGGCTATTATGCACAAAGACTGCGCAAAGGTTGGAATGTTGCTAAAAACAGATATTAATATTAATGCTCAAACGCATGCGGGTAACACTGCATTAATGTCCATATTGATCCTGGGCTCTTCGCGCGTAAAAGAGCCTTTATCTAAAGAGGACATGCATGCATTGGTTAAAGCGTGTTTGGCTCTGAATCCCGATCTCAGTCTTACAAACAATAAAGGAGAAAGTGCCGCATCGTTAATCAAGGAGCTTTATCCCCATGATGCGCAACTGGATATGATGTATCAATGCCAGGCTAAGGAGCCTGCGTCTGAGCAAAATTCTCATGACAATAAGGTTTCTGCAAAACCAAAATAACGGAATACATTCCTCCACGCTATTCTCCTTTCAATTTATCAACCCGCGATAAAAAAAACGATTCTGACCAGAGTGACAATGATTCAAATTCATGCGGTCTTAAAAAACGCGCGATATCTTTTTTTGCTTCAATCCAGTCGATGTTTTTTATTTTTTTAGACAACTCGTTACAAACCCATCGTTTATTAACGGTGACGTCTTGATTTTCCCAAGGGGATTTTTGATGAATAGCATTCTGCAGCAAAGCAACATTAATCTCTGTTTTTCTGGATACATACCATACGAAATCATACCAATCCCTTCCTTTCGTGTAAGAGCGGCAGAGTAATGCATGAAGTTTTCCCGCAAATAGACTCTCTGCATTCTGCGTCCTCACTGAAAATGGCAATGGAAAATCTAAAAACTTCAATTCAGAAACTGAACCCGCCGGAGGATGCGTATCAATTTCCAATTTAATTTGCATTTTGGGTCTATTTGTGCGGATGTCCTTTAGTACAAGTAAGCCACCTTCTGATTCTGCCTTTAGAAACGCTGTTTTAACTGCTTTGTCCAGTTTGTTTTTATTAATTACTTCTAACGCATACCCATATATTCGAAATTCGGCCTCCATGCCATCCATATAGGTATCCCAATTAAAACAAGTGTCCGCCTCCTCCAGAACAAAATCGAGATCTTCTGAAAACCGATTCAGCCCATATAATATCCTCAAGCAAGTCCCTCCCTGAAACGCCGCTTTTTTAAAAAATCCCGCGCGTGATAATGACATCAGGGCAATTTCTTGAGCAATTTCTTTCAACGCATTTTCCTGATCAAGGATCGTTTGGCATTGGTAGGTTAATAATTTTTGTTGTATGACTTCAATACTCATGTGGCATCCTTTTTAAATCTTTTTGTACACCTTTCAAAAAACGCTGCATGCGCGAATGTTGATAATAGTCCTCAAGTATAACAATATCTTCCTCACGGAGGAAGGATAAACTTTCTGGTTCAATGCGCAAACTGTCGCATAGCGGCACAATACTGTCCCATTCCTTTTTGTAACAAAACACATAATCGCAAATTGCTTTCCATGGTTTGGCCATGAAAAATGCATCTCCACCTTCATTCACCAGGGTGACTTCCGTCAACAGATAATCTGGGGGTACATGTTGAAAACTAAACATCCCTAATGGTGTGGAAAATTCTTTGCTTCGTTTGCTGGTGACACTGGTAACGGTATATACCGCTTCAGGAATCAGCTGATGATAGCTTAGCGCGGACTCAAGGCTAATATAGGATGGCCCATAAATATACTGTGCCAATTCGAATGGGTGTGGTTTTTTATCCGCCAGGCAATAGACACCCCGACGGATATGGAGTAAATCACCCTGTGCCAATAATCGCTTTATTTTGCCGTGTCGGCTATCAGGAGTTCCACCCCATAATATCGACAGTGTTTCGTCTGTCAGATAAGTGTGTGTGAAATTTTTTAAGCTTTTCATGGTATTGCCCGATACTGTCATAATAAGAGCTAAGTTACCTTTATTATAGCTTAATATGAAGCAATATCAATATTCTTGCACGATACTGTCGTTTTGTGACAGTATCGTGCCAAAATTCACGGCAGCATTAGGGAAACCTATCCCCCCAGACTTTCTTTCGGCATTGTTTGTAAAGGTCTTTGGTTCTCTGGGTCACGATGGTGGTTTCGATTTGGCCTTCTGTGGTACACAGAGGCAAAATCACTTGGCCTTTTTTAAAATTCACCGGCCCAACGATGCGCGCTTGTGGCAAGGCTTGTTCCGTTTTAGCCATGATTAAATAACTGAATTTTTCATCTTCGAAGCTGAGGGTGCCACTCTTTAAAAAGCGATGCAACCAATTGCGTCCGACGCGTACGGGGAAGTGGCACCAATCGCCTCCTTGCATCGGGCATGTCAGAGCGTGAGGGCAGGGGGCGACCATGAACGCACCTTGCGATAATAATGTATCGCGGATCGTCATGATTTGTTGGTAGCCCGCGGGCGTGCCCGGCTCAATGATCACTAAAAATTTATTCGTCGCCATCCATGCCGCTTTAAGCACTTTTTCGGGCTCGTCCATTTCGCCCAAGCTGTAGGACATCAGGACTAAATCATGAGGAGGAAGAATACAGGGGAGGGTGGCTCGCTTCCAGGTCACTGTGGGAGCGTCAATGATTTCCTTGCCCAATTTAATGAAAGCAGGATCTGTTTCAAGGAGGGTCGCTTCCTTGATATGCGTAAAATGTTGTTGTGCGGCCAGAAAGCCGGTTCCTGGGCCAGCGCCGAGGTCAAGGAAGGTTTCCACCTCATCGGGCGCTATGGCTTCGAGGACACGGGAAATCGCCTCAAACGTCGCCGGAAAGCGCATGGCCAGGTAAGCCAAGTAATGGGCATCTTCCGTCAGATAGGGGGATTCGCCCATGCGATAACGCTGGGAGAGCGTTTCCGCCGCTTCGCGGAGCTTGGTCGGGGTTAGGCCCGAAAGCAATGTTTCAATAGGTGTTGTCATGGGGGCATTTTAAGTCAAAGGTCGTCCAAAAGAAAGCAAATTATGGTACCATTTTGCCTCGGATATTAAATAGTGGGTATAAAGTGGCAGCAACTTCAATGGATTCTTTAGTGGCGTTATGCAAGCGCCGTGGTTTTATATTCCAATCCAGTGCTATTTATGGTGGCCTCCAAGGTTTTTATGATTATGGCCCGATGGGGGTGGAACTCAAAAATAACCTGAAGCAGGCCTGGTGGGAAGCGATGGTTTACAACCGTGACGATGTAGAAGGCCTCGATGCCAGCATTGTGACTGCGCGAATGGTGTTGAAACACTCCGGCCATGAAGATACTTTCACCGACCCGATGGTCGATTGCAAAAACTGCAAATCCCGTTTTCGTGCTGATTTTATCAAAGACGGACAATGTCTGGCTTGTGGCAAAAAAGATTTGACGGAGCCGCGTCCCTTCAATCTGATGTTCCGCACCCAGGTTGGTCCTGTCGTGAATGATGAAGCCATCGCCTACCTTCGTCCTGAAACCGCACAAGGTATTTTCACCAATTTCAAAAACGTGATGGACAGCGTTGTGCCCAAGCTGCCTTTCGGTATCGCGCAAATCGGTAAAGCTTTCCGCAATGAAATCACCCCACGCAATTTTATTTTCCGCGTGCGTGAGTTCGAACAAATGGAGTTAGAATTTTTTGTTAAACCCGGCGAAGATGATAAGTGGCATCAGTACTGGGTGGATAATCGCTATAACTGGTGGTTGCAACAGGGTTTAGGCGAAGAAAATCTCAAAAAAGTCGAACAGAAATCCGATGAATTGGCGCACTATTCGAAAGCAACAGTTGATATTTGTTATCGATTCCCTCATGGGGTGGAAGAGTTGGAAGGCGTGGCCAATCGTACTGATTACGATTTAGGCTCGCATACTAAATCGCCTGAGACATTGAATATCTCGGCGAAAGTTTCCCCGAATAACGATAGCGTGCAAAAACTCGCTGTGCAAGATATCGACACTAAAGAATGGTTTGTGCCTTTTGTGATTGAACCGTCTGCCGGTGTTGATCGGGGTGTGCTGGCTGTTCTGGCTGAAGCGTATTGCGAAGAAACATTACCGAACGGTGAAACACGCACTGTGCTGAAATTGAAGCCGCATTTAGCACCGATCAAAGTTGCCGTGATGCCACTGGCCAAGAATAAACCTGAGATGGTGGCCTATGCTGAAAATCTCGTGCATATGTTGCGTGGCAAAATCCGTGGCCGTGTTGTGTTGGAAAATTCTGGCAATATTGGTAAAAATTATCGTCGTCATGATGAAATCGGTACGCCAGTGTGTATCACGGTCGATTTCGATACCATGGGTGCTGAAGATGCTGATCCCGCATTGAAAGATACGGTCACGGTTCGTGATCGTGATACGTTGGAGCAGAAGCGGGTGAAAGTGGATGAGTTGCTAAATTTCTTCGCCCCCTTTTAAGCTGTTCATTACCCATAAGTTCGGATGTTAGGCAAAGACGCTCCTACCGCCTCGACGTCATCCCAGAAAAAATGCCCCCGCAAACTTAATACGTAGACGGTAACTTGCAGGCATTTTTATCTGGGACCCAGTTGCAATATTTGAAAATGCTCGATCCGAACATAAATGTGTGCCGTATCTTTAATTAATCGCACAGTGAACCATATCGTGGCTGGGTCCCAGATAATAATCTGTGACAACTCCGTTTATTTTAACCGACAGTAGACAGATTATTTCTGGGATGACGCCGAGCGTGTGGGCAAAGCCCGCTTGTACGTAAAGACTTATGGGTAACGAGCAGCTTTACAAAGTGGGCGAATATTATCAGATCTCTACCAACAACCGCTTCACCCTTTCCACGACAAACGGAAATGATGCAATAT
>JBIOEA010000036.1:0-19526 GCA_044445605.1 Gammaproteobacteria bacterium | reverse complement strand
ACGACAAGTCGATGCTCGTTCGATGGTGAAATAAAGACCTCCCCGCGTAGATGCCGGGACCCCGAGCGGTTATATAGCGAAGGTGAAGAATAATCTCCTTCGTTTTCAGAGATTGTGAAGAGGGCGAAAGATGTTTCGCCCTCTTTACTCCGCTGGCTTCTTCAACTGCTCGATATAATCTTTCACGACGCGCATGGCTTTGATAACGTCATCTCTATCGACGGGCGGTACTTTCCCGGGAGGGTATTTCGTTGCGGTACGCAGGTCACGTAACAACCGTGTCGCATTCGCACTTGCACGGGCGAGAGGCTCACCGAAGTAACGTTCAATCCGTTCGATATCTTTACGCGTTTCATGTTTATCGACCAGCGGCCCTGAATAGGCAGGCATGCTGAGCAATGTCATTGGGTCCAAGCGTTCCATATCTGCCAACGATGGCGTAGGTTGCGTGAGGATATCCATGCCTTCGACAGGGGCTTCGAGCACAACATCCACTTGTGGAATTTCAGCATTCTCTTTAGTGTAATAGGCTTTAAATGCTTGGGCGGCACGCATATTCCCCGGCATTTTGGTTTCACGTTGCATGAAATCAATCAAGAATTGAATTTCTGGATCAATCTTCATGTCATGACGGCGTAATTTTGATGGATCTTTGAATATTTCTTGGAAATAAAATAAACGGTTATTCAGCGCTACTAATTCTTCTTCAGGCGGCGCTTTCACTTTCAAGAATTGATTCACCTTCATGTATTTCACGGGCTTGGGTGAAGCGTAGAAAAAGCTTGCGCGAACAATTTTCGATTTGAAGAAGATATGCGCTTCCCCTTCGCGTTGATCTTTTAAATCGAGCAAATCAACGCGAGCCCGTTTTTCAATTTGCGCGCTGCGTGTATCCGCATAACTATTACTGACGCTATCCGTATTTGTTTGGAACCCACCGGATTGTGTGACGAAGGCTTCACCTGCAGTCTTTTGGAAGAATTCCCAGGTTTCGGTCGGATCTTCTAATTTCATGGCGATTTTAATGTTGGTGTTAGCGCCGATCGATAATGCTTCTTCTTTCGACGCTTTTTGGAAGGCCGGTAAATCTTGCCCGGCGAAGATCGCCGAGAATCCGAGTGAACGGGCCTGCGCAGGCACAACGGCAAAGCCTTTTACGGCATAGTAACCATATTCGTCGAGTACGCACACGAAAGGCGTTGGGGAGCTGGTGATTTTGCGTTCAACGGTTTGTAGATACGTTCCTTCGACTTCTTCACCGAGACCCGATGCCATCATCGCCTTCAACGAAGCTACAATGATTTTACCCAGGTTGGCTAATTCTTCCGGTGCTTTTTCCAGTGCAGGTAACAGCACCACCAAAATGCGTCGATTCAGAACCACGTCTTTGAAATCCACTTCAGGCAATTCTGTTCTGAGAATATGACCATACGTATCCGCGAGCGAGGTGAATGTCCGTGTGAGCTGCATGGTGATGAAGCCGTGTTGCTCGAGTGCTTCCGCACTTTGTTTTCCTTTCTTATTGCGATCGAAACCTGGCAGTGTATTTAAATAGTTCATCAAGGGTTGCAGAACAAGTTCGGGTGCATCTTCAATGCTGACGGTGCGCTCATCATCCACGGGGAAGCGTTTATCAATCGCAATCGTTTCCAATTTATGCAACGCAAAATAGTTACGGAAGGAGTTGGCATCCAATAAGATATCGCCGCGGTCGCGCATGTAGACCAAGATTTTTACCAGCGCTTCAACGAATGCGATAGCACGGTTTTGCCACATGTCGCCATTGCTGCTGCCTTCGTTGCTCGAAGACATCAACCCTACGACCAGCTGACCGCACATACCGGATGAGCCCATTGAAAAGGGATTCATCGTATTCGACAAACGGCTCTTTTGTGGGCCCATGATGTCGCGCGCACCGGTCATGAAGTTAATGATCAGCAAATCATCTTCACGTCCCATGAAGCGTGCCATGGCAAACACTTTCGCAAATAAACTGTTATCGCCCTTTCCGTCGACATAAATAAATCCACTGCCTTGCACGAGTGCATTAAATGACAGTGAAATCAGTGCTTCTGTTTTACCTGAACCGGTGGAGCCGAAAATCAAACAGTGGGTGCGCATGTCTTCATTGTTGAACCATAATTCCAACCCCGTGCTTTGTTCATTGCCGAAATAACAAATACCGCGGGACATGCGTGGTTTGTTGGAACCAGGGGCGGGATCATTGGGATCTAACATATGGGCATGTTCAGGCATGCGAAATGGCAATGCTTTTTTGCTACCCACACAGATTAAAAAGAAAATAATGCCAATGAACAAAATGATATCGCTGATACTCGATAGGAAAAAGGCAGAGCCTGCAGTGCCGAACATCATGATGATGGCAGAGCTGGGATCCTTAAGGTAATCGAGAAAGCGCGTAAATAACGGGCGTGTGTCACGGATCAGCTGCTGCGGCCGCTGCTCGTGTCGTTCTTCGAGACCTCGTATGATTCTTGCCATTAATCTTCGTCCCGCGTGTAAATGATCATTTTCACCGCTTCATTCAGTGCAACAATGGCTTGATCAACCATGGGGCGAATGACTTTACGCTTCAATGCTTTTTCGGCACGCCAATGACTGAACGGCCCAGCGATTTCACAAAATGCTGTATGACGGCCCGTACAATTTAAAACGTACCACAAACGACGATCAATCGGTTTGAGCCATAAAAAATCTGCAGTGGCCAACACACCATTGGTGCGTGCATGCTCAAGCAAGGAAGACATCATGGTATACACATAGGCGTGCACGCTGAAAATTTTGGCAATTTCTTTCGTATTGTAATGTTTGCGTAATAATTCTTGTGCGCCGGTAAAGTCAGGTTTGCCTTTGGCGCAGCTGCGTGAAATGCGAATGAGTAATTCGTTGGCGCCCTTCGTATCATTGACAGCACGTGCGGCGAAAATACCAAACAAGGCTTTGGTATGGATAGGCAGTTGATTAAGGTCCCCTAGGAGTGGACCCATTTGGTTTGAAAATACCACGCGCGCACGGTCAGCAATGATATTGATTTCGATTAAGCCGCGTTTAGCAAGAAAGGGATCAATAGGCACGGGGAGTTCTTCAATCAAACGATTACGCTTTGCAAACTCCATAGGGTTCTCAGGCATGGCCCAGGGACCTTCAAAAATATTTTCAGACACGAGATCCAGGTGCATTGTCGGATTAATTTGTGGCCAAATATCGCTTTCAGATTCTCGCAATTTCGCCATGGTGTAAACGGTTTTAAATTTTAAGAGTGGGTGGCGGAGAAAAATAATGCCTGCGAGGATGACAAAGATGCCACAGATGGGATAGCGCATGACGTTGCCAACATATGTGAAGATTTCGCCAACTTGTCCGAAGGTGAGCACGCCGGGGTTATTGTAGTAGGTGAGTATGGCGCGTCGTGCAGGTTCGAGTGTGTCGGTAAAAAAGCTGGCGAGGTAAATTTCACCCAGCTTCATTAGGAATAAACCCTTTAATATGGGAACGCGTGCGAAATACCAGCCTACCAACGCAATGGCCACGAGGAAAGCCACACCCCACATGAGATCCATGGAGTTACTTTCTTGTCCTTGTCCTTGCGGTGCTTGTCCTGCCATGAATACGTCCTATTAATCGTACATTAAGTCATCCAGTGGAATGCTTGTGCGGTTACGTGCCGCTTCTGAAAGTTCAAACAAAATTTCAACGGCACACATCAAACGTAATACATTCGGGACTTCATTATTGAAAACAACCTTAATCCCGAGTTGTGAGTTTTCGGCTGGATCGAATGTTAAGCCTAACCCATAACCCATACAAAATGAACATAGTTGATCGGCACGACGTAAAAATGCGGGTAGCAGACCTGTTTCAGCAAATACGCTGTCGATGGCAATGGTTTTGTCATGCAGTGTAAAACCGATTTTCATTTCTTGGGCTACAAGACCCAGCGTTTTGCCAAAATCAACCATGTATATATTCCTAATGATGCAATACATCTTTTCAATCTTAGCATACTCAACAACTGTGAGTTATACTGGGAGTTAGAATTGTATGAGGCGCGTCATGTTTAAGAAAATGGTTAGTTTAATCGCTATTTCTTTTCTCATTGTGGGTTGTGCGCAATGGGCGCCGCAGCCACAGGAAAAGGCGTTGGCGAGAGTCTCCGATCCATCGATGGTGGACACGGCGGAGGCGGCAACGTCGGTGAGTCGTGCATTGAATGATTTAGCGAATGTGAAGGACGTGCAAAATCGTTTGGTTCGTGAAGAAGACCAGTCGCCCCCATTAGTATTAACCCGTCTGCTGACAATTGACTGGTCTGGCCCTGTAGAGCCGCTGTTGCGGCAGGTTGCACAGGCTTCTCAGCTGAGTTTAAAGGTCCTGGGGCACAATCCGGCAATACCCGTGATGGTTAGCCTAGATCGTCATGAAACAATGGCTTACGACATTTTACAAGACATCCGGGGGCAGCTAAACGGCCGGGCAACTATCGTCGTATTCCCTACTTCTGGCGTGATTGAATTGCATTACTTATAGTTGTTTGTAGGTCATTGATACCTGGGCGTAAAGTGAGTCATATAGAGAAGGGAACGTGCAAAACATGAATTATGTGCCAAACTTAATTATAGGCGTCATAGTCGCTTCCTCTCTAGTAGGGTGTGCAAATTTGCGCGCTCCTAACCCATTGACTTTAGGCTCGATAGAGACGACAGTGAAAGATGGGCCTACGGAATTCAAGGAGTTACAGGTTCTATCGCGGCAGCAAGGGTTGATGAAGACTCAGGCGAAAACCAACCACATTCGGATGCAGGCGATCAGGGACACGGCATTAAGCATCAGTGCCCGGACGGCGCTGGCGGTGAGGGGACAGGCGATAAACCAGATGATGGGGCAACAGCAATCATATCTGGATCAAGTGTTCAACTTCCAGGGTCTGATGATAGAAGGGGGGATATTACCTCCGGTCATGCTGGAAAGCCGCAACGATTTGAGTTTATCGGATGGACAGAACATTCGGGTAGCGGACAGGACGTACCGCATTATCAAACAGGCCCGGTTTGTGACACTGCCTCCATCGTGGCGAGAGTATTTGGTCATGGATGAAACGCGGCCTTCGCCGCCGGACGTATCGCTTCTGCCGTCAACGTCGGAAGAGAAGAAGGTCTGGCAAGCGAGCGTGGTAGAAGGCTGGGATAATGGCGTGGTTCAGGCCAACCAGATTTATGAAGCGAACCTGGCTCGCTTAAAGCGAGACTACCAAGGAATGGTGAGATACAGGATGTTGCTGGCGCAGAACATGGTGAGCGCGCCACAAGTGGCTCAGAAGGATTTGGGTGTGACAGGCGGTGGTGAAGCCTTGTCAGTGAACGATCGGATATTAACGATCAAAGCACTGCCTTCACTGAAGTCTAACAGTGAGGAATGGACGCCCAGTGTTAACGATTCCTATTAACGGAATCCCGCCTCTCTATGTCTTAGGCCCCTTTGGAAAAGGGGGCAGCCGAGTATTCCGAGGCGGGGGATTTGTATATAAAGTGAGAGGATGTAGAAATGAAGGCTGACCAGATACATGGCCAAGAACAGGAAAAAGAGCTGCTCTATCCGAATGAGCCTAGCCGCTTCACGTCGTTAGATTTAGATGATTTGTTATTATTTTGTGTTCGTCATAATGCATCGGATATCACACTACAAACGAATGACAAGGTGATTGCTGACGTACACGGTCGAATTTATCGCATTACGCAACACAAGTTGTCGAACACGGAAGTTGCAGAATTATTGAACAAGATTTACGGTGCAAACGGTACCGCACAAATTTTAAGTGGACGTGATTTGGATACCCACTATGAAATCAAACCTAGCCGGATGGAACGTTTTCGTTTCCGGGTGAATGGGACGGGTTGCCATGTTGAAGGGGTAGAAGGTATCCAAATCACGTTACGTAGCATTCCTGTAGATCCGCCTTATTTGAAGGACATGGGGTTACCTGAAGTACTGGTAGACGCGATGATTCCTGATCAAGGCATTGTGATTGTGGCGGGTGCGACGGGCTCGGGTAAGTCGACTTTGCTGGCTGCGTTGATGCGTGAAGTATTAGAGAATTACACGGGGAAGGTATTGACGTATGAATCCCCGATTGAATTTGTGTATGATAATGTTGCGCAACCACATACGGCGATTGCACAGCATGAAATTCCTGCCAATTTGCCGGATTTCCCGTCTGCTGTGCGTAACGCCTTGCGTCGTAAGCCTACTTATATATTGGTGGGGGAAGCGCGCGACAGGGAAACGATTGCGGCGGTGATCGATGCGGCATTGACAGGCCACGTGGTATACACGACGGTGCATGCCAATGGCGTTGCCGACACATTACGCCGGATGATTGCGGCCTTCCCAGCGGAAGAACGTTATGGACGCGGCGTGGACTTAATTGAATTGATTCGTGTGGTGGTATGGCAACGTTTGATTCCGACGAAAGACGGGAAGCGCGTTGCACTGCGTGAGTGGCTCGTTTTTGATGATGAAGTGAGAGAAGAGTTATTGCAAAGTGAGTTTGAGTAGTAATTTAAGTGGTGAGGAGTATGATGATGGCGACTATGTATGAAGTATTAAATAAGTTTCTGCAAGATCCTGAACGGAAGCAGAAATATTTGTCATTAGCTCAGGATGATGCTTATAGAGATTTGTATACCAGCCTTTCGCGCGATGCGTCGAATGCGATAGTAGAGCCTGGTCCTTCTGATAAGAAGCGGTTACTGTCTTCAGAAGCGCGTGCTGCCGCACAAGTGGCTGAGCATGGGGCGGGAACGAAGACAATGGTCACGCAAATGTATAACAAGGCTAATTTGATGGCCGAGTTGAAGGAAAAAGCAGGACAGAAGACTGCGGAAGCGCCTGCTGGTCCTACGATGCCTGCCGGTCCTCGACGTCCGGGTCAATAATTTAAGGAATAGATATGGCAAAGCCGATTAATCCGACAGCGCACTGGCGAGACTCCTCCCGTTCGGTGCGTTTTTTCTTTGTGGATTATCGGGCTTTGTTCCCCTTATTGATATTGATATTTTTGCCACGTTTGTGGACATTTGGCGTAGCAGTTTTTGGAATAACCTTTTTCATGATTTTAGAACGGTATGGTTTCACGGTAAACGTGTTTTTACGTTTAGCCCGCGGTTTATTGGGTGGTCCTTTTAAGATTGCACGTCCCTGGTGGTATCGAGCGCGAGTATAATAATCAGCTATGCTTAGACAGCGTGTATTTAACGATCGAAGAGGATTGCATGGTAGATAACCCAGAACAAGGCCCACGCCCACAAAAGGCAGCGACTGGTCCAGCGACGGGCCCCGCACCGGCAGGTGACGCGGCTGCTGCCAAAGCGCAAGCATCCCAGCAAAAAGTAAGCGGACTTGAATTGGTTCGTTTTCGGAATTATTTTTATCGCGATGGTTATCGTAAGAGTATGACGGCGTTATTGCTGTCATTGCTGGTTAATTTAGCGTTGATGGCGATCGTGGTGTTTCAGTTTGTTTCCAAACCTGCTCCTGTTTATTTTGCGACACAAACCAACGGTTCGTTGATTGAAATTCAGCCATTAACAGAGCCGCTCATTGCACAAGAAACATTATTAACGTGGGCAACACGTGCGGCGGTAACGGCTTACTCGTTCAACTTTGTTGACTGGCAAAATGATTTAAACAATGCGCAGCAATATTTCACGGCGACGGGTTTTAAGAATTTCGTGGATGCGTTGAAGGCCTCGGGCAACTTAGACACGGTGGTCGCGAAACGTTTAGTGGTGCAAGCGACGGTGGTTGACGTCCCCCGAATCATTCAACAAGGGTTGATTCAAGGCCGTTACGCATGGAAAATTCAGATCCCCATGTTGGTAAAATATACGTCTGCGAGTGAAAATTTACGCCAACCCATTTTGGTGACGATTTTAGTGGCGCGTGTACCTACGACACAATATCCGCAGGGGATTGCGATAGCACAGTTCGTGGTACAAGACAGGCAAGAGAAATTATAGGTGAACCTTCTATATCTTATGCCCCCTTTGTAAAGGGGGCAGCCGAGTATTCCGAGGCGGGGGATTTTCTTGTAGGTGACGAAACATTTGAGGCAATGATATGAAATGGTTGTTAGGAAGAAGTACATGCATAGGGATGATGCTGCTGATGGCAAGCTTTTTATCGCATGCAGAAACCCGATCGATCATGCCGTCATTTTTAGGGTTAGGAAACAACAATAATGCTAATACTACCGGTGGCCATGAAGCCAACGCATTAACAGGTGCGCCAGAAGACGTGGCGACGCCAGCACCGGTGGCACCTGCCGTGCCAACGGGGATAGCGCCGCAGCAATCGGCTGGATTTCAACCGGTGGGAGGCGCGCCGACATCGGGAGCGGGGAGCACACCGGCATTAAAGTATTTAGTGGATCCGGCTGTCATCGGCACGACGGCGGACCCAGCATTTCAGAACATGACAGGGAAGATCTTCCCGATGTCGCCCGATCAAATTCAAGCCTTACGCAACGTGCAAGATTCAACGCAGCGTGCGATAGCGACAACACCGGGTTCGCCGCCGCGTCCCGTGGTATCGACACAAAATGTATTGTTGTCGCCTGGCGCCGTGCCACCGATTGTGCGTTTAGGCACGGGATACGTGACATCGATCGTGTTTATTGATCAAACTGGGCAACCTTGGCCGATTGCATCCTACAGCATTGGTGATCCGACACGTTTTAATATTCAGTGGGATCAAGAAAGCAATGTCATGATGATGCAGGGGCATGGGGCCTATGCGACGGGCAACATGGCTATCACGTTACGCGATTTACCCACCCCAGTGATGTTGACATTGGTGAGTGATCAGCGTGTGGTGGATTACCGTTTAGATTTACGTGTGCAAGGCCGTGGGCCGAAAGCAGCGGGCTCCATCATTGCGGGCACAATGCCGACGAACAGCAATCCTATCTTGATGAATTTATTGGATGGTGTGGCGCCAACGGACGCAAAATTGCTGGAAGTAGATGGTGGGCATGCGCAAGCCTGGTTATATAACAATACGATGTTGCTACGCACTCCATTGACAGTATTATCGCCGAGCTGGCATGCGACCATGTCGAGCCCGGATGGCACAAAGGTATATCAGTTAACGCCAACGCCGCTTGTGTTGGTGTCTGATCAAGGTCGATCCACGACGATACAGATTAAAGGGCTTTAAGAGATGGCAAGCATATTTCAAAAACTTGGAAATATGAAAACACGGGCATTGCTGGTCGTCGTGCTGGTGGTCATTGTGATCGCTTTAGTGATGGTGTGGGCTGCGATTAAAGCAAGTCCAACGGATTTACTGAATACGGGCAGTGCTAATGCCAAACGGATCAAACCTGGGATGGAAAATTTACCCGGCACCGGCGAAGCCAGCCCTGTCTACAATCCATTACAAGTAGAAGAAAATAAGCGTAAAGCAGAAGAAGCATTAAAGGGCTCGACAAGCGCAGTCCCGACACTGGTGAACCCCGTCGGTGAAGAGTATGGCCGCGGCGGATTTGACTTGGCCGGAGCGGGCCGTTGTGGCGATGAATGTTACGATGAAGCAGGCTTCGATAAAGAAGGCTTTAATCGGGACGGTTTCGATAAAAATGGATTCGATAAAAAAGGTTTTGATAAAAACGGGTTAGATAAGAATGGCTTTGACAAGAATGGTTTTGACAAAGACGGTTACGATAAAAATGGATTCGATAAAAACGGTTTTGATAAAAATGGATTTGATAAAAATGGCTTTGATCGATTTGGGTACGATAAAGATGGTTTTGATGAAAATGGCTGTAACCGCCAAGGTTTTGATCGTGCAGGCAAGCCTTGTAAGCAAGTCTTAGGGAAAGATTGCTTCAATCAACAAGGGCTAGATGCCAATGGATGTAACCGTGAAGGGTTAGGGCCGGATGGTAAAGTCTGTTACAACAAAGATGGTTTTAATGCAGCAGGGTTTGACAAGTGTGGTTTTGACAAAGATGGATTCAGCAAAGATGATCGTGATCGGAACGGTTGTGATCATCTTGGCAAAGATAAAAATGGTAAAGCCTGTTATGACATTAATGGGTTAACTGCTGCGGGCATTGATAAATTCGGCATGGACAAAAATGGGTTTGGTCCTGATGGGTATGACAAAAACGGTTTTGACAAAGATGGTTATGACAAAAATGGTTTTGACAAAGATGGTTTTGACAAAAACGGTTGTAACCATGAAGGATTGAATCGTGCGGGCAAGCCTTGTTATGATGTCAAAGGATACAATGATGCGGGCTTTGATAAACAAGGTTATGATGCCAATGGATACGATAAAAATGGTTTTGACAAACAAGGCTTTGACAAAGATGGTTACGATAAAGATGGTTTCAACCGCATGGGATGTAACAAGGAGGGATTGAATCGTCAAGGCAAACCCTGTGTGGGACCCATCGGTGCGGAAACCCCGAATGAATTTTTAGCTGGTTTAACGCCGGGGGTGGGCATGGGAACGGGCGGGGGCACATCCAGCCTAGATGCTTCTCAAGCAGCCGCGGCGGATTACCAACGGTTATTGGCGGAGCAGCAAAATCTGGATAAACAGCGTAATGCTGAGTTAACCGCTGAACAACAAGCTCAAGCACTGGCGGATCAACAAGCGCGTCTAGAGGCTTATGAAGCGATGATGAACACGCAAGCGCAAGCCATTTTGCAGTCATGGGCGCCGCCGACACAAGTTTACGTGAAAGGCAAAGCGCCTGTTGAGGTTGCACCCACACCGACCGTTCCGGGCAACGTGAATGGATTGCCGCCTGCAGGTCAAGGGCCGATTATTCAGAAAGCGGGTGATATGTTATTTGCGGTGATAGATACATCGGTCAACAGTGATGAGCCTGGTCCTGTCTTGGCGCGTGTCGTATCGCAAGGGCCATTGTATGGCGCGAAGCTCATGGGAACATTTGAGCGACAAGATCAAGTTCTGTTCATACGATTTAGCGTTATCAGCATGCCTGATATACCTCAAAGTATTGCAGTCGATGCGATTGCGGTTGATCCTGAAACTTCACGGACATCCTTAGCCACGGCCGTAGACAATCATACCTTGGAAAAATATGGCACCATGCTGGCGGCGAGCTTCTTACAAGGTATGGGTGAAGCGGTAGAAACCAGCCTCGGTACGCCGCAACTAGATAGTAGCGGCAGTGCAACGATTGCCAGCCAAATTCCTGCGACCACACGTGATCAGGTGATTGTGGGCTTGGGTAAGATGGGACAAACGATTGGACAAGAATTGCAGGCTAAAAATATTCAACCGACGGTGACACTGGACAGTGGTACTGGCGTCGGATTATTATTTATGTCAGACTTCCGGATGGAACAACCACCCAAAAATGATCTTAATACGCCGTTGCGTGCTGAGGCTCCATTGGCACCGGGCGAAGCCAAGCCACCGGCAACGACACCGGCGACAGGCACACCCGCGACGGGAACGCCAGCGACAGGTACGCCGGCGACGGGCACACCGGCGACAGGAACGCCGACAACAGGAACAGGAGGTACCTTGACATCTCAGTCATTAACTTCAGGATTAGGGAAGCCTTTCACGGGCTTATAGTGATAACCAATGCTAAACTAATAGCATTCAGGGGACAGAGCATATTATGGTAGACGACGACAAGAAGAAGGATCTTGATAGTGAGTACTCCGCATTGTCTGATGCGTTAGACAGTGACGACTCTGCGCCTTCGCTAGAAGACTTGCTTAAAGATCATGGTATTGATCTTGGATCTGACATGGATCTGGATGCCATGCAAGATTTTTCGTTGTCTGAATCGGCCAGTAGTGATGAGTCTCCCCGTCAACGCGACAAAAACAAGCCCAAAAAAATGTCGCTCGATGATTTTATGGAACCTGAGTCGTCTGATAGCGATGAAAACTTATTCAATGATCATTTGTTTGCTGATCACTTCAAGGATAATTTATTTGATGAACCTGTGGCACCCTCAGCGCCGCCGCCTCGTCGTGCGCGTGAACCTGAGCCTTCTTTTGAGCCTTTGGAACCGATGGAACCGGAATATCATGCAGAGACAGAAGACACAGACATTTTTGAAGCATCTGACTTTGACGATGTCAATGCAGGGGGTGATGTTGATCTCGGTGGGGACGCTTTATTCGATTATGATCCGCAAGGAGAAGCAACAGAGGCGACATTTGCAGATGTCGGTGGCGCTGAACCTGAGTTAGGTGGCGGTGGTGGCATGGGGGGAGAAATGCCTCCGCCCGGGAAGGCCCCTGGCGCAAAGCGGATATTTGCACGTTTAGGCATGATGCTAGTATTAGTGTCGGTGATTTATGGAGGCTTAAGATTTTTCTTAGCAGAGAAAACGCCTCAAACAGTGGCACACGAAACTGAAGCGAAAACACCGCCTTCAAAGATCGCACAGTTAACGGTTCCAGAACATGTTGCGACGACACCTGCCCCCGCAGCAGCACCCACCACAACGACACCCGCTATAACGCCGCCAGCAGCGATGCCTGAAGCAACCACTGCGGCAGCACCTGCTGCAACAACACCTGAAGTGGCTGCAGTGCAACCTAGCAATTTACCCGTCCCTGGTGGAGTGACATCGGGATTACCTGAAACTGCACCTATTACGACAGCGGCCGCACCGACAACGACGGCACCCACAGCTCCTGAAGCGGCAGCCGCTCCGGCAGCCGTCTCAGCGATGGCAGCTCCTGCTACTGCGGCACCTGTTGCAGCGCCCATGCAGTCATTAAGTGTGGCTGTTCCGATGTCAACGATCTCACCTGCAGGGACACAAGAAACACTCGCTCCGCCAGCGGCCGCACCGAGTCAACTCACGATGGGCACAGGCGATGTACATAACAAGCTAGACAATTTAGAACTGGCGTTGAAATCTATTGATCAACGTTTATCACAAGTGGGTTCAGGTGGTATAGGTGATGATAAGATTCAGCGACTCGAGCGTTTAGTGAACGATGCTAGCGCGCCGGAAATGCAAGACGTATTGAAACAAGCCGTGAAAAAGATGAAAGAACTGGATGGCAAGTTAGATCGTATTTCAGAATTGCAGCACCAAGTGCGCATGCTAGACACAGACGTCAAGATGTTAAAAGAAGACGTGATGACGCAAACGAATATGGTCGGTGAGCAGCAACGCTTATACAATGACAATGTACAGATTTCACAAATGCAAGAACCTGGGCCAGTCAAAATGATGGTACAGGCAGCGATCCCGGGGCGTGCCTGGTTACGTTCAGAACGTGGTGAATTATTGACGGTAATTCCAGGAGATGAAGTGCCTGGGTATGGGCGTGTGGTCAGTATTGATGCGGCATCGGGAACAGTCGTGACGAGTTCTCGTGCGGTGTTTAGAGAACAATAGCCAAGAGGTAATGGGCGATGTATCAAGACATATGGCAAATACTTCTTAACTTTGGTGCTTCACTCGAAGGCATCGCTGATTTAGTGGCGGCGCTTAGCTATATTATTGGCGTGATTTTCATGATGATTGGGGTGAAGAAATTCCACTCATCGAATGAGCAACGCACGCAGATGTTTCACCCGATGGAAATGGGTGCACCGTTGATGAACATCATCACGGGGGCGGCGCTGATTTGGTGGCCCGTGATGTTAGATGCGTTGACAGCGACGTTATGGGGTACGTCCAACCCCATCGGATACGAGCCAAATCTTGATGCACAGTACATAGAAATATGGAACGTAGTACTTAACATCATGAAGATCGTCGGTTTAATTGCTTTTATTCGCGGCTGGTATTGCTTGACGAAAGCGGGGGAGCAAGGTGCCCAAGGGATGGTGGGCAAAGGGTTAACCCATATTGCCGGGGGTGTTTTGGCTTTCCACATGGATGCCGTGATAGAAGTGTTATTTCATACATTTGGTTTTTAACGTTAAACGAGGAGCATACTATGTATACATTGTTAAGAAAACGCATACCGCTAAAGCACGTGTATGCCACGATAAGTGGTGTACTGTTATTTGCAGGGTCTGCGATGATTGCAGCACATGCGGACACGACCCTGGCTGATTTAGCCAAGAACGTGCAAACCAACTTAGGCCCAGTAGAAACACTGATCATTGCACTGTGCTACATTGGTGGGGTTGGTTTTGCGGGAGCTGCGATCATGAAGTTCAAGCAATACAAAGATAACCCACAGCAAATTCAATTAGGTCAACCGATTGCATTGACATTCATTGCCGCTGCATTGATTTGGTTACCACAACTCGTGAAGACCGCTGGTGCGACCATTTTCGGTGCAGGCGCTACACCTGGTGGTACTGAGCAGTCAGGGGGTATCTTCCAGTAATGGGAGCATTATGCCTTATCCGCTGATTTTACGTGCCAACACTGAAGGTTGGCGTGCGTTTCTGGCACGCCGCCATCAGGAAGCTTTCAAGAAGAATGCTCCTAAGATTTGGCAGCGAGATCAATTTCGCTGCCAATTTTGTGGTTTTCAAAGTAAGCGTTTTCAAGAAATCGTCAACATCGATGGAAATTATCGCAACAATGTTGCGACGAATTTAACAACGGCCTGTGGATTATGCGCCCATTGTTTATTTCTGGGTGCGCAAGGCTTAGGGCATAAAGTGATATTTTGCCCACAAATGACACAAGTACAGATATCACAACTTGTACGCGTGTTATTTTGTGCAACAGACAGTGCGTCTGAGCTTTCAGAAACGGCGAAAGCGTTATACCGTAACATGTTAAAGTGGACGGAGCCGATTGAAGAGATTTTTGGAAAAGGGGCCAGCGAATTTGAAACATTTGGCCAGTCTGTCTTAGACACGGCAGGGATTACCGATGAACAATATGCGGAAGTGATGAAGTACGTACGCGTATTACCGAACCCAAAGGTATTCACTGAACAAATTCAATATTGGTCCAAAACCGTCATGCCGCTGTTATTGGCAACGGATGCCGTGGCGGTGAGAGGGAACAAAAAATGATAGATTTCATGGAACCCATATTAAGTTCAATCGACACGTTATTGGAATGGGTATCGAGTGCATTAAAAACAACGGCGAGTTCGTATTGTGATTTGGAGGCGGTTGATAATCGTCATACGCTCGTGACGCGTGACGGCGGCATGTTAAGCGTGATGCGCATTGAAGGCGTTCAATACATGGTCGGCGGAGAAGAATTTGAGCGTTTGCATCATGGCGTATCACACGCCCTGGCGACCGCGATGTCGCGTCCTGGTTATGGCGCACAAATGTTGTTTAGTTATGATAAAGAAGACATCGTAAACGACATTCGCACTATTTTTTCAGCAGCTTACGAAACGGCCGAGCGTTTGCAATTAGAATTGGATGATTTATTCAGAGAACGTGAAAGAACCATGGCACATTATTGTGCTGAAGAAAAAACATTTCTCGTCTTATGGACTTTCCCAACAGCATTATCCGAACAGCAATTAAAAGCAGCGAACCAAAAGAAATACGCAACGATCAAAAAAGAAAAATTACCGGCGATGCGTTATGGGCAAAGTCTGTTTGCGGCGATCCCCGACTTACGTGAAGGTCATGAATCGTATGTGCGTTCAACCTTAACAGAATTGCAATCTTTAGGCTTAACGGTTAACTTGATGGACGTGCATTCTGCGTTGAAGCAAGTGCGTATGTCGATTGATTCTGATTTTACATCGCGCGACTGGGAGCCTTATTTACCAGGTGATCGCATTCCCGTCCGTATTTTGGAAGGCTTGAAAAATGATGCTTCTGAAATCATGTGGCCTGCGTTGTCGCTGCAGTTATTACCACGCGACGGCAAGAATATTTCGTTAAAATACGCTGAAATTGGCGATAAGATCTTTGCGCCTTTGTTTATTGATTTATTCCCGAAAGAAGTCAAATCATTCACCCAATTGTTTAACCGTGCGGTAGCGGCAAACATTCCTTGGCGCATTTCATTCATGATGGAAAGCGGTGGGTTGGAAACATTAGGGATGAAATCCACGTTGGCGGCTATTTTAAGTTTTGCCAGCGAAAATAACCGAATGCTTTCAGACGCGAAAAACTTATTAAGTTTTATTGAAACGAACACAGACGATGCGGTGGTTAAGTTGCAAGTGGCCTTGTGTACGTGGGCGCCTTCGGATGATTTACCCTTGTTAAAAATTCGTGCGGCTGAATTGGCGAAAGCTGTACAAGGCTGGGGTCATTGTGAAGTAGCTGAAATCACGGGTGATCCGTATGGTGCGACATTATCGAGCGCATTGGCGATGACATCCTCATGCATTGCAACGCCCTCGGTTGCGCCTTTATCTGACGTGGCGTACATGTTGCCGATCACGCGTCCTGCATCGCCTTGGCAGCGTGGTGCATTATTATTTCGTTCCCCTGATGGCAAGCCATGGCCTTATCAACCGGGTTCCTCTTTGCAAACGACCTGGATTGATTTAGTGTATGCGCGGCCTGGTTCGGGTAAATCGGTTTTATCGAATGCGATCAATTTGGCGTTGTGTTTAAATCCGGGGCAGCTACGTTTACCGCGGATTGCGATCATTGATATTGGTCCGTCGAGTTCGGGATTGATATCCTTGATAAAAGAAGCCTTGCCGAAGAATAAGCAGCATTTAGCGGCGTACCATCGGTTGCGCATGCGTGAAGAATATTCGATCAATCCATTTGATACTCAGTTGGGTTCCAGATCACCGACACCGATTGAACGCAGTTTTCTGGTGAATTTTATTGCGTTATTGGTGACACCGCTCGGATCTGAGCGTACCTATGATGGTATGACGGACATGGTCGGTATGATCATTGACGAGCTTTACAAAAGCTTTTCGGATCGTGAAAGTCCGAATCGTTATGCACCTGAAATTGATAAACACATTGATGAATTGCTGCCCGCATTGGGTTTGAGCATGGACAGCCATACATCATGGTGGGAAATCACCGATGCGTTATTTGCAAAAGGTTATGTACACGAAGCGATGATGGCGCAGCGGTATGCCGTCCCATTATTAGCCGATGCGGGATCTATTTGCCGCGCACCGGCGATCAGTGATTTGTTTGGTCGTGTGACGATCAGCACGGGTGAATCATTGGTAGAAGCTTTTAACCGGATGATATCGAGTGCGATCCGTGAATACCCGATTTTAGCGCGTCCCACACAGTTCGATTTAGGGGAAGCCCGTGTTGTTTCATTAGACTTAGATGAAGTCGCGAAAACGGGCGGTGAGGCCGCGGATCGTCAAACGGCGGTGATGTACATGATGGCGCGTTACGTATTGGCACGTGATTATTATTTAACGGCAGAAAACGTACAAGACATGCCTGAGGCGTACCGCACCTATCATCGTGGGCGCGTGATGGAGATTCGTGAAGATCATAAACGCATTGTCATGGACGAATTCCATCGTACGTCGAAAGCGAAAGCGGTCCGCGACCAAGTGATTGTGGACATGCGGGAAGGGCGCAAGTGGAAAGTTCAGGTTGCATTATTATCTCAATCATTAGACGACTTTGATGAAATCATGATAGATTTCGCGACATCGATTTACATCATGGATGCGGGTCCTGCGCAAGCGATCGAAAAGTCGGCAAAAGTATTCGGTTTATCGGAAACGGCGAAGTACGCATTGCGTAATCGTGTACATGGTCCTCGTGAGGGGGGCGGTACGTTCTTGGCACAATTTGCGACGAAAGAAGGGATGCATACGCATCTGTTGACGAACACGATTGGTCCGGTTGAACTGTGGGCATTTTCAACAACGTCAGAAGACGCTTTTATTCGTAATCAATTGTATGATCGTTTGGGGCCGCGAGTGGCAAGAACGGTATTGGCATCGATGTACCCATCGGGATCGATTGCTGCGGTAGTTGAACGTCGCATGGCAGAATTAAAAGATGTGGGCATGCTCACGGACGAAGCCACGAAAGGCATCATGCAAACGATTCTTGAAGAAATCATCGACAATTACCGCACGAATCCACGCTTTGCAGCTGTACAAGAGAAAGAGAAGCAATCATGAAAAGAGTCGGCATGATCATCGGGATAATGAGCCTGTTGGTGGGGTGTGGTGGAAATTTTCATCAAATCGATACCAAGACAACGGGTTATTTACCGGCGGTAAGTCATGCGCCGGTGAGGGTGACGGTGAACCATGCATTGGACACGAATCAATATAAATCGATGGCATACGTCAGCATACAAATGCACGGGCTGGCGCCATGGCCCGAGTATCAAGATTACGTGATGCAGGGCATCAAGCATTTTGGTTTTTTTGATCAAGTGATGACACGTCAACCGACGGTGTATATTAATACAGCGGCATTCGAACCGACTCAAATTATCGATAATAAAGCTTGGGTAGATGTGGATAACCATATCCCTTTCAATTCATTGCTTAAAGAGTATGGAACGCATTTTCTGGTATTTGATGTGGAGTTATACACACGGGCATCGGATCCGGAAGATTTCAACAGTTATTTATTTGAGTTGAAAATAATTGAGCCACAAACGCGGCGTGTGCTGATGGTGGCGAGCAACAGCATGTATGTGCGTGAGGGGATTGATAAGGGCGTGATAAATCCGGTATTAAATTTTGCGCTGGGCTATTTGAATTTTAATGATTCAGCGTATCCTAAGCCGACGCCGGAGCCGAAAACATTTGACGAATGGTGGGAGCAGATCACGAATGAATTTACGAAAGCGATGTTTGTTTAGGGTTGTTGGGTTGTTATTGACACTGGGTGTGTTGATAGCATGCGGGCCAACACTTCCTATTCAAGATGAGGCTCCTGCGCTGCAGCGTGGTGGGAAGTCTGGGGCGTCGAAAAGAATGGTGGAGCAGTCGAAGCCACCGGTGGTTCCTATGCCCAGGGGTGTGGCGCAGGGCGTGATGGTGGACAGGTACCAGCAATTCAATTCGCTTCAAGAGTATGGAATATTCATTGCAGACAGTCGTGAGGGAACGCACGTTATTTTGCCGGGTGATCGTTTATTTGTCAGCACGGTACCGGATGTGGTGCTCCAACCTGATTTTTATATCGCGTTGAATAATTTAGCGCGGATCCTGATAGCTTATCCCACGGTAAACATTGCGGTGATTGGGCACACGTCGAACACGATGAGTGGTCGGATGCAAGCAGAAGTATCGTTGAATGAAGCACGTGTGGTGGCGGATTATTTATCGACGGCGGGTGTGAGCCCTGCGCGGATCAGTCGCGTGGATGGGATGGGTGCGCGCCAGCCTATTTCAGAGGAAAACGATTTTGTGGGAAGGCAGTTGAATCGACGGGTTGAGGTAATTGTGGGCGCGCCACTTTCCTGATATGCGAGGATGTGGGGGGAGTGTGGGGTCTTTGCCCCCTTTTAAGCAACTGTGTTGAATGTCAACTGTTTTGCATGAGATGCTCTCCAAAATTGGCCTGCCAGGGAGAATTTTTGCGAACCATGGCATTCAGTATTACGAGCAGTTTACGCATACATGCAGTCATTGCTACTT
>JBIOEA010000035.1:0-19700 GCA_044445605.1 Gammaproteobacteria bacterium | reverse complement strand
CATTTTTGACCGCCAACAAGGCAATCTCAAATTTAGTCGCATTTGGCCATTTTCTTCGAGCCATGATTTCCTCCACAGGGGAGGCCATTATCTCTCAAAAATATTGACTTGTCTGGTCTAAATTGCGGGGGTCATTATACACCAGGATAACACTAAGCAGTGCTCAGCGATAGTTGAGTACAGCTGTGTTGATGAAACGAAATTAAGTTCAAGACTGCAAGATGCCATTAATCAAAAACGTTCTGAAGGTAGAATCAATGGCCATATGAATACAATGATGGATTTGACTGTAAAGTCACTAAACAAAACCCCCTCAGGAGAGAATTTTTTTATATATCTTTACGGAATATATGGTTTTGGCACACCTGATACAGAACGTGAATTAAAAATTGCTACATCACGACTCTTCCCAGACACATGGACGATTCGTTTTGAAGCATCAACTCATCGCGAATCCCCTAAGTTAATAATCGATAATTTTAAACCTGAGGAATTTCTGACCTCCAAATATGTGCATGCTCGTATTGAAGCAGTGTATCTTCAGATAATGAATTTGATGGAAAAATCTTTTCATAACGAATCAGATCGAATGTTAATTTCATATGATTCCATAAAGGAAGGACAAGACTACATGACGTGCGCTATGCGAACACACGGTTTCAAAGAGGGCACATATGGATTTAAGACTGTTCAGATGGGTATGCAGGAGTTTGAATATTCATTTTGGGTTTTGAGGAACAGTTTTTATGAGCATAGGCAGAAAGATGCTGAAATAAAGCCAGAGATAAAGAGCAATGACCGCTCAAGCAGTAACACAACCGCGACTAAATCACTATGGTTAACAGCCTCAGGATCAGCAAACTCTCTTGGTCAGAAAATTAAAGCTGATTTAAAAACGGATTTGCAAACATTGGCCGGGCATGTAGAAGCGGGTGATAAAGACAATATCGCAAATGCGGTCAGCCAAATATTAGAGAATCACACCGATATTTCAGATGGCCTTATGTCAACATTGGTAAGTCTTGGTGATGGTAATAGAGAAACTAACATGAAGGAATTGGGCGATCGCATTACTGAGCTTAAAAGCCCTAGCACTACAGGATGCAAGTCTTAATGAGAACGCATTCTTGAAACAACATCGCAATATCAGGACTGAATAGCTAGATAAAAGAAACGGCAATGTCAATTTTAACGTTTGGTAGACAGGTCATTATTTTCTACTGTTAATTTGTTGAAAATATTTATAAGGCTTTTTCTCTCTTGAGCCGACGTTTTTCCAAAAAATCGATCATCTACAGCCTCAACCAACGGAATAAGTTTTTGAATAAGGTTTTTCCCCTTCCGAGTCAAGAAAACACTTTTCATCCGCGTATCCACATCATGCTCTACCCGTTCGACGCACCCCATAAGCACTAACTTCTTTAGTGATTTTGAAACCGTCATTTTATCCAATTTAGTCCAGTTGATAATCGATATTTGCGTTGCGTCGTAGTGATTTGCTTTAAACCAAATCAAAGTCGCCAAAATAACAAATTGAGGATGTGAAATATCATAATCCTCCAGCGCCTTCTTAATTTGACGTTGCCATATCATCGTTGTTTGCCAGAGCAAAAATCCAGGGCTGTCTTCAGGCTTTTCAAAGCCAAAGGGTAAATTAGACATGTGAGTTCTTAGCCACTTTAACTAAAGCCTCTGTTTCATCTGAGATAGTATCAGCAACATGTTGTGCAACCAATTTAATCCATAACCATTTGAGCGGCCCCGTTACAACTAATTTATTCGTTAATTTCAGGCCTTCCGGGGTTTCTTCCATCCCATGTGTATCATACATATTAGCACCAGGAAAAACAGTACAATCTGTGAAATTTTTACCATCGTTAATATCTGTTATTATAATCTTGACCGCCCTCATCCCCTTTGGCTTGAGCATAAAGTGATTTCCCACTTTAAATTCACCCATCAATGTGCACGACTCTAAATCATCATGCCACTTAGGCCATTCATTGATATTTATCCACAAACCCCAAATGGCCTTCTTTGAAACACCTTGAAAAGTCTTGCTGTACGTTCTAGTCCACATATAATATCCCCTATCGAATACAAGTATACTATATGCAGGTTTACTATGTTGTCAAGGGATGTGCGCCTAATCTTTGAACCCCCACCGGATCCATTGAGGTTTTGATGTTGTTAATGCCTAGTGAAGCAATTTATTGATGGGTGCATCCTTGTTTTCCATGGTTTTTGTGATCTTTATCCGATCCTCCAGATACCTTGCTCTGAGAATTTAACTTGACAAGATGAATTTCAGAAATATTTCTCTGGAAAATCCCAAATCTATAATCACCTACGCCAACCAATCCACTCTGGCCATTTCCGTAATATCGGAGCTCTCCACTATGTTTCATAAAACCATGTGATTCAGGACCAGTTTTTTCAATAAGCTCGACCTCCTGACCAATACATCCTTTAATAAGTTCTGAAAGTTTCGATTCATCATGCTGACCACGCACCCAACTGATAGGCTGCTGACTTTTCCCCCATTGTATCCTTGTGTTGTAATCAGTCAAAAAAGTATAATGCGTGCATTGAGTATGTTGTGTTTCTGCTTCTTGAGCTTTTTTAGCGGCGAATATTTCTTTAACCATCTTACGCAGATCAACGGATGCATCTTTGCTCTCAGCGAGTTTGTGCAATGCTTCGCATAAGGATTTTCGAATCAGCGGGAGTTCCTCATCATGCTCTTTAGCCTTGACAGGATCATGTTTCCAAGCTCCCTTGTTTTTTAAATCATAGTGATCAGCTACGTTTTCATCAAACAGCAGTCCTGAGGCTATGAGAAGCGGAACGACTTCTAGTGAGTCATGATTAATTGCACATTGCACGAGAGATCCCTGACTGTGATCAATCTGCTGTAGTGCGCCATATTTGCACATTATGCTCATTAATTGTGCTAATTTTGGACTACCATTTCCAATCACGTTGAACAGTAAAAGTCCGAGGTCTATATTCTTTCTTGCCTCAAGAATAAGAATTAACATATTTTCATGTGCTAACTGTGATTTTCCTGAGGCATTCTGTGGATAGGCAATATCCAGCACAACCCGTCGTATGAAATTGTTTGCTTCGATATCATTAGTGGATTGAATCAATACATGGAAGATATCAAGATTTTCTGTCAAATAGCACACACTTAAATTATCCTCGGAGATAAATGCATTTTTTGAACACAAGCGCTCCACAAGTGAAGCCCGATTGTATTTGATTGCCAAACCTAGCAGTGTGTTAAATTTATCTTTATATTCATCAAGGTTCAGTTCATCACAATATTCGCCTGCAACAACTAACTCGAGAATTCGATCAAGCAATTCGCCACTCTTTTTATGCTTTAATCGGTTGTAATCTTTAAAGACAGGATAGTTGATAATCTCTTCGATAAAAGCGGGATCTGGATTAGATTTGAAGTCATTTAAAAACCGTTCCGTCTCATCTGCTAGCGGCATATCTGCGATTATTTCTTGAATCAATGTCATCAATGCCTGTGCATCTGCACACGCGTTGCATCGTCTCATGATGTCTGAATCTGAAATCATCCTCAGCTCTTTCTCACTAATTTCGTTAAAGAAAGCAATTGATTTTTGACTTATTTTACCTTCCTCACGCGATTTTTTTAATAAGGTATATAGTGTTAGCCTCGAAGCTTTGCTTAAAGAAAGAACTTTCTTTAAAAGCTGCTGCTTGTTTGCGTCGTCTGCATAAGTCGGTGAATCATATCGTTCAAAAAACATTTCTATCCAATCAATGTGACCTTCCACTGGAAGGTTAGCTTTTAGTATGCAGAAGCGCAGCATCTCATCTAATTCTGTCTCAGTGGGTTGTGGCTTAATACAGGTTGTGATAATCCTATAAAGCGAATCATATGGTGGACTGAATAGGAATGATTGACTAAAAAATTGAGATAGGGCTTGAAATTCATTTTCATCTAGATCTTGAAGTCTATCATTGATCTGATCTAACCCCTGCGGAGCGTTAGACAGTCTTGTCAGATTGTCTTTAATCCATTGAAGTTTCGGGTTGTTGATGAGTTGCGATAATTTTGGCATGCCGATAGTCCTATAGAGCGACGCTTCTGTTATAGTAACATAACTGAATATTGAGTGTCAAATATAGTATATCTAATAGAAACAAGGAGATACTAAATGCCGTAGTATGTAGCATGAAGATGAGGATCATGTCATGGATTCAGAGGGGCAGATCATTGAATCACCTTTTTTTTGCTGTTTCGAGCGAATCAAAAATGTGTCCGGAAGATCGGGGCTAGATCAGTATTATAAAGCTACCCAAACGTAAACGCATAACACTCTAACCCTGGCGCATCGGCTTTAATTTCCAACATACCGCTCTGGAACTCTTTCTGATTCACAAGCTGATACAACGTATGTTTATCAACAGTGATCTCGCCTGCAGGCTTACCATTCAGTATTAATGTGATTTTAATGGGCTTCCCTGTACTCGTTCCCATCACGAGGAATACTTTTTGAGCTTTAAAATGGAACCAAAGTGTTGCATCAGCCGACGCAGAAATGATTCGTTCTGATTCCACCGTCCATAATCCTTGAGCACTCCAATGATGCAATGGCAGCGCCTGCTCAGCGCTTATTGTACTGAAACGCTCTCTCCGCATATCACCCAGATAGGTTTCAGGCGATTGATCAACATGTAATGTCATTTCTTCAATGCCATGACTTGCCATCTTGGCCCCTGAAATCCCAAGCAATGTTTTAATATTATGTTCCGTAATATCATCATCACCTTCGCCAAAATGCGTATACACCACTTCTCCTTCTTTATTGATCAGGTACTGCGCAGGCCAATAACGGTTATGAAAGGCATCCCACGTAAACAGTTTGTTGTCCACAGCCACGGGATACTCAATATGATTTTTGGCAATCGCACTTTTAATGTTATCGGTGTTTTTTTCAAACTCGAATTCCGGTGCATGGACACCCACGATCACTAAACCCTTGTCGCGGTACTCATGGTCCCATGCTTTCATATAGGGCAACGTACGGACACAATTGATGCACGAATAAGTCCAGAAATCAATCAGCACCACTTTGCCCTTGAGTGACTCCATGGTCAACGGCGAGCTATTCAGCCATGTCTCAACCCCTGAGAAACCAGGCGCAGGATAAGGGTGAGATAACCCATTGATCAAACCATTGCTTTGCGTCGTCATCTTCGCTCCTGTTTTATCGTGCCAAGAAATTAAACGTTGAGGATCAGTGCCCGAGGCAATGAATGCAACTGATACTAAAATAATTGCTCCTAAGGATTTGCGAAGTGCCTGCGCATGAACCTTAAAAAAGGAAAACTTGTCCATGAGCGCCCTTCCCGTTAAGGCGACGATTAACATGGGCAGCCCCACGCCTATCGAGAAAAATAATAATGTGATAAATCCACTTACATTATTTTGCTGGCGAATCACTTGCACTAGCACAGCCGCTAAAATAGGGCCAGCACAAGGTGTCCAAATAAATCCAATTAAAGCACCAATCCCTAATCCGCTGAGAAACCCACCTTCATTATTACCAGAAAACCGATTCCCCACATTGGCAATACCCTGCGTCATGGCGCTGAATTTTTCAGATAACCTTGTCGATAACATCACAAAACCTAATAGGGATAGCAAAATCAGCGAAGCATATTTAATATCATCCAGATTAATGCCAATGGCAGAAACAAGCCATCGGGAGAAAAATGCAAATAAACAAAAAGATAGGATAAAGCCTGCAATAATACCCATTGGGCGCGCCTTTCCTCCGTCAATCGATGTTGAGAGAATCAATGGCAATACAGGGAGGATACATGGAGAAGCAATCAGGGCTACGCCTTCAAAAAAAGCCAGTACCTGGTCAATGTTAATAATCAAGCTAACCTCCAGCTTATGGATCACTTTTTAAGAGAATAGCTGATAGACAGTCATATTGCCTCATGATAGTATCAAAGACATCCCTCTCGGAGTAATGATTATGCATATAGGTTGGCAACCTCCTAAACATAGTATGTCTGCAGCCATTCGGCTCGAATTAGATGATTTTTTAAGCTGCATTGAAAGCACGCCAAACAAGCTAAAACTTAAAGAAAAAAAAGTGCTGGATCTGAATAACATTGGTTTAGGAAGCCCATCATTATGCGACATTGAATTTCCTAGCCAGGCTGCCTCTGTGGCGATTATTCGGCTCATCCATGAAATGCCTTCCCTTAAGCTTGTCACTATCACCAATAACCCTGAGTTAGCACCAGAAGCCATCCTTGAAATTCACCTTGCTGTGAACAACATCAATCTGAAACGCAATAAACCAAATTGGATTGAGATTCAAAGCGACTTTGTCTACATGGCACCTCAATACAATCTGACTAATTTTGCCTTTGAGAACAAAGAATTTACTTTCGCCAGCATTCTCTTTTACTTGTTGCGATGGAAACTTTCCGAGAGGTCAATGACCATGTTTGAGATTATTTCAGATCACCTGAGCAAGCACCTTGACCATTACGCAGCCATACAACCGATGCTTAATCGGATTCTCACCATCGAAAATAGAGCAGGTCACATGGCGTTACAAATTTCAGCTGAAATAGAAAACCCAGCAATACTCCACGTCTTCTGTAATCAAATCCATAATCCCAAACACTTTTGTGAATCTCTTGTTTATTTGGGGCTCAACAAGTGCGTTGAAGTTTCTCCGAAAGAATATGTTCCTCGGGTTGTTGCAGCGCTTAGAGAAAGAAAAGATTTCAGTGAAAGCATACTGAGTGATTTAGGACGGAATTTACAAATACAACCTATCAAACAAGACAAACAACGTCTAAAATTGACTTAGTTGTTACAGGAGAATGACATGAATCATGCACTTTTATCCACCATCGGCTTGCTTGTACTCTCCAATACGTTTATGACGTTTGCATGGTATGCACACCTAAAAAACTATGCAGGGAAACCTATCCTGTTTGTCATTTTCATCAGCTGGGGCATCGCCCTGTTTGAATATATTTTCCAGGTGCCCGGGAATCGTATTGGGTATCAACAGGCAGGACTCTCATTGGCAGAATTGAAAATATTGCAGGAGGTCATTACCCTCGTCGTCTTTATGCCCTTCGCGGTCTTCTATATGAAGCAACCGCTGAATTGGAACTTCGTTTGGGCCGGTGTTTGTATGGTGGGGGCGGTTTATTTTATTTTTAAGACATAAAATAACCTTATTACGATCGCGAAAAAAACCCCCGCCTCGGAATATTCCCTTAAAAGGGGGCGATCAGACTTTAGAGCACTTCATTCAGTATTGCAGCCAATCTTAACCCTGCGAGGGTCACTTGATCACGGCTCACTGTTTGGCCTTCACGCACGTATTGTTCACTGGGTGTTCCCTTGTACGTAAGCCCAAACCCATGCGCATAATGACGGCCTAATTGATGGCTATCAATCGCCCAATGATAAGGGTTCATGCTCCCCAAAGAAATCGGCGCTTGCTTCAACAAAACAGCCGCCTCTTCTTGAATCGCGATTTTGTCATTTTCAGATAATGGCCGCATTTTATCAGCCACCCACAAACCAACACCAGAATCCCATAAATAATGTAAATTCGGCATCGCTGACTCAGCGCTCAGCAAGTAATGAGTACCGCCGTAATCATTCCCTTTAGGATACTGGGACGCCGTATGCGTCGTTGCATGCTCAGGCTCGTGAATGTCCCCGACCCAATGAATCAGACGACGCAATGCATAGGCTTTTTCTTCGTCACTTTGCTTGGGATCACTCAAAATTGCTTTATCGTGCTCGATCGCCCATGACACATGATTGTCAACAGGGAAATTAGCCAACGTAGGCATAGGATCGGTCGGTTGTTCAAATGTTAAGGATACGTAGTGCCAAGCACTGTAACGCGAGTCTGTCGATTTAATGTCATCCGCCCAAAGCGATGCGGTCACAAAATCAGCACTCTTAGGGTATTTATCTGCATGCATCGCGATCAGTTGATCGGCACGCTGGCGAACATCTGCATCCAAATGCTGATACGCAATCTCTGCCACCAGCATGTGAGGTGTCGAAAACCACGCTTGCGCAGTATTGATGTAGCATAATAAGACCAGTAAAACTTGGGCACATTTATTCATCGAGTACTCCTACGACGACGTTGCCATGTCATCCACCTGCAACTCCAGATTTGTCTTCAGCGCTTGCTCGCGTTTAAAACGCGCGATGGCTAACGTAATCAACCGATCAATTAAATCGGGGTATCTCAATCCCGATGCGTCCCACATTTTGGGGTACATGCTGATTTTTGTAAACCCAGGAATCGTATTAATTTCATTTAATAATATACGGCCGCCCGGCTCCAAGAACAAATCCACGCGCGCCATGCCTTCACAACATAACGTTTTATAGGCTTCAATCGCCAATAATTGGATGCGCGTAATCTCATCGCCATGTAGTGACGCCGGAATTTCAAACAACGCACCGTTAGGATCTAAATATTTTGCTTCATACGAATAAAATTCATGCTGCGGAATGACTTCACCGGGTAAAGAAGCTTCAGGCGATTCATTCCCTAGGACGGAACATTCTAATTCACGCCCCACAATCTGTTCTTCAATAATCACTTTTGTATCAAATTGAAATGCAAAATCTAAATTCTTTTTAAACTCAGACTTGCTTTTGACCTTCGATATACCTACAGACGAACCTAAATTGGCAGGTTTAATGAAAAATGGCAGACCTAACGTTTTTTCTATCTCTTCGAAGGTGTAAGGTTTGGCCGCATGCTCATGCGCATGTACCACTTTAAAAGCCGCCGTTGGGATGCCCGCTTGTTTGAACAAACGCTTCATCACGTCTTTGTCCATCGCCACCGCAGAGCCTAGAATGCTTGGGCCAACAAACGCAATATTGGCCAATTTCAACAGGCCTTGCATCGTTCCATCTTCCCCATTCGGACCATGCAATACCGGGAAAATCACATCCAATCGAATGGTCTTCTGACCTGATAAGCTGGTCAGCAGCGCCCCCTTCTCACTCGGTAACAACACGACAGGGTTTGTCGATGGCTTTAAACAGATATGTTTAGGGTCATCGGGGTGCTCAAGACACGCTTCCAGACTATCATAGGCAAACCACTCGCCCGTCTGATGTATGCCAATCAAGGTTATCGTGTATTTATCAGGATAAAGGGCATTCACGACGCTCTTAGCTGACAATAGCGAGATCTGATGCTCAGCAGATTTGCCGCCCATAAGAATACCAACTTGAATTTTACGCGACATAGAGGTTCCCTTTTTACGCGGCCATATGAGCCCTAATACTAGCACATTAGGGGCTATGTGTGACCTTGGTTTTTTCCCAATCGTTATTAATGAGGCAAGTCAACCAAGGTGATCTATACTCCAGATTAACCCACACAGGAGCGCGCAATGATCACGGATGAGCTAGTTTATCAACAAAAGATTCAGAAAGAGAAACAAGAAAAAACCAAACTGATTGAAGAAAAATTGCTGTTACAAGAAGAAATCGAAGAGATTAAATTTGTTAACGCCAAAATTTTAGAAAAAATTAAAGAAGACTATGAAGACCAGCTCGCCTGCGCCAAAAAAGAACAAGCTACTGAAATAGCCGATGTCAAGGCAGCCTACCAGCGCAAAGCTGAAAACATGATTCGCAAAATCATCGCACAATATACCGAAAAATCAGCACAACTCATCGCTCAGCATCAAACACTTGAAAAGCAACTTGAAAAACAATATGAGAAAGAATTGTCAGTCATGGCGCAAAAGAAACTGACGGCTGAAACCAATATGAAACACATGCATCATGAGCTTCTCGAATGTAAACGCATTATTTCAGAGCTGAGGAAAAAACAAACGAACTATACCGTGGTGCTTTAAAACGAGGACTATACCTTTTTTTGTTTTCTGTAACCTTTATTACCTAACCAGCCTAGATAATAGAAAGCACCTAAGAACCCAAACGTTGAAATCGTCATGAGCCCCAGCGCCATGAAATAACCATATTCCCAAGACAATTCAGGCATGCCTTTAAAGTTCATTCCATAAATGCCAGCAATCGCAGACATCGGCATGAATACCGCCGAAATAATGGTCAATACACGCATGACCTCTCCCGTCTTGAGTGTCGATTGGGAGAGGATATTGGCAATAATACTATCGAGCAAATCGCGTGATGAGTCAATCGATGCGCGGATGCTTTCCGTGTTTTGAAGGAGTTGTTCAAATGATTGCCGCGCATCAACACCAATAACACGGTTACTTTTCGTCACCATCACCAACAAAATAATATGCAAATTAGCATTGAGTTTTTTGAGCGTTAAAATATTCATGCCAGCAATAGAGATGCTCGATCTATAGTCAGATTGACTTTGCGTCAAAACACTGTATTCGATTTTATCCAGGAAATTATCATTCGCTAAGTTTAATCGAGCAAAATGGTACATCGCGTGCTGGATCATCAAAAACACAATGAAAGCAGGCGTTTTTCCCGCAATTTCAAAGTTTTCCCCACAATCCTTTTTGACATACTCGAGCAAATCAAGCTGTTGCTGATGATAGGTAATAACAAAGTTCTCGCCAATCAGGACGAATATCGGCGCATGCTCAATTTGGATGATAGCCTTTCCTGAATCCAATAAAGATTCAGAACCAAACACATCAAATAAGTAAAAAGATAATATGGAAGGATTATCTTTCATGTGTGGCAAAATTTCAGGGCGCCGGAAATAATCAAGCCAGGCATATTCAATGCCCAACGCCTTTAGCGTCTGAGTAAAATTCTTAGGATTGGAGTCCATTAAATCAAGCCAATAAAAACCCTTTTTGTTCGCCATCGTCGATACGAGCGACTCGATAGAAGGCAAAGCCTCTGAGCTTTTATCCGCGGTATTGAAAAATGTTATCGATAAGTTTGGGTTCATGAGGATATTATAGTTGAGGAGGGCGAAAAATGTTTAGCCCTCACTAATAAGAAACCTGGCAATACACCGGATATTTATCCAAGCACTTGCGCCCTTGCAGCGCAACCAATTCAATCACGGCAGCCACTTCCACTACTACCCCGCCCATTTTCTCAATCAATTGGCACGTTGCTCTGGCGGTACCACCCGTCGCTAATAAATCGTCCATCACAACGACGCGTGCGCCCGGTTTAATCGCATTAAGATGGATCTCTAATGTATCGGTGCCATATTCTAATTCATACGTATGTGACATGATAGGATGCGGCAACTTGCCAGGTTTACGCACTAATGCCAGCGGGCACTTCATCGCGTAGGCTAGGCTCGAAGCAAAGATGAATCCACGGGACTCAATACCCACAATCACATCAATTTTCTGATCCGCATAATGCTCAAGAAAATTATCAATCACGGATTGATACGCATCCACATTGGCTAACAATGGGCAAATGTCTCGAAACAAAATCCCAGGCTTTGGAAAATCAGGCACATCAGCTATAAATGATTTAAGATCTATTTTATTAACCGTTTCCATTTTCATATTTCTCCCATGTGTCATACGCATCCGCTAGCTCTTTTTCCATCACCGCTAATTTGTCCAGTGTTGCTTTCGATGATGTGTTGTTTGCATCATAAAAAGACGGATCAGCTATTGTTTCATGTAATTTCTGAATACACTCTTCCAGGCGCTCAATCTTTGCCAACAACGCTTTCGTTTCTTTTGTGTTTTTTTGCGATGCCGGCGCTTTGACTGCGGGCTCAGGCGTCTTTGCAACGGGCTTTGCCACGGGGGCAGGCGCCACCTGGCCTCGCTGCCAAACCCAATCACTGTATCCGCCCACGTAAGCCTTCAAGCGACCATCACCTTCAAAAGCAATCGACTGGGTTGCTACGTTATCAATGAATTCTCTATCATGGCTAATAATGATCACCGTGCCCGCGTATTGGCTTAACAACGTTTCCAACACTTCTAACGATTCAATATCCAAATCGTTCGTGGGTTCATCCAGCACCAA
This sequence comes from Gammaproteobacteria bacterium, assembly GCA_044445605.1. GTDB lineage: Bacteria > Pseudomonadota > Gammaproteobacteria > JABCZS01 > JABCZS01 > CAWKDC01. The sequence continues at coordinate 7,663 of JBIOEA010000035.1, read as the reverse complement.
TAAGTTGGCAGGTTTTGCAAATAGCTTTGCCAATAATAATCGGTTACATTCACCACCCGATAATCCTTTGGCTTTTTGGCGTGCTTTTTCAGGCGTGAACAAGAACTCACTCAAATAGCCAATGATGTGCATGCGATTGCCATTGATATCGATATAATCAGAACCTTCAACGACGTTTTCGACCAGCGTTTTATTCGGGTCAATTTGTTCGCGGTGCTGATCGAAAAACGCCACTTGATTATTTTGATGATGCCGCACAAAACCTGTTGCTGGCTCAAGCTGTTGCATCAACAGTTGAATCAACGTTGTTTTACCCGCCCCATTCGGGCCAATCAAGGCGAGCTTGTCACCACGCAATAAGGTGAATGAAAAGGGTTTGATAATGGTCTTGTCGCCATAACTGAAGCTGATGTTTTCAGCCTCAATAACGACTTTGCCAATCGATTGTGCCACGTTGATCGAGAACGATGGGTTCTTGGACTGTTCGCGGCGCTCTGTTCTCTCTGAACGTAATTTTTCTAAAGCACGCACACGACCTTCGTTACGCGTACGACGCGCTTTGATACCTTGACGAATCCACACTTCTTCTTGAGATAGTTTTTTATCGAACAATGCATTGTGACGCTGCTCTTCTTCGAGCGCCTTTTCTTTTCTGTCCAAATAGGTTTTGTAATCGCCAGGGTAAGACGTTAATGCACCCCGATCCAATTCGATGATGCGGGTTGCCACTTTTTGAAGCAATGCGCGATCATGGGTGATGAAAACAATGGATTTTGGATAATTAACAAGTAATTGCTCAAGCCACTGAATCGTGTCTAAATCCAAATGGTTGGTAGGCTCATCCAATAATAAAACATCAGGCTCGCGCACTAACGCTTGTGCAATCGCCACACGACGACGCCAACCGCCCGACAAACTCGACATCAATGCGTCAGAGGGTAAGCCTAGCTCTGTGATCACCTTTTGAATCCGTTGCTCGAGCGACCAACCATTGACCTGCTCAATCTGACTCTGTAACGTGTCCATCCGCTTCATGAAGACTTCTTCATCTTCCGGGGGATGCACAAATAATGCGTGATAATCGGCTAGTAATTGCCCGATCTCTTTAAGGCCATGAGCAACCGTTTCATAGACTGTTTGCTCATCCGCAGGCAACAATGTTTGTGTGAGCAAAGCGATGTCAATGTGACTTTCTTTTTCGATGGTCCCCCCATCAGGACGGTGTAACCCCGCCAAAATCTTGAGGAAAGTCGACTTCCCTTCTCCATTTCGACCGATAATAGCGACCCGTTCCCGTGGCTCGAGAGTAAAATTGACCTGATCGAGCATCGGAAAATGGCTCATCGAACAAGATAGTTTATTAACGGTTAAAACTGACATGGACATATACCCAAAAAACGTATACGACATTGTAATGCCATTAACTGAGAATGTGTAGTATTATTTATAGAACAGAGGAGCTTGTTTTATGCTGGATTGGTCACTCGCACTACAACACATTATTCAAACCATGCAGGCCAACGCCATTGTTGCGTTAGAGATTCTAGGGCTGCTTTGGGGCATTCAAATCGTCAATGCCAGCGTGGGCTACCGCTTAAACGTCTTTGGCATCTACCCTCGCCATCCCTTTGGTTTAATTGGGATTTTTACCTCTCCTTTTTTACATGGGCACATGAACCACCTGTTTTTTAACTCCATTCCTCTCTTTTTGCTCCTTGTGCTCATGCTCGCCCAGGGTTATGCCCACTTTCTGAATGTGACACTCAATATCATGCTGGTTTCAGGGCTCGCGGTCTGGCTCTTCGGCCGAAAAGCCCTCCATGTGGGCGCCAGTGGCGTGATCATGGGCTATATGGGGTATCTCTTGACCCAGGCCTTCTACAAACCTGATGCAGGCGCCATCGTCCTCGGCATTTTAGCCATTTATTATTGCGGTTCCATCCTCACCAGCCTCCTCCCCAGCGACGCCAAAACCTCCTGGGAAGGCCACGTTTTTGGGTTTGCTGCCGGGATCCTGGCCGCCTTGGGCTATGGCATTAATTTCATTGGGCTTTTCCAACGCTTTCTCTGACACAAATTCTCACAATTTCAGCCAGTTAGCCGTTGTTATTGGGCAGTAAGGATGGTATAGTTATTAGGTAAACGACTAATCCGAGGTGCTTATTGTGTTTAGTTTTGGTAAAAACGATAACGACATAGAAATGCAAGTGATGCGCACAAAACGCAAGCGCGGTCTCGTCGTTGATATTGAAACGCGTGAGATTAAAGCAGCTGAAAGAATCATTACTTCAAATAGTGACTACTTCGTACTCAGTGATGTGTTTGAAGCCACCGAAAGAGATTGCAAACATGAACATAAAGACCTGAGCGAGTCTCTCTACCATATTTTTTACCTTACTGAATCAAAGATTGCTGCCAAAGAAAATAAAGACATTACAGCGCTACAAAATAAAATCAAGCAGTTACAAGACGAAGCCGCAAAAGACGAACAAAACGCTGACAAGCACGATGAAGCCATTGCAAAACTCGAGCAAGATATCCATCGTGCTCAAGCATACTCTTATGAAAAAAGACGTTATCTCTATGAAGGCTTCTTTAAATACTTACATGAAAAACATGGCGATGATGATAAAGAAATCAAACGTATTGTCCATGGCATGACCGATTGGAATGCTCCCGAAACAGACTCTGAACATGCTCGCATCGTCAATACCATGGATGCATTTCTCAAGGCACGTGACAAACATGAAGCGTATGGCAATCCTTGGTACATGGTGGCCACGGGTGCTTTTATCACGATCGCGGGGGCAGCTTTCTTAACCGTATCCCTTGTGACGGGTTTTGCAGCACCTTATGTATTCGTGTTTGGTTTCGCCGCAGCAGCCGGAATAGCGATGACATTCTTGGGTGGCAAAAAAGCAGCACAAGACCTCTTAGCGCATCGTATCAACTCAGAGGCTGATAATGCGTTGCGAAGCCCCGCACGTATCGCAAAATCAAAAGAATTCAAGAAAGCACATGATAGCCTGTTGAACCGACTAACCTGGCAAAGCGCTCCCTTGTTTTTGCTTGGCTTGGGCGGCGTGGCGCTTCTCATAGCCGATTTTGCCATGGGAGGCCCATTGAATGCGCTAGGCTCCGCCATCAAGATTCAAATCTTACCCTATTTCATTCCCGCGTATGATCTCACAGTAGACTTCAGCCAGACACTTTGGGGCTTCCCGATAGCTCAAACGCTCATCAACTCGCTCAGCTCATTGATCTCCATGACCGCTCTTGATTACATGGCAATATGTGCTGCTGGCGCCATCGGCACTTTCATTTTATCTAAAATTACTGCCGTTTCAGATAATAAAACATACCTACGCGCTCACTCAGCAATTCAGGGATTTTTTAACACTGTAAAATGGACATATGGTATCTGTGGTGGTCTATCGATGTTTTTCGGCTATGGCTCACTGCTATCACTCCCCATGTTTGCCTTAGCAGGCTCCGTGGGTGTTTTTGCGTTTTGCGCTTTTAAACTTTTCATCAAAGGTGAATCACATATTGTGATGCCTGCAAACCCTGGCGTTGGCGGATATTTTGCACAACCTGAAACAAGATATGATTGTAAATCAGTGATGTTCTACGCTGCGGCGGCTATGGCCGTCTGTTGCCTTAGCCTATTTGTTTTTGCCGCCAACCCACTCGCATTCAGTGTCCTCATCCTTGCGGGTGCAATGATTTACACACTTGCTAAAGACCAAGTCGAAGCAACCGCCGCTACGCGTGATGCGGAAGTGGATCAAAAAGCCATTCAGGTTGAAATGAAAGAGTTAAATCACCGTATCACAGCGCCGACACCATCAAATGCACTGCAGAATAATGCGCAACAAAATAGCGTACCTGTATGCTACGCATATAAGGGAGTCAACGGGAAAACGCTCGTGTCTGTTGCTCCTGCTCAATCCGTTAAACCAACGAATGGGACATAAAACTCACGTAGGCGAAAGATGTTTCGCCCCTACAAATCAATAATACAACAAAGCCCTTTGCATCATAGTCAGTTTCAGAAGAGCAAATATTATTTGCCTCACCATTAGAAAGGTCAATCGTAATTGATTGTTTTTTAAGAGAATTAACTATTTCTTGATTCATGACCCCATTGACACATTACCTTCTTTTGCGGTATGATGGCTTCGTAGTGGAGGCTAATTATGTCACATATTCTTATTCCAGCAGTTTCAGCGCTTTCTAATGCTATGTTTTCTAAGCAAAATACGCATCCTGGCTTGCGCCAACAGGTCATTGCCGTCAAAATAAAGAATTTAAGCAAAGAAATCAACGAGTTGGTTCATTCTTATGACAAATCACTTGAGCAAATCGCTCTAACCCGTAAAACCCTCACCAAATCACGTAAAACCTCTGTGGCTCAGATTGCTCGCCTTAAGGCTAAGCTCCATGCGCAGGAACGTCGGCTGCTCTCTTCCCAGCTTCCCCTCAAAATCACTAAGCTCAGGGCTGTCATGAACCAGCTGAATGAGCAGATTCTGGATGAAGAATAATAAAACACCCGCCTCGGAATACTCGGCTTCCGCAAACCAGTGATCGCTATCAGATCCTCACGAATTACGGTTTCATCTTTGGAAGTGAAGACTCTTTATTCTCAGGCGATGAATCAGTTTCTTGATTATCCAATCTCACGCCATTAAAAAAGAGACCGAGAGGCTTCCACCGTGTTTCAAGCAACTGAGGATGGGTCTTGATGGCGTTATCATAGGGGAATTTAATCACTGGACCAGCGGGAATATATCCAGGACGATTTGTGTTTGTGAATGTGATTAACGCATTAAGTGACTTCGGGAAACCTGAGAAGATAATGCTGTTGAATTGATATAATTTAAACTGCTGCAAGTAAAGTTTGTTAAAGCGCTGGAATATTTCCGTGGAGGAGCCCCTGTGATCAATTCCACTTTCCAATGATATTTCACCCGTTGCAGCCTTGATGAGCGGAGAACCCACAGGAGTAACCCGAAGTGATTCGTGAAAGCGACAGAAACCCGAACCAATAATAACTTCCAGGCCAGTTACATTTTTAATATCCTTATCAAGCTTCGTGTAAAACGAATCGTAGAACCATTTATGGTCAAAGAAATTTCCCGTGTTTCTAAGGAATAATCGATCATCGTTGAGCATCATCTCAAACGCGGTCTTATATCTATCACTTAATCGTTCCCCCATATCCTTCAATAGAATTGGATGATTTGGGTCAAGAGAGAAAGTTGTTTTTAATAGATCCCGCGATTGAATGCACAATTGGCCGGATGTATCCATGTCGATGACATTGGCATCAAATCCTTCATCGCGCCACCAACGCTTAATCCAGTCAGGGCGGTTCAACATAAGCCAATTTAACACCTCCTGCTTCTGGCTGTCAGAGAGAGAGGCAAGCGCTGACTCGATCATGAAGTGCAAGGGCTGATTGAGATGCGTTTCTTGGCTAGGGCGAAGTTTAATCGAAAACCCCAAATGCTCACTTAAAAACTTTGAGAAAAACTGTGCTTGAATTTTCATTGACAACCTTAGCAAATGAGTGAAATCTGAGTTAGATATTTAATTATTATGCATCATACCATATGAATGTACGTTAGCAAACCCCATTCAAAGGTAGTTATCCATGTAACCAGCGCTAAATCGACCTAGGCTATCATGCTATTTGTTAAGCTTCATGCTTGTAGACTTTTTTTCTTCAGTCTTCTGATCCGGCACTCCTGGAGTTTGCGCGATCGAGTTCCATCTTTCAAATAATTCCGGCGTCGTTCCTTTTTTTACAGACGAGGAAGATGAGGATGAGGTCATTGCAGCCATTGAATCTTTTAATCCTCGGTAAGCATGGTGAACACTGCGTCTCATTTCTGTCACGCTTCCTCTTTCTTGTTTTTCTTTCATGATATGCTCAACGAACAAACGTCTGTCATGCGTCATCATTTCTAGCGTTTGATCAAATATTGTATCTGACTGAAGCGCCACTTTATCGATTAAAAGCTTATCTTTATATTGCGGATCGACAACCTTCTCTAATACTTTGTAGTTAAAACAGCACTTAACCTCACGATCAGGGTATTTTTTCTTTAATACCGATTCCTGCAAATTGCTTGGGCTGTGTATTTCCGTTGCATATGGATAAGACAAAATAGTGATCACGTCATTCACCGCATGTGGATCATCCCCTTTTATCTTGAAGAGAATATCTCCGGTGTTTTTATCTACCGTTGCATACCCTTTTTCACTCAACCAATCAATCAGCCTTATTATATCAACCGCCCTTGACTGGACGGTGGGTATCATGTTTTTCGTTAAGTCAATTGTCTTCAAAATACTCCATTGCCGGTCATTCAGTCTATCCCCTAATATCCTAATATCATCAATGCCCATTTCCGTCAGTTGATTCTTATATTGATCGCTGCTTGCTTGTTCAAGCACCGCATAATCAAAGCAACAAGTATAATCATCTGATTGACCACGCATGTGCCCTAACCTATTTTTCAATTTATTTTCATTTCCAATTTCTTTATCATATGGACAGGCTAAAATATAAATCATGTCATTCACCAAATGAGGCGCGTCTTTGCGTGCTGAGAATGTGATTTTTTTCGTAACAGGGTCTATTTTTGCATAACCATCCTTGACTAGCTGATCAATCATCTCTTTCACTGTCTTGGCATTTTCATGCACTTTCAACAGTGCTGCGTCAGGTGATTGATCGTGAATCCTTTTCTTGAAATTGCTATCACTGATGCGTGCCTCAACCTGATCATAAAAATATGAACACAAGCTGGGATTGTTTTTATTGATCACGTCCGCTGTCGCAGTGATAGTATTGAGCATCGCTTGTTTTCTTCCCTGCTGTCCAGCAACCTCGGGCGTCCAAGACCTGACTATCTCTTCGGCCAATTTTTCAACAAGTTGCTCATCAGTGATACTTTTATCAAGGTCATGTTCCATTGCTGCGCGCAGTGAGTCCCAGAATACCTTTTCACCTGTTCTGATGATTTCCATCCTATCTGGCGTTGTCTCATGGTATACCTCTCCTCCTGCTACCCACCGTTGAGCTTTGCCACTAGACATCGGATTGCCACTACTATCAAGGTCATAATCCTCTTCGAAGTGACCAGACGTGCGCGATGTATCTCGTGTTCCAGGAATCAGTCTTGTTTCTTCTGCGGCTTTAATATGCGTTTTGAGATGCTCAGTATTATGCTCATTTAACGCTTTGATGATATTGGCTAAATTATACATAATGGCACCTCTACGGCTATTCCGCTGTTACTACCATTAGTATAGTAGTACAGTTTTCCAACTAAATCAAATAGCGACAGGTTGTTTTATTAAGGTCAGTTTGTTAAAGTAGTCAAAATAGTAGGGAGCCAATCATGCATACAGCCTTTTTACCTGAACCAAGCGCCCAAATTTCCTCTTATTTTCAACTAATTGATAATGACCCCACCTGGGTTGGCACCATCAAAGCTAGACTTGAGAATATAGTGACCCCATTGTCTAGACCAGCAAATCAAAAAAGTTTAGGAGAGTTGGGCCTCCAAATTGCTGGTTAATGTTCCGCCAAAGTATACCTCAGCGGGTGTTTTATAGGCCAACGATTGATGTCCTCGCCGGTGATTAT
>JBIOEA010000034.1:0-20908 GCA_044445605.1 Gammaproteobacteria bacterium | reverse complement strand
GCTTATCGGCAATCTCTCGCCCAAACACGCTGTGAACCCATCCCTGGGCGCTCATCGTCGGCGTCCTGCCTCCGATGGTTTGGGCGAGAGATTCCCGAACGGCCCCGATCAGCCGATGCTTTTATTTAAATGTCAGGCCAATGAGGGGGCAGCCTGAACCGAGAATGAATTTGATATCGTTTCTTTACGTCATCCATTGCTCAACTTCATTTGATACAACAGGCAGCTTTATATCATATAAAATAGCCATTATTCAAGCCGCACGCATAACAGCGTAGATGCCGGGACCCCAAGCGGTTATATAGCGAAGGTGAAGAATAATCTCCTTCGTTTTCAGAGATTGTGAAGATGGCGAAAGATGTTTCGCCCCTACAAGAAAGCGCATTTGTACATTAAGAGTCTCAGGTCTGAACGTTTACGAAACATCTAATAGCCACTTGCTTTTCAAAAATATCAATGTTATAAAAACAAAAAAATGATTCAAATTAACTAATTACAAAAACAATTTGACGGCAGGTATCTTTTATGATAACTTTAAGAAAGACATGGCATGTTGTATTTTTCAATCAAAAATTGGAAGAGCAGATTTTAGCAATGCCTCGAGGAATAAGAGTACGTTTTCTAAGCATGATGGAAATCATGCAAAGGCAGGGTCCTGATTTGGGTATGCCACATACGCGTGCCTTGGGGAAGGGGTTGTATGAAATACGCGCAAAAGCGGCAGAAGGAATAGGGCGATATTTTTACTGTACGCTAGTTGGAAATGAAATCGTTGTTTTACATTGTTTTGTGAAAAAGACACAGAAAACACCTGGTAAACATTTGGATATTGCAAGAATGAGAATGAACGAGGTAAAAAATGCCAAGAAATAGACCGACTCTTGATGAGTTTAAAGAAAAGTTGATGAAGGACCCTAAAGATAAAGCGCTTTATGCTTCTCTTGAATCAGAATATAAATTGCTAGAGCAAATGATTGAAGCAAGGCTAGCTGCGGGTTTGTCACAAAATGATGTTGCTGAACGCATGGGAACTCGGAAATCAAACATATCTCGTTTAGAGAATAGTTGTTTGCAGAATCCATCACCCAATTTATCGACCTTAAAAAAATATGCAGCCGCTGTGAATTGTCATATTGAAATTAATTTGGTGCCGAATGCTGAGTGAAAAAAACCCCTGAGTTCATTTTCGCAGGGGTGCCCCATGGTGCATGGCTTTATACATAAGTCTGCAGTTTTTTCTTCTAGAAAAACCCCCGCCTCGTATGCTTAAAAGTGGGCAAAGGGTGTTTTTTCTAGTTCTTTCGCCCTCTTGGTATCGTTTAAACTCTAGGGCGGCGAGAAGCAACTTTGGTATTTTCGTTCGAATCACCTTCTCGCATTCCTATTATTGTCTGAACGACAAAGAACATACTTGCGAAGATAGCTGCCGCTCCTGCAAAACCTGTCCCGGCAGCCTGATCCATGAGGCCACGGGCTGTTACGGCGATCAATAAGGCAGCAAGAGCACCTGTCGCGGCGCGTCCGAGGGTATTGTCGTATCTTAGGCCTCTGAGTGCAGGTTGTGCTGTATCACCTATCAATGCACCTACTACCGTTAAGACAGTGAGTGTTGCCCCCAAAGGCATGGAGGGGTCATTTTTGAGCATATCGATCATCAAAAATGCATAAGCAACCGCCCCGCCAGCGAGCGCTATGAAAGACAATCCTTGTTCTTGTTTTGAGACCTCACGGAATTTATAGACGTCTCTTTCAGGGTGGGCGAATGAAAATGGCCTTAAAGGTGATTTTGATTCATACCATTGAACAGGGTTTGTAGGAGCCGTTGGAACTAAATCGATAACAGAAAGATTAGCTAGATCTTCTAATAATAATGAATGTCTCATGTTTAGGCCTCAATGTATGGAATAGTACCAAGCGCATTGTTACATGACTGAATTGGGAATGTCAAGAAATGAGACAGGAGGTCCGATGAGGGTTTTTTCTGCCCGATTTTGTTATAATCCCAGCCTATGAAAACACACAATCCCTGGACATTCTGTGTGGCCCCGATGATGGGCTGGACAGATCGGCACTTTCGGTATTTTTTCCGATTGGCGTCCAAGCACGCGCGTTTATACACGGAGATGGTGACGACGGGGGCATTGATTCATGGGGATGCAGGCCGCTTCTTGGCTTATGATGCATTTGAGCACCCCTTGGCGCTGCAATTGGGTGGTAGTGACCCAGTCGCGTTAGCCCGCTGCGCACGGATGGCCTATGATGCGGGGTATGCGGAAGTCAATTTAAACGTGGGCTGCCCGAGTGACCGGGTCAAATCTGGCCAATTTGGGGCATGCCTGATGGCCGAGCCTCAAAAGGTGGCGAATTGCGTGGCCGCCATGATGGCCGTGGTGCCAATTCCCATCACGGTTAAAACCCGCGTAGGCATTGACCATCTCGATTCTCAAGAATATTTTGAATCCTTTTTAACGACCCTGGCTCAAGCCGGTTGCCGCGTCTTTATCGTTCACGCACGTAAAGCCTGGCTCTCAGGTTTGAGCCCGAAAGAAAACCGCGAAATTCCGCCGTTAGATATTGAGCGTGTTCGGATCGTTAAAGAAAAATATCCCGATTGGACGATCGTTTTAAACGGTGGCCTGAAAACAGTTGGCGATTGTCAAACCGCATTGAATACATTTGATGGCGTCATGGTCGGTCGTGGTGTGTATCAAGAACCATACGATTTTGCACATATTGACACGTCACTGTTTGGAGAAGAAAAAGCACTCACACGCGATGAATGGCTCGAAGCGTTCATGCCATACATGCAAACACAATGCGAAAAAGGCGTGCCTTTAAAAACCATGACACGCCATTTGTTGAACGTCCGCAATGGCCAGCCCGGTGCGCGTGCTTGGAGAAGGGCGATGTCCGAGACACCTGTGACTATGAACGAAATGCGAGCGCAATCCCGTTACTTCAGTGGCGGGTCAAGCGAGCCCTCCGACCTTGCTAATTTTTTGTGACTGGTCTATTTGCCTCTGCGTTGGCGGAGTTCTTTGGTTTTTCACATATTCCTTCACAATATTGAGTGTAGCCCCGCCACAACTGACCACACAATAGCTGGGCGACCATAAATGAGCCCCCCAAAGTTTGTCCTTAATCTGAGGCCAAAATTCTTTCCGTAAGTAGTAGGCAGATTTACCTTTGAGCTTTCCAACAAGAATGGATACAGCAACTTTGGGTGGGATGGTTACAAGCATATGCACATGGTCATCTTCGCCACCAAACTCTAGGAGCTCTGCCTCCATTTGCGCACAGGTTTCATCCAGTAGCTCCTTCATGCGTGCGAGCATTTCTTGAGTAAAAACATTTCTGCGATATTTAGTAACAAAGACAAGATGCACATTGTTTTTAAATACACAGCTTCTACCGGTACGCCATTTATACATAATAATATAGACCTGGTTGTAAAGTGGTGCTATTATAACCACATTATTGGAACGGAATCTACCCATGATAACGGGAATAAGTTTTCAAGCACACCCAACTGAGCATCAAAAATTGGTATTAAGCCAATGGATGGGTTGTGCGCGCGTTATCTGGAATGCGAAATGTGACGATGAACGTTACATGACGATGTTCGCCAGACTTTTTTGTCCCATCGGTACTTATGCGCCCATCGACCAAACCTATTCACAATACAAAAATGATGAGCTGACTCCTTGGCTAAAGGACTGCCCCAGTCAAATTCTCCGCAATAGCGCCGTGAATTGGTACGATACCTACTGGAAATTTATCAAGGGCGAATGCGGAAAGCCTAAACGCAAGCACAAAAGCGAAGCAGGCAGTATTCATTTGACACGCGAATTATTCGACTTTCAGCACTGCGTTGATGGCAATATTCGTCTTTTTATTGGCACCAAGCGTAATAACATCGGCTATTTGAGCTTTAAAAAGCATCGTGACTTTAAAGTCCCCAATTCGATTTACATCAAACGTAAAAATGGCGTTTATTCAGTTTCTTTTTGCTATGGTGAGAAATCTCAAGATACGCTTGCCTTCAATAAAGAGAATCTGGCGCACCTCAAAGACTGTAGCAATGAGTGGCTTGATAAATACACTGTGGGGATTGACCGTGGTGTCGCCAGGCCTGTGCAAGCGGGGGATAGGGATTACGACTTAACACCTGGCCAAAAGAAAAATAAACGTGGCCATGAAAAATACCTTAAACGCATACAGCAACAATTGGCTAGACGAAAAAAAGGCTCTTCTCACTATAAGCGCAGCAAGCAGCGTCTAGCGCGCAGGCATGCAAAAATCACCAACATCCGTAAAGACTTTTGCCATCAAATTAGTCGAAGCATTGTCAATGATCCGAATCATAAAATCATTGTCCTCGAAGACCTTAACACCCAAGGCATGACAAAACGCGCCAAGGCCAAGCCTAACGAAAAAGGCGGCTGGGATAAAAACAATGCCAAGGCTAAATCAGGGCTGAATCGGTCGATTCTGGATAAGGGCTGGCATCAATTCGAAGTTTATTTAGGGTACAAGGCGCAACAAGCAGGAAAGGCTTGTTTTAAGGTTTCTGCCCATCATACATCTCAGGCGTGTGCTGTTTGCGGCCACACGCACCCGAGCAACCGCAAGACTCAATCTGAGTTTGCTTGCGGAAGCTGTGGACATACTGACCATGCGGATCGCAATGCTGCCATGGTGATTAAACAAAAAGCAATCAATCTCATTAAAGACTCTGGAACGGAGTTGTCTAAGCGAGGGGTATTAACCCAAGTTAAAGACACAGGGCGAGGAGCTAAATGTAAGCCGACTATTCTTTCTGAGAATACCGCTATTGGCTGTGATCCGTCAAAAAAGAAGAGAAAAGCAACCATCTCAACCCTGGTTGCCTAGTATTAGAAGCTCGACCCATTTATGGGCGAGTAGTTCACTGCTTTGTTGTCTTGATATGAATATCGACATTGAGCTTTTTTTGGATAGTCGCAAATATCGCTGATAAATTGCTCATGGTAGGGTTTCCACTGGCTGATAACATGCGATAAACGCTCTTGTCTGGTTTTTTAATCTCTTTTGCTAAATCCTCAAAACCAAATGTAGCATTAATGAGATCACGTAATATCATTTTTGCAGTTTCAGGATCCCCGTTTAAAAACAATTCCGTTGCTTCATTCAGTAACGCATTGGCAAATTTGCGATCAGATTGAACCCGCGCTTGAATTGTTTCTTTAAATTCTCGTGTAAGTGCCATTTAATGCCTCTATTCTTTTAATTGTAACTTATATGTTACTATAGTGTCAAGTTTCTCAAGGTTTTTTTATTCTTTTAAAAACAGCGAGATAGGGTTTATATAGTCTCATACACCGTTTTATCCCCTAACCATCTTTGTATCAACGGCTGGATATTCTGCGGATGCTTTTCTAATAAAATCTGCGCACATTCTTTGACTTGGCCAATAAGCCCGCCATCGCGAACGAGATCAGCAATCTTATACACGACACTCCCGGTTTGCCGCGTCCCGAGCCATTCACCAGGGCCACGCAAATGCAGATCTTTTTCGGCAATCACAAACCCATCTTGCGTATCACGCATCGTATGAATGCGTTCCCGTGCCATATATGATAACGGAACATCATGCAATAACACGCAATGTGATTTCTCGCTGCCACGTCCGACACGTCCACGCAACTGATGCAATTGTGATAACCCTAAACGCTCAGGGTTTTCAATGATCATCAAACTGGCGTTCGGGACATTCACGCCGACTTCGATCACCGTGGTCGCTACTAACAACTGAATTTCATTGGCGACAAATGCCTGCATGACGGCTTCTTTTTCGGCAGGTTTTAATTTCCCATGCACCAATCCCACACGCACGCCTGACAATGATCCTTGCAGCGACGTTGCCAATGCAATGGCCGCTTGAGCATCAAAATTTTCAGACTCCTCGATCAATGTGCAGACCCAATACGCTTGTTTGCCTTCTTGGCAGGCAGCATGTACGCGGGCGATCACGTCTTGTCGACGTGTTTGTGGAATCGCTACTGTCGTGATAGGTTGCCTTCCTGCGGGCAGGGCATCGATCACCGAAACATCCAGATCGGCATAAGCCGTCATGGCCAGCGTACGGGGGATAGGCGTGGCTGTCATGATCAATTGGTGTGGCACGATATTTAACCCGCCTTTTTGCGCCAGCGCCAAACGTTGATCAACTCCAAAGCGATGTTGCTCATCAATGATCACCAACGCGAGCGAATGGAACTGCACTGATTCCTGCACCAACGCATGTGTACCAATCACTATACGAGCGCGGCCCGATTGAATTGTTTGATACGTTTCATGTTTTGCTTTAGGCGTGAGCTTGCTGGAGAGAAATGCGATTTCAATCCCGAGCGGTTCCACCCAGGCTTTAAAATGCGCCAGATGTTGTTCAGCCAATAATTCCGTGGGGGCCATCAAGGCTGCTTGGAAGCCACTGCCCACAGCTTGCAACATACTGAGGGCAGCCACAATCGTTTTCCCGCTGCCGACATCGCCTTGCAATAATCGCATCATGGGAACATGCAGAGATAAATCATTCGAAATTTCTGCAACAACGCGTGACTGCGCGTCAGTTAATCGATAAGGAAGACTCTCCCGCAATGTCAGCACGTGAGCGGTGTCAACGCACGGATGCGCACACCGTGTTTGCTCACGTGCTCGATGTTCCAATAAACTCAAATGATGTGCGAGCAATTCTTCAAATGCTAGGCGTCTTTGTGCAGGATGCGCACGAGATTCAAGTTGTTCGACAGAAGCTTCTGGCGGGGGTGCATGACAAAACAAAAGTGCCTCTTGCAGTGAAGGGAAACCACGCGATGTCGAGAATGAATCCGGAATATAATCGGGTAAAGGATAAGCTGTTAATACATCCAAAGCGCTTTTGATGATTTTTCGTAACGATACTTGTGTGATGCCTTCGGTCAATGGATAAAGCGGCGTCATGGTTTCATCCGCTTCCGGCATGGCGGTTTGATCACCCAATGTATATTCCGGATGCATCATTTCTAATTGATGACCCACTTGCTTGATTTCACCAAAACAGCGGATACGCACCCCAGGTGCCATTCTTGAGACTTGTTCAGGGTAAAAATGAAAAAAACGCAAATACAACGAACCCGATGCATCTTGAATGTGCACATGCAGCATCCGACGTCTTCCTTGCATGACTTTTGCTGACACAACATGCCCTTCGACAACCGGCTGGTCACCAGGGCGAAGCGAACGGATCGGATAAATGCGTGTGCGATCTTGATAACGTGTCGGTAAATGGAAAAGGCAATCTTGCACTTGGTGAATGCCTAATTTTTCACATTTGCTTTTGAAGCGTGAGCCCACGCCTGGCAGGGTCGTCACACTCGACAAAAAAGAACGGGTTGTCATGTTTTTTCTCTATAATTATTGAAAGACCTTTTTACATTGCTCATTTTAGCTCAAGATGTGGGCTTTCTGCAATTGCCCAATATTCAATATTCGCTGCAAATGGTGAAACAACCTTCGCCAATGCACGCAACGTTTCGCCCGTCGTCACGACATCGTCGACCAGCGCCACGCGCATACCTTTTTCCAGGCGAATGACCTCGAATGCATCCGTGAGATTCTGTGTACGAGCACGTTTCTTTTGTAATCGTTGATGAGGCGCATGACGTGTTCTTGCCACGGCACGATCATTCACGGGCAATCCTAATGCCTTCCCTAATTGGCGGGCAATCAAGAGGGCAGGATTGTAGCCTCGCTCCCAGATTCGCTTGGGATGCGAGGGAACGGGGATGAGCACATCGGGCTTTTCATTTGAAAACCGACTAACAAATAATGAGGCTAGCGGTGCACACAGGTGTTCTTGTTGTCCTAATTTGAATGCACTGAACATTTGGGTGAGCGGCGCCTGATAAAGTAAGGGGATACTATATATATGTGCAGATGGCGTGATGACGCAGGCTTTGCAAACAGTCTTGGGCTGGGCAACGGCCCTGCGGCAATGGATACAATGGTAGGGCACCCAGGGGAGATCAGCAGCGCAGGCCTCGCAACACAGGTTGAGGCAATGGGCCTGGCACACAAAACAGTGACGTGGCAAAAATAGCTCAATCATTTGACTTTTATCCCTAAAAGCGGCACCATGGAGGCTCTTTTGGAGGGCCCTATGGCGCAGCAATCACGTTCTTGGACATTGGCGGAAGTCTCTGCACTTTACCACCAACCTTTTAATGATCTCATGTTACAGGCTCAAGCCGTACATCGCGAGCATTTTACGCCGAATCAGGTACAAATTTCGACCATTTTGAGTATTAAAACAGGCGCATGCCCTGAAGATTGTAAATATTGTTCTCAAAGTGGGCATTATAAAACGGGGCTTGAAAAAGAAAAGCTAATGTCCTGTCAAAAGATTTGTGACGCAGCGGACAAAGCAAAACAAAGTGGAGCGACCCGTTTTTGCATGGGTGCTGCATGGCGTACGCCGCCAGAGAATGCGATGCCGGCGTTGATTGAAATGATTCAAGAAGTGAAAGCACGCGGATTGGAAACCTGTCTCACGGCGGGGATGTTATCGGCTGAACAGGCGAAGACATTGAAAGATGCGGGGCTTGATTATTACAATCACAATTTGGACACATCGCGCGAATACTATCCTGAGGTGATCACGACGCGCACGTTTGATGATCGTTTAGAAACGGTGAAGAACGTGAGAGAAGCGGGCATTAATGTCTGTTGTGGTGGCATTTTGAATTTGGGTGAAACCTTGGAAGATCGATTCAAATTGTTGATGGAATTAGCGCACATGGATCCCTATCCTGAGAGTGTGCCGATCAACATGTTGGTGCCGATCCCTGGAACACCATTGGCCAAGCAACAGCAAATCGACAGCATTGGTTTTGCGAGAATGATCGCTTTGGCGCGTATTCTAATGCCGACGACGTACGTCCGTTTGAGCGCAGGTCGCAATACGATGTCGGATGAGTTGCAAGCCCTGTGCTTTTTAGCGGGAGCCAATTCAATTCATTACGGTGAAAAGTTATTGACCACGGATTTGCCGGGTGCGGATAAAGATCAAGCATTGTTTTCGCGATTAGGCATTACGCCACAGGTTGCAAGTGCGTAATTCGTATTCTGAACAACTGAGCGCGATCCGCGATGCGGGATTGTGGCGCACGCATCATGTACGTGAAACGCCGCAGTCACGCTTTGTGGAATACCAGGGCAAGCGTTATCTCAATTTCAATAGTAATGATTATTTGGGATTATCGGCCGATCCTCGTTTGATGGATGCGGCGGTGTCCGGCATGCAACAATACGGTTTGGGATCGGGTGCCGCGAATACATTATCTGGATATACCGTTGCGCACGAAAGATTATGTGAGACACTGGCAACGTGGTTAGGGCGGGACAAAGTATTATTATTCTCGAGCGGTTACCAAGCAAACATCGCAATGCTGACGGCATTGGTGAAGCCGACCGATTTTATTTCCGCGGATAGAAATAATCATGCATCGTTGATGGATGGCATGAGAATGAGCGGGGCGAAGTTTAAGCGATATACGTCGTTACCTGTGGGGGCGAAACATCTTTCGCCCTCTTCAAAACGGTTCATTGTGACTGAATCGATATTCAGCATGGAAGGCAACGCTGCCGATCTCTCATCACTTAACAGCATCGCCAAAGAAGCCGAAGCGACGTTATTGGTAGACGAAGCACACGCATTTGGGTTGTATGGTCCAAAGGGGCAAGGATGTGTTGCAGCGGCGGGTCTCACACAAGATGAAGTGCCTGTGATCATGGGAACCTTTGGCAAGGCATTGGGGCTATCGGGAGCGATGTTGGCAGGGCGCGCTGACGAGATAGACATCATCATGCAATCGGCGAGGTCATACTTGTTCACGACGGCGATTTCGCCGATGATGGCGGCTGCAGCAACACGCGCGGTCGAATGCGTCATCGATGCTGATGAAGCTCGCGCGCATTTATTTTCGTTGATCCGCTATTTTCGTGAACAAGCGAAGTCATTACATTTATTGATGTGTGAGAGTGAATCACCGATCCAATCGTTGCTTTGTGAGAGCATTGTGCATACACAACAATTTGGTGATGCCCTGAAGGCGAAGGGGATTTGGGTGCCGGTGATACGTTACCCGACGGTGCCGATCGAGTTGCCTCGTTTGCGGTTTACTGTTACGGCGTTGCACACAAAAGAAGACATTGATACCTTATTAACAGCCATTGAAGAGGTGCGCCATGCATTTCAATTTTGATCGTATTGCACATGGGTATGATAATTATGCGGTATTGCAGCGTGAAATTGCGGATCGGTTAATGGATAGGTTTTTATTTTTCCGTGAACCACCCAAGCGTATTTTAGAAATTGCGTGTGCGACGGGCTACTTGACAGAAAAGCTGTCATTGCACTATCCGGATGCAGCGATCACGGCGATAGACATTTCAGACGCCATGATACACATTGCAGCGCATAAACACTTAAAGAACGTAAACTTTATGGTTCAGGATATTTTTGAATCCGCATTCAAGGCGGGTCAATTTGATGCGATAGTATTTAATTTATTTCCATGTGATCATGCGGATTTACCGCGGTTGCTAGAAAGATGTTTTGCGTGGTTATCTGTCGATGGCGTGCTGATGTTTTCGACGTACGGTGTCGATACGTTAAAAGAAATGCGTGCTGCGTTTGCGGCAGTGGATGACCATGCGCATGTGAATGAATACGTTGATATGCACCTGATTGGGGATTTATTATTAAAGATTGGATTTTACCAACCGGTGATGAATGCGGAGTGGGTGACGTTGACGTATCGTAGTCTGCAAACTTTTTGGGAAGATTTAAGAGGCATTGGTAGCCGCTTGTTTGATGACCGAAAACGATTAGGTCTGCTCACGCCACGGCAGTTTAAAATAGTTGAAGCGACGTATGATGGTTTGAGGGTGGATGGTTTATACCCTGCCACGTATGAAATCACGTATGGGATGGCGTTTAAGAGTGGGGAGCAGGCAATGAAGGATGGCGTAGTTCGGGTGCCTGTAGAGGCCATTCCTATCTCACGATCCTCTCTATAAAGGGCGTTGGTGCGTAAACGGGCCGATCTTCTGTAGGGGCGAAACATTTTTCGCCCTTTTTTCTAAATAAATCAGGCAGATACGCAAAATCAGCCGTAAAACTTTCTTTTGCCTTTGCGTAATGGTATCCTTAATATATTCTGAAGGGGGTAGTACATGAGTAATAATGCAGTAAGAGTCCTAACACCTGCCCTTGCCATGATGGGTTGGCAATATGGCGAACAATACTTAGCGTCGCTTTACGCAGGCCAATCCCTTGATATTTCTAGCATTGATCTCCATGTGCCTGTCAACGAGGTGCTGCCATTTGCATACCCCATTTTGTTTGGAACCTTGGCATGGGTAGGCGCTTTCTTTCTTTGGAATAAAAAGGAAAATAACAAAGATAATACTAATAAGTCCGTTACCAACAGCCAAGCCTATGTAGGTTGGAATGTTTTATTGTCGATGACAGGCGCTGCATTAGGTCTTTTCTTGGCTGATAATCAAGATTGGGGAAATGGGGCCTCAGCGACCTCGATGGGTGTGGGGTTTGCCTTGCCAGGATTGCTGATTAACGGTTTTTATTATATGGCAGATGCTAAGAATAATACGAAAAAAAATATAGGTATCTCAACGGTATGTGCATTTGCGGCGGGGATTTCATGGTATGGTGCTAGCATGCTGCCACGGTTTGTTGCTGAAATGGGTGGCGATTCATTTACCTTTGAACTCATGAAATCCGTTGTATCACCTGCCGTGACATTATTAGCAACGGCTCTGTTCTTAGGATTGGCCAGTGCAGCAGATAAGCAGGGGGATTTTCTTCATGCTCAGTCTGTAAATGATCAAAAGACTCAGCGAAGAGGAAGAGGCCTTTGGGGCTGGTAAGATACCCATGAACGCGACACAACTCCCTCCGGGGCATTATTTTATCACTGGCACAGACACTGACTGCGGCAAAACGTACGTCACGTTACAGTTGATGGCATCCTTAAAAAAAGCGGGCAAAAAGGTATTAGGGATAAAGCCGATCGCCTGTGGCGGAGAACACACGCCGGAAGGTTTCCGTAATGATGATGCCTTATTACTGCAACAGGCGAGTGATTTTAAACCTGATTACAATCTCATCAATCCATTTTTATTCGAACTTCCGGCCAGTCCACACATTGCTTCTAAGGCGATGGACGTCATACTCGATGCCAACATGATAGCGGCGCATTGCCTCGCAAGTGATTACAGCGCATACGATTATGTATTTTTTGAAGGGGCAGGTGGCGTACACGCACCGATTAGCATGCAGGAAACGATCTGTGATGTGATTCTCGCCCTGAACATTCCGGCCATTCTCGTGGTTGGGATGCGCTTAGGCTGCTTAAATCATGCGGTGTTATCCGCACAAGCATTGGACGTGGCAGGCATTCCGTTGGCGGGATGGGTGGCAAATCCAATCGACCCAGACATGGAACATGTCGATGAAAATGTAGCTTGGGTAGAAGCTCAGTTACAGAAAGTCACAATTGTAATCAGTTAAGGTACTGTTATTAGATCCAATAAATGATATCCTAGCTAATAAGGCCATATAAATGCACTTCGCAGTATGAGGTTGATATGATTAGAATTGATGGATCCCTGATTGCAAAAAAGGCAGGCACTTACGGGTTTATTGACATGCTCTGGCAGTACGGTTGCCAATACCCAGATAGGTATTTACAGGATACGAAAGCGGGCAAGGGCTGTTTTGATAACGAATGGATGGGTAACGACGTCTCTGCCATGATTTATCCTGCTTTCCTAGCGGTCATGGCCTATTGCCTGGCGCGATATGTGTTTTTGAAAGGGCACAATCAATACCATGATGAAAAAACTAAAAAAGAAGACAGCCTAGAAATTTGCCATACCGTGTTTAAAGGTATTGCTGGCTGGACGGCAGGCTACTATTTTGCAGAAACCCAAGGATGGGGTAATGCAGCGACAGCCGCATCGGTAGGTGTGGGTGCAGCATTGCCGGGGTTGGTGTTGACACTTGGCTATCATGCCTGGAATGGAAATTTAACGAAGGATAAAGCCAAAAATGCGGGCGTTACAGCATGTGCAACATTCGTTGCAGGTGCTGCATGGTTAGCCAATTCATTGTTGCCGGAATTGCTAGGCAGGAATGAAGTCAGCAAAGAAATACTCCGATCGATCGTTGCACCAGGTTTGACCTTGCTTGCTACCGCTGCTTGTGTGGCGTTGGTGCTTTATAGAGAAGAGAAAATTCGGCCTAAATCAACCCCGTGATAACACAATTTATTCCGCATATTTCCGTAACGCCGCAATTCGATCCTGGATAGGAGGATGGGTTGCAAACATGCCCATGAAATCCGCACTCGGTGGGTTTTCGATAAACATGGCTTTCACTTCTGACGACACACCGGGCATTTCAGCGTTCTGTGAAATTTTCATTAGCGCTGAAATCATGGCATCGGGATCTTTGGTCAGGGTGACGGACCCTGCGTCGGCCAAGAATTCTCGACGGCGAGAGAGCGCAAAACGGATGAGGATCGCTAATACATAACCGATGGCCAAGACGACCATGCCGACGATCACTGCAATGCCAGCATTGTTATTTTCTCTACTACGGCGGTTCATGCCATACAACATATTACGAACGGCCATATTGGATAAAAAGCTGATAATGCCGACGAAAATAATACTGACGATCAATAAGCGCACATCGCGATTAATGATATGGGTTAATTCATGCCCGAGCACCGCTTGCAATTCTGCGGGGTTTAGCGTGTTTAATAATCCGCGCGTGACGGTGATTGCAAAAGAGGTTGTATCAATCCCGCTGGCGAAGGCATTCATGACAGGTGTTTCGATGATGTATAAAGCGGGCATCGGCATGCCACGCGAGATGCATAAATTTTCAAGGATGTTGTACAGATCGGGTGCTTCGCTGCGCGATAATGGCTTGGAGTGGGTGGCTGCACGAATGATAGTCCCATGCATGAAATACGCGATGATGAACCATATGCCTACGCCGCCGACGACCCAAGCCCAAGTGTGTGCGAGTCCGGTGAGTCCCTGTTGAATGATGATGGGTGTTGGGTCGACATTGTCGGGCATAGGTGATAAGGCGGCGGTGCCTGCGAAAAATAAAAAATCCATCAGGAAAAATAAAAACGGAAACGCACATAATAAAAGGATGCTTTTTATGTTGTTATTCCAGATATAAGTGTTGATGCCGACAGCTTGCATGAGGTGCTCCGTAGGGGCGAAACATCTTTCGCCCTTTTCCTGATGGCTAAAATTTCACTTCCACAGGTTTCTCCTGTGCTGCTCTATCCGCGCCCAAATCAAAGAAGGGTTCATTTTTAAACCCGAAGGCAGCGGCGAACAAATTGGCGGGGAACTGTTGAATGGACGTATTGAATTCATTGGTTGCATTATTGAAGTAACGGCGCGCGGCGGCGATTTTATTTTCAATATCGGCCAATTCTTGTTGAAGTTGTTGGAAGCTCTGATTAGCTTTCAAATCAGGATAGTTTTCGGCGACGGCGAAGAGGCCTGTGAGCGCGCTGCTCAATGCGCCTTCGGCGGCGATGCGATCATTGACTTGTTGGGCACGGCCGACGCTGGAACGGGCTTCGGTGATTTTCTCAAAAACAGTGCTTTCATGAGTGGCATAGCCTTTGACGGTATTGACCAAATTCGGGACGAGGTCAAAACGTTGTTTGAGCTGCACATCGATATCTGCGAAGGCATTATTGCGTGCTTGGCGCAGGGCGACGAGGCGGTTATAGAGAACGACGAAGAAGAGGCCGAGAAGGGCGAGTGTGCCGATAATGACTAAAATTTCCATGATAGTTTCCTGTCAGTGATATGCGTCAATTATAGCCTTCTTTGCTGTGGCAATTGACATTTAATAAGACCTTTGTTACTCTTTATGTATACAGTTAATCTATCAAAATATAGGATAAATGTATACATGAATAAAATTGAAGCGATTCAGGTGCTTAGAACGTGGGACCAGCAGGGTAAGTATGTATTTACCCATGGGGACCTGCGAAAACTGTTCCTGGGCGATAAAGATAAGGCATTCAATGAAGGATTAGCGCGTTTGGTGAAGGCAGGGCTGTTAATTCGGGCATGCCGTGGAGTCTACGTTAACCCTTATGCTTTATCTCAGGACAGCCATACCATTGAGCATATTGCGAAGGCCTTGCGTCGTGGGGAGTTTAATTACGTCAGCTTGGAGTCGGTGTTATCAGAATGTGGTGCTATCTCGCAAATATTGTTAGATAGATTAACGGTGATGACAACGGGGCGAGAAGGTACGTATCTTACGCCCTATGGGACGATTGAATTTACGCATACGCGACGATCAACGGCCGATATTTTAGAAGGTATGCATAGCGTGCCTCATCGCCCATTACGTGTGGCTTCAAAAGAAACGGCATGGCGAGATTTGAAGCGTGTTGGGCGCAATATCAATATGGTGGATACGGGGGTTTTTGATGGCGAATGAGAATTTTAATACGTTGGTAGGTAAGGCGATGCAAATCGGTGATTTGTCAGCGATGCGTCCTGTCGTTGAAAAGGAGCTATTGCATTATGATATTTTATTTGCATTAGACAAAGAAAGCTTATTGGATAAAATCACGTTCCAGGGTGGCACTGCGCTTCGACTATGTTATGGTGGCCAGCGTTTCAGTGAAGATTTGGATTTTGCAGGCGGTATAAATTTTCATTCAGCGGATCTTATGCGAATGAAAGAATGCATAGAAACCTATATTGGCGAACGCTATGGATTGGAAGTATTTGTGAAAGAGCCGAAGGACATGAAAGCAGAAGATGAGCGGCAGGGCATTAAGGTCGATAAGTGGCAGATTCGGGTTGTGACTGCTCCCGAGAGACCAGATATCCCAAAACAAATGATCAAAATAGAAGTAGCGCGCGTTCCCGCTTACACGTCATTAGCAAAAGCGTTGCATCACAATTACGATTTTTTGCCTGATGGCTATGAGGATACATTGGTTCTGGTGGAAAGTTTAGATGAAATCATGGCGGATAAATTGATTGCATTTCCAACGTGCCAAAAATATATTCGATACCGTGATCTCTGGGATTTGCAGTGGCTCCAAAAACAAGGCGCTGTGCTGAACATGGATTTTGTGAAACATAAGATTGCTGATTATCATATTCAAGATTATGCGG
This sequence comes from Gammaproteobacteria bacterium, assembly GCA_044445605.1. Lineage (GTDB taxonomy): Bacteria > Pseudomonadota > Gammaproteobacteria > JABCZS01 > JABCZS01 > CAWKDC01. Next base: position 4,624 of record JBIOEA010000034.1, on the reverse strand, counting down.
AGAATTTAGAACAAATGATTGTTCGCCTACCTGAAATTATTCGGAGTAATGATTTCAAATCACAAATGGCCCGCTTTATTCCCATGTCTGTTCAGGAAAGAACATTGGGAAAAGACAAGTTTTATGATTTTCTTGAAAATGAAATGCGAGACTTGTTTACAGAGGTGTTGTTATTCTTGTAGGGGCGAAGATTATTTTGGACCAAACGTTCTATAGACAGCCTTGGCAGCAAGACGAGCGATATCATTTCCACGGTACCCCAAGAAGACGCAACCTCCTAACATGCTGATGGTATTCATTGGGGCCATGAAATGCGTATTTGCACACTGAATATTATCTTTCTGAATATCTAATCGAAATTGAATATGATCGGCAAGTTGTTGATCTGGATTGAGAGCTAATAAATTTATCTCATCTTGCATTTGATTTAAAAAATGTTCAGTTCCCCTGAGCGCATGATTAACACGTCCAATACTACTTAATATGGACAACAGCGAAGTGACCATCAATGGGTCATCGATAGAAAAAGGAATCTCGGTTATTGCTGCTAGACAAGCAATAGAGCTACAGAGTGCAAATTTATCAGAATAGTTAGCAGTCAGTTCTTTGACTGCATTTAGCTTAGCTTGTAATTGAGCGATAGTGACGGCCATGGTGACTCCTGCGATAGACTCGCATCTTAACTTGCGTTGTTCATACTACTTACTATTTGAAGTTTTCGACGTTGTACGGGGCGCATTGATTGAGCTCGAGTCACCCGTCGAGAAACGCATTACATAATCGATTTCTGCACTATTTCATAATCTGGGTGCCTTGTCAAACTGAACACTTTCCGTTCTTAATGTGCTAGAGGCCAGTAATCTGTCCGGATCGCAGGAACCAGACAGATCATGAGCTTCTTATAAGCCTGCTTCCGCACAAAATCCGTCAGTATCCTTGTATTTCTAAAGGATGATCACTATAATTGCCTTGTATTTCTAAAGGCAGAGGGTGGTTTTCCATGGATAGAACGATAGATCAAGCACTTAGGCAGTGGGCAACCCATAAACGGCGCAAACCTCTTTTGTTGCGTGGCGCCAGGCAAGTCGGTAAAACCTATGCCATTGAAGTCCTAGCCGAAGCCCATTTCAACAATAAACTGGTCAAAATCGACTTTGAAAAAATGCCCTTGTTGACCAAAATTTTTACCCAAGATCTCGATGTTAAACGCATTGTTTCCGAATTGGAATTGGCTCTTGGCCACTCTATTATTCCAGGCAAGACGCTTCTATTTTTTGATGAAATCCAACACTGTCCAAACGCCTTGATGTCCTTGCGATATTTTTATGAGGATCTGCCCGAGCTGCATGTCGCTGCTGCAGGCTCACTCCTCGAATTTATTCTTTCTGAAATTTCTTTTCCTGTGGGTCGTGTCCAATTTTTGAATATGTATCCCTTGGGATTTATTGAATACCTCAAAGCCATTGGTCGAAATGATTTTGCTGAATTGTTAAGTGGAAATCCTAAGCTTGTATCAGAAACAATTCACACTATCATTCGACAAGAATTATATCGATATTTTATCATCGGCGGGATGCCTGAAGCTGTTCAAGCCTATATTGATACGGGCTCCATTCGGGAAAGCCAATTGGTTCATCATGAATTGATCAATGCGTTTCGCAATGATTTTGGAAAATATGCGCCGAGGGCGAATCATTTTTGTCTCAATGAAGTCTTGAGTTCTGTGGCCAAAGAAGTGGGGAAACAAATCAAATACTCACATTTGGCACAGGATTTTTCGGGCCCAACGATTAAAAATGCGGTCAATTTACTCAGCATGGCTCAGGTCATCACAGTCATACCGGCCTGCCATCCTCCCACACTCCCTCTCGCAGCCTCGGTGCATACTAAAACCTTCAAGGTCGCCTGTTTGGATATCGGTCTGATGCAGGCACTTTCTGGCTTGCCTTTGACCCTACAGGATTTTGATAAAGATTTATTGTCAATTTATCGTGGATCTTTGGCAGAACAATTCATCGCGCAAGAATTACGACTGACGCAGGATGAAGGAAATTTATACTATTGGCACCGGTTTGAAAAAAGCAGTTCTGCTGAGGTCGATTATCTGACCATCAAAGACAATACGGTGATTCCTGTTGAAGTGAAGAGTGGTTCTTCAGGACGACTCCGAAGTTTACATCTCTTGCTGAACGAATATCCTCAGATTCCCTATGCCTATGTGTTCTTGGATGCTCCTTTCCAGGCTCCTAGAGAAGGGAAGTTGAAATACCTCCCCTTGTATTATGTTCAGGGAGCGTTCACATGATGATATACCCCGAGCGGTTATATGGAGCGATAGTGACGGCTATGGTGACTCCTGCGTCAGGCTTGTATCTTCATGTACGATAGGTATAGCACTATAAGCGCTTAACGCGGTATCATGATTTTATCGCGACAGGACATTTGGCGCTGACCTCCGTACCTAAATAAATTGCTGAGTCGGGGGTCGCTGTTCACGAAAATAATACGAGGAGTTTAAATCATGTTGCTAATATTTAATACGCCTACATGCCATACCTATGATTACGTAATTATAGGCGGCGGACTTTTTGGCTCAGCAGTCTGCGAACAATTAGTCAAAGCAAAACCTGGTGCTCAAATTCTGCTTATCGATGCTGATAATGCGATAGCGCCTACGATGCCAAGAAGCAGCATCGGCCATGCCAGATTGGCTCGATCCGTTGCACCTGAAACTGATGAGTTTTATCAAACGCTTGCAAAAAGTGTCCCTGTTCTCAAAAAAGATGCCAAATTTTCTCTCATTGACCTTTGCACGATTTGGAAAATGGATGATCCTAAAGTCGAAGTTGCAATCGGACAGTTAAAGGAAAATCATATCAATTATCAGATTATAAAAAACCCTCATCAACTCAAAGAAAAATATTCAATGAAGTTAGAACCAGGTTACATGGCGATCATTGAGAAAGGAACTGAGCAGGGTTATGTGGGTCTTTTTGATCCAAGTGAAGCCGTTGAATCATGGCAAAAAAGAGCTAGATCTTTGGGCGTCAATATCATCTCAGGGAAAGTTCAAAGTCTCAGTCAAATTGAACAAACTCATATTGTTGCATTAGAGGATGGGAAAAGGATACGTGCAAGCAAGGTCATTGTCGCTACAGGCTCTCAAACACCCGAAATTTTGCCACAGTTTAAAGGCCTCATTGTGCCACAACCCGTCCCCTTGATTTATGTCGACATTCCTCAAGAATTTCCCGATGGTTGTACCCTCTGGGTTGATCCAGAGGAAGGGCGTGGCATAGATTTATTTTGCATGACGGACAAATCCCCCATAGATGGTAAAAGAGTTCTAAAGGCCGGTCTTCATATCGCGAAATATTCAGGAAGGCAGTTTGCCAATGCGAGCCCTGCAGAACTTGAGTCAATGAATGCACAAATTGAAACTAAGCTTAGAAAGCAAGTACATGGTATAGGCGGAATCGTGCACACCGAGCTCTGTTACTACGGCAATACACAAACCGGACTGCCTTATATAGGAAATGTAGGCGAGGGTGTCTATGTCTTTGCGGGTGGTAATGGGTCTTGTGCCAAACACGCATATGCACTCGCCACTCAGCTGGTTCTTAAAATCGTCAACACCGCTCCCGAGATAAATATGAAGCCGTTCAGTGTGCCAGAAGGTGTTATGTCCAGGTCAAATCAAAAGGCGAAGTTATAGGAGATATCAGATGCCAAGTGCAAATTTTTTCAACGGATGGTACCAAAAGGGGCAGGAAATGCTCATGAGTGGCCAGCTTGACAAGGCGGAAGAGCTGATCGAGCGCGCACATTTTTCTGGAATGTTTAAAATTAGCGAACATTGTTTGGCGCACTGGGCAAAATATAAACTAGCACTTTGTCAAAAAAAGCATGTCCATGCATTTGGCCACCTGCTTCTAATGGCGATTTCGCCTATCTCACCATTAGTCTATTTGGCGCAACGATTGGGGATATTTCTACCCATGCATCCCAAATTAAAATTAGCCTATGAACTGGAAATGAAAACTGCCCATCACGCTTTGGTAAACAGGGATATACAGACTGCAAAATTGCATTTTGGCCGTTCCCATATTCTTGGCAGCCATTTTTGTTTTAGTCATTTTCGTTGTCATTATGGGCTCGCAAAGCTTGAGTTTCAACAAAGGAACTGGCGTGGTTTTGTTATTCAAAGCGTCAGGACATTTGGTGCGCTGGGCACAAGATTTGCAATAGGGTTTTTCGGCGTCACAGGGCACCCAGGTTCTAGCGAAATCCCCATTGGTCAACGTTTCCCAGTCCCCGATGATCTAAAGCAATTTTTACGCTTGCAAGGTATTTTGTAGGGACGTAACGTAGGGTTCCTTGAATAATGCTATTCAAATTCAAGTATTGTTCAAGCAAACGACAATGAAGCAAGGTAAACGTTCAGATCCTGAGATTCATAATGTACAAATGCGCTTTCTTGTAGGGGCGAAACATCTTTCGCCCTCTTCACAATCTCTGAAAACGAAGGAGATTATTCTTCACCTTCGCTATATAACCGCTCGGGGTCCCGGCATCTACGCGGGGAGGTCTTTATTTCACCATCGAACGAGCATCGACTTGTCGT
>JBIOEA010000033.1:0-22496 GCA_044445605.1 Gammaproteobacteria bacterium | reverse complement strand
TGTGAGCATCCATGTCTTGGTTTGTTGTATTTAGTGCTTTGTTTTCAGTATCCATTTTCTCGATTGTTTCATTTAAATGTTTGATGTGAGCATCCATGTCTTGGTTTGTTGTATTTAGTGCTTTGTTTTCAGTATCCATTCTCTCGATTGTTTCATTTAAATGCTTTATGCGGGCATTCATATCGTTGATTGTTGCATGGAGATGCTTATTGTCAGCACTTATATTTTCGATTGTTTCATTCAGGTATTTGTTTTGGGTGTCAATGATGTCAATAGTTGCGGTTAAATGCTTATTGTGTTCATCTATTCGTTTGATTTTGGCCAAGTGGGCGGTTTCGCTTAACTCCATCTTTTCAGAGTAAACGCTGGGGTCAATGTGCGGGAGATCACCGTCTGAAGCTAATGCAATAAAAAATTCAGCCCTTGCAACGCCAGATTGTTTGTGAATTTGATTTAGATTCCCATGATAAGTTTTGAAGTTACCTTCTGCATGGGTATTTAGACTGCTAATAGATGAGCCATGTACGACGCGCTGGCCTAGTAGATTAATGTTTTTAAAATAGGAATGTAATAAACGCTCAAATTCTTCTCGATAGAGCTCTTTGACATGGAATGGATTTGTTGTTCCAGGAACATCCGAAAATTCATGCTTGTCTGGGCTGGAAATAATTAACAGGCCATTAGGGCGTAGGACGCGTTTTATTTCTGTCATCATTGCGTCATGATGATGATGGTGCTCAATGGTTTCAAAGCTGACAACCACATCTACTGATGCATCTTGAAGTGGAATGCTTGCACATTGGCCCACTCTAAATTCAAGGCCAGGTTTTTTGTAACGCTGATTAGCATGAGAAACGACATCCCTTGCAATGTCGACGCCAATAACGGATTGAGCAACTTCAGCAAGAAAGTGGCTTCCATAGCCTTCGCCTGAAGCAATGTCTAACACCCTTTTGCCATGAACAAACTCTTTAGCCAGGACATACCGATGAATGTGTTCTAACGCACTCTTTCCTTCTAGTGTAGGAACGAATCTTTCGCCTGTCCAAGGTAATACAAGTTCTGGTTCTAAATTGCTTGACATTATTGATAGCCTCACTCATCGTGAAATAACTTAGAATTGTACTGCTAAACAATAGACAAATAATACCAGATCTTCTGCGCTTTTGGTAAGCTACGGTCCAATGATATTGAAAAAAGTTTTGGTGTGCTATACATGATTAAAATTGACCTGGATTCTTTGATTCTGTTAAATGATGATTTATCATTTTGTGAACCGTTTTTGCTGGATAAAGTTAAATCTCATTCAGGTGAATGGTTACTCATTGTGCCTGCTAATGCATTGGTCAATATTGATATTTTTGATAAATTAATCGAAGCAATTCAAAAGCGTCCTGAGGTGAGCATATGGTACGCTGATGAACTCACGATTAACCAAGACAGTTCAAAAACCTTAATTGCAAAGCCTGAGTTTGATCTATCTATGCTTATGTCATCAGGTTATATTGGTTTTCCATTGATCATACGAAAGAATTTGATTGAAGAGATCGGCCTGCCTAATCCTGCATTTTTAACTGCACGGTGGGTTCATTTTTGTATGAAGGCCCACTTTCATGGCTGCATGTTTGGTAGGGTTTCCGAAATTTTTTTAACCCACCTGTCAGGACGTGTTGTTCCAAAACTAACTGATCGAATGCTATGTTTGAAAGATATATTTTCCTGTTATGCACCACATTTGTATGCAGAGAAAGGATTAACGGATGGGAGTGTAAGCATCTGGCGCCGGTTTCAGGATTATCCTGACGTGACAATTGTCATTCCAACTTGTCAATCCAGAGGATCGGCAGATCATATTCTGATATTAGATTTACTGAATTCACTAGAGAAGACCCTGTGGCAAATGGATCGAATCACTGTGATTGTGGGGGATGATACTCTCAATAAAGATATTTTTGATAGATCTTGGCCATTTACGTTGATATGGCAACATACACCAAGAGACGTATCTGAGCCATTTAATTATGCAAAAAAAATGAATGAATTATGGCGAATGGCTAAGTCAGACTTTATTGTGCTCATGAATGATGATATGTGGGTGATTCATCCACTGTGGCTACAGGCGTTGGCAACATTTGCGTTAGAGGAAGATGTTGGTGTTGCTGGGGCAAAGCTTCTTTTTCCAAGTGGACTGCTACAACATGCTGGTGTGATTATTGATCGTTATCCAATGCATGCATGGTATAACATCTCGCCAGAGAATAAAACTTATGAAGATTGGGCGGTATTACAAAAAGAGTGGTCTCTACTAACTGGTGCGTTATTTGCGACACGTAAATCAATTTTGGAGGATGTTGGTGGTTTTGATGAGCGTTTTGTGCTGGAGTATAATGATTTTGATATGTGCTTACGTATTAAGACATTAGGATACCGTTTAGTATATACGCCATTTGCTGAGCTTATTCATCACGAACAGGCTTCTCGTGCTTATATTCCCAAGGATAAACACAGAAGTTTATTCATGAGTTGCTGGAAAGATTCCTTTGTTGCGAATGATCCATGCTTTTCACCTTTGCTTGTTATCGATGAAGGAGAAGTTGTTCCTAAAGCTCGTTTGGAATTAGGTCTTTAATGGACAATGCACTTGATGAAACGTGAAACCATGCGAAATGGTTCAGTCATGCGCCAGGTCCTCGACATTTGAAACTGAAGAACGAGGCTTTTTGCGTGTTCAATATGCTTCTTTTCCATTGCCATCATTTGAGTATTTATGTGTTTAATATGTCCATCCATTGTATGAATCGCTTGAGTAAGATGTTTGTTATGAGTCTCAAGGTGTTGAATAGTAACATTTAACCGTTCAATATGCTTATCCTTTTCCTTGGTTTGATTCATGAGGTTCTCTTCGTCAATCCAGGGAAACTCAAGTTCTTTTTCTGAATTGTCCATCATTTTGATGTCCCAATCAAATTTGAATAAGGTTGATTGTACTACAAAACTTTACAAAATATACATCGTATGTTGTAATCTGTTGCATTGCCTACAGGTCAAGGATTAATAATCAAATCATGAATCAACTCATATGTTCTGTTTGTGGTTGTGATCAGTTTGAAGATCATAACGTTTTGTGGCCTGCACTGATCGATTCATGGGGGATTTCACCCTATGAAGTCAATTACATTAATCAACAACAAGGTCGGATTTGTTCAGACTGTGGCACTAACATTCGTTCCGCTGCACTTGCCAAGGCGCTATGTCTTTCATTAAATCATCCTGACACATTAGACGAGATCAAGTATTCAAATATCAAACATGCGATTTTTGAAATAAATGAGGCAGGAACTTTGCATTCTAGGCTGAAGCAATTCCCTGGGCATGTGTTTGGTGCCTATCCAGAGTGTGATATGACGAATTTAACATATCAGGATAGTCAGTTTGATATTATTATACATTCCGATACCCTAGAGCATGTCCCTGCTCCTAAGCGTGCATTAGCTGAACTAAGGCGAGTGCTTGTTCCGGGTGGCGTAACGATTTTTACTGTTCCTATTATTGTTGGGAAGATGACGCGTAGTCGTGATTGGTTGCCGGCAACTTATCATGGAGCGGAAGGAGAGTTTGCCTCAGATTACAAAGTGTTTACTGAGTTTGGTGCAGATATTTGGTGCATGGTGATGGAAGCTGGCTTCAGCGCATGCAGCATGATCCCCTATGCGTATCCTGCAGGTATTGCGATTATTGCGACTCGCTAGGATGTACTAGACTGTATACTTTTTTGATAAAGTTTGTTAATTTTTTTGGTTGATCTTTCGCAAGTAACATACCAGGCATCAAATCAAGCCTGAGTATCTTGACTAGGCCTGTTAAAATATGCTGTTGATCGGATCTCCTCTGGGCTTCGAAAAGGATGCTCAAGACCGGGGGTAGTTTGTTATCATCGGACGATAAAAGGTAATGGGTAAATTGATTTTTTATTTCTTCAAATGTATTGCCAAATCTTTCATTGTTTGGTGTATTCAAATAAATCCGTTTTAGAAAGTTTGAGATGGGAATGTGCTCGCCATGAAAAAGATTAAAAGCATAGGGCCAATGCTTTATTGCTGTGTGTTTGTTATTATTGAGTAACTTTCTGTAGGTTTGAAATAATGTTTTGAGGGCGGGGAGCTCTTCGAGCAAATGTCTATTTTGCCACTTGGATATCTCATTTGGATTTTCGATATCATATCCGCTGAAGTGAAAAAAACGAAGCGTTTCACCATTACAAAAATATGTATTTTTTGCCTGGGTGATTTCACGATCGTGCAGATTCCAATAGGCTGCGTTGTAGCCTGGATGACGTAATATATAAGTACCTTCAAAAAGCCCTGGTACCAAGTCGACCCACTTTTGGTCAACGAATAAACCGTCTTGATCCATAATGCATTGGTTGTAAAGCTTTTCTTTCCACCACTCAAGCATTGCTAATGAAGCCGGTCGATTAGCTAAGGCAATGAAGCCAAGGTTAAAGCTTCCTGCCTGTAGTATGCGCAATTCGGTAGGTTGTTTATTATCGCCATATGGCTTTAAAATATGTGGCGTGAGCACGATGTTATGTTCTTTGAGGAGTTCGGACAAAGGATCTAATGTATCCATGACCAAGATATCAGGATCGATATATGCTATTTCTTTAAACTGATATTTATTCAGAATATGCTTCAGCACAAATGGTTTTAATGCAGTACATAACTCAACAACCGAATACTTAAAAAGCATTTGATCAAGATGTTTGACTTCATGCCGTAACTCATCGAGCAAAATGGGTGTAAAATTTTCAGCATACGGGTCAAAAAAATCATCCACATGGTCAGCGATGAGTACGAACATGTGCCCATTGGGGTGATGTTCTTTATAGGAGTTAGCTAATGTTCTAGCAAAGGCTAGGTAGTTTTTTGTGATGATGGTGATGATGGATTCCATATTTACCTCATGCAATAGTGGCATCATTTTAACAAATATAAGGCACTTGTGCGAGGAACTTGCCTGATCATATAAATGTCGGTATGATTTGCCTATGATAAATCCTCAAATCGCCATCATCCTCTGCACCTACAACGGTGAACGTTTTCTAAACGAGCAGCTCGAATCTTTTAGTCGTCAAACTTTTACTGATTGGGCATTATTTGTTTATGATGATGGGTCGACAGATCGCACCTCTGAGTTGATTGCTCAGTTTGAACAGGCTCAACCACATCATGTCATTCATTGGAAGCCCAACGCACAAAAGCGCGGCTTCGCACAAAACTTTCTCAATGGTATTGGTAGCACACCCGGTGAGTTTGATTTTTATGCATTGTCTGATCAGGATGATGTTTGGTGTGAATCAAAATTGTCTCGTGCGGTGGATTATTTAAGAACGGCACCTGAAGGTATTCCTGCTGTTTATTGTTCACGCACAACACTGGTAGATGCGGACATGAAACCAATAGGGCTTTCGTCTCTATTCAGAAGGCCCCCCTCATTCCAAAATGCACTCGTTCAAAGCATTGCGGGCGGTAACACGATGGTCTTGAATAAAGCCGCGCGTGCATTGCTGCTCAGTGCTGATACGCATGCTGATATCGTTAGCCATGATTGGCTAATTTATCAACTCGTGACGGGTGCAGGCGGGAAGGTTTATTATGATCTACAACCTGAGCTTTTGTATCGGCAACATGGTGCCAATATTATTGGCTCTAATCTTGGCTTTTTTGCTCGATTGTATCGCATGACAAATTTGTTCAATGGTTCGTTTAAAACATGGATGGATAAGAATCTGGTTGTTTTGCAGCGGAATAAACAATTGCTCTCAACTGAGCATCAATTGTTGTTAGCTGTGTTCTTAAAGTGTAGGGAAGAGTCATGGAGTTGCCGCCCCTTCACGTTTTGTAAGCTCGGGCTGTACCGACAAAAATCGATTGATAATCTAGCGTTATATATCGCTTGGGTTATTGGGCGTCTTTAGGAGCGATGCAATGAATGAATCACTCACGGACGATCGGTTTTCTTCAAATATTGTCAGATCCGTTGCTCGGTTTTTTTATTGCATGATAAAGCCGATAGTAATGCCTATTGCCTTTCGCTTTAGGGAATTTATAATAGGGGACTTGCGTCAGGCGTTAGATCGAATTGACAACCATAGCACTATTTCAGCACAGCGTGTAGCCATTCCTTGTGGACAAGATGAGGTGTTGCTAAGATCAGTTTCTGGCTATCTTTTATGTCCTGCAAACGATGTCACTGCATTGAGCTGTTTAATCGAAGCAAGGGGAGATCCTGAGAAGGGTACGCGCCTAGTCATTGAGCGCGTTTTACGTCCTGGAGATGTTTTTGTGGATGTAGGGGCACACCTTGGCATTCATACATTGGCTGCAGCACGCGCTATGCAGCGGTGTGGGAAAATCATTGCTCTTGAGCCATGTGAGTCAACCTGTAACTTTTTAAGAAGGACAGTTCATATGAATGGCCTTGCAGACATCACTGAGATTCAGCAGGCTGCTATTTCAAACGTAACAGGGGAGTTGCCATTTTATTTAGCCATGGGAAGTCCGCAGCATTCACTATATTCCTTCGGAAGCTCGGGCTTTTCAAACGATTCTGTCATGGTTAATGCATGGAAGCTCGATGATATTCTTTTGAATCAGCCTGTGATCAACCTTATCAAGATTGATGTGGAAGGTGCAGAGACTGACGTCATTGAGGGTGCTGCGCTAACACTACAACGTTTTCCTGACATAGCGCTTATCGTTGAATTTGGGCCAACCCATTTAAAGCGGGTTGGGTCAAAAACTACACAAGAATGGCTAGATGTATTTACGCAATTTGGCTTGATGTATAGGGTTATCAATGAGGCTACGGGCGGATTGGAGAACTGGACCCCAACTCAATTAGAGGGTGTAGATATCGTTAATTTGTTTTTTGCTCGGGAAGGTTCATCAGCATGGGAGAGGGTGCAAATGTCGAAACCGACGCGATAGACATTCAAAAACCGTTCGGGTATGATGGCGCGAATCGATTAAATAATAATTACTGAGGTGATTTAATGAATTTAAAACTATTTAGAATGTTTTCCAAGCTAATATTGAGCCTGTTTATTTTCTCTATCGCATGTACCGCGAATGCAACTGCCCCAAATCCAAAGTGCCCGACGGATTATTTCTATCGAGGTTATGATTTGTTCAAGGGCAATCCTGCTGCAGAGACGTGGGACCCGGGTTGGCGTGAACCCATCATGGAAAAAACACTCAGGGATCCCTGTGTTTATTGCAGTTCAGCCACATCGTGCGCGGCGAAGTATCAGGTATTTGATATGCAAACAGACCTTGACTATTTGGCGTCTCTTTCCCAAAGTGCCTTCGTGTCTGGAGATAGTGAAGACTTCTTCAAAGAAACGTCGTTTACGGGATCTGCGGAATATTACTACCATCAAGAAGATGTATTTGGCGCTGGCTTAGTCAGTGTGAAGGCCGAGGGCGCATGCCAGTTGTATGAAGGAGGCAGAAGTTTCGGTTGCACTGATGTCACTTTTTCCTCAGCGTTTTTAAATGCGGTCGCAGATTTGCCTATATCCACGCAAGATCCTAAATGGCTTGAGAAAACTCAAGCGTTTTTTAATAGTTTTGGGACGCACATGGCGGGCAATTTGAGCCTGGGAGCACGATGGGGTTATGAGTCGCTATTCACTCGAGCAAGCTATGAGGGGCTTCGTGCGGGTAATGTCGACATCAATGTAGCGGCAGAAGCCTCGGCCGAATTATTTAGAACGAAGGGAGCCTCAGCAGCATTTGAGTCACAGCAAACTAAGAGCATGCGTGTTGCGTTTGATGCCGCCCGAGAACAAGGGGGTGCATATTTCTTAGGTGCGCCACCACCTGAATCGCTAACTTTTTCTGATTGGGCGAACAACATTGAGAACCCTGTGCCTCAAAAATATACGCTGAAGCCAATCGCAGAGTTGCTGAATAGCAAGTTTTTTCCTGAGGATGTGGATATTGATGGAAAACGAGCTGTTATAGAGGCCGCTTATGCGACGTTGCAGCCTGAGCCCCCCATTCTTGTGAATGTGATGAAGAGTGAAAAGGGTAAATATCAAACAAAAAATAGGTTGAGCGTTGCTTGCCCGGACAATTATCAGTTAATCAGCTCTGGGTGTAAAACAGAACCTAGAAATGTAGATGGAGCCTATTGGATCATAGCATCCTTAAAGCCCGTCAATAATGAGGCACAGTGCATTGTGAACATGGATTATTATCCTTATTATGACGCGTCTTCCGACGTCAACTACAAAGGGTTGGATGTGAGTGCGACCTGTCTAAGGAATGATTACATTGAGGAGAAGCAGGTTGTTACATGCGATGGCCCGGTAGGTATGTACGCAAGTGAGTGTGTAGCAAAATGCCCTGTTGGCTTTGACGTCACAGGGGGAGGTTGTGAGTCGAATTCTCCCGATGAGCAGTGGCCATGGAAAACATCCCGTTCCACACCCCTGCGCAATACCAGCGAGCATTGGAGTGGGTGGAGTTGTAAGATGGGTGAGGATGGTTATACCGGAACTTATAACAGGATGGCTAAAGGGTATGCCGTTTGTGTTCGATACACCGATGGTGTTGTTGCTGACCAGAAAATATTAAGTGAACAAAGTGGCACTGTTATGCAATATACGAATGGTTCAGAAGTATCATGCGGTATGGGGTATGATGCACTCAGTGGTGGATGCAGTGTTCCTGTTTTCGAGCAAGCATACTTGGAGTGGAAAATTGTTGAAACTTTGCCAATGAGCAATGGGAAAAGCTGGGGATGTTTTGCACAAGAAGACGGTGGAACATTGAGATATAATCAAGATGTTCGCAGTGATGCATTGTGTGTGAAGTTCAATAAGTGATCACTGCCGGGGTCTTAAGAGGGCGGCTCACGTCGCCCTCTTGATGAATTCTCGGATGAATCTTTTGACGCTAAGGTCTTGAATGTCTTGCATCCTGCTATTTGTTTTGTCAAGACCGCCAATAACAATCCAAATGTTACAGCCAACGTGGCATTGGAGCATATAGAATAGTTTTTGTAAATCGTTCGTGATAGAGTGTATTGCCAGCAATTTGATGGTGCACTATTATTTACAGGATTTGGAAGATATGAAATTAACATTACCCTGGACGGGTGAAAGATATATTCCTGGCATAGAGGGGAATATAGTTCTTGAACACACTCATCGTTACCTGTTAGCCCGTGAATTTGTTCATGGTAAAAAAGTATTAGATATTGCATCTGGAGAAGGCTATGGGTCAAACTTTCTTTCTGAGGTGGCAGAGTCTGTGATAGGTGTTGATATTGCTGAAGATGCAGTCAACTTTGCTAATCAGCAATATAAAAAACCAGGCATTGAGTTTCGAGTTGGCAGCTGCTCCACAATTCCTTTAGAAAATGGCTCAGTAGATGTGGTGGTTAGCTTTGAGACGATAGAGCACCATGATGAACATGAAGCAATGATGGCTGAAATCAAGCGCGTATTGCGTCCTAATGGATTGCTTATTATGTCAAGCCCGGATAGGCACGAGTATTCGGATGTGCCAGGGAATAAGAATCCTTTTCATGTCAAAGAACTCTATCAGCATGAATTTGAACAATTATTGAATGCATATTTTGCACATGCTAAATTGTTCGGGCAGCGGGTTGTTCATGGCTCATCCATAAGTTGTCTAAGCAAAGAAGTTTCAGACTATGTGTCATATCATGGTGATATTAATGAGATGCATAAATCTCATGGAGTAATAAGACCTGAATATTTTATTGCATTGGCTTCAGATGGTCCGCTTCCCTCAGTGCCTCACAGTTTTTTTACTGAAACCGTTGACTATCGCCAATCAGCAGGATCCATGATGGTTCAAAAAATGGATGAACACAATATACACCAAGCTGAGCTGCGTGAATCACTTGCGAGCATTTACGCATCAAGAAGCTGGCGTTTGACTGCGCCATTGCGTAAGATAGGTGAAATGTGGAGGCGGGTAAGAAAATCGTTGAGTTAAAGCAACGATTCTTTCTTTGCATCTTTCTTAACAGGCATGCCGCCGCATTTTTCTTTGTATAGGGCCATGCCTTCTTCGACAGGGCCGTAGAAAAGTATATTGCCCGAATCCATGACAATGACTTTATTGCAAATGCTTTTGATGATGTCTTCATCGTGGCTGGCGACAATCACAATTTTAGAGGTATTGATGATTGTTTTTAGGCGGTCACGTGCTTTATGAATAAACTGTGTATCACCTACGCCAACCACTTCATCTAAAATCAAAATTTCAGGCTCAATCGAGGTTGCAATCGCAAAGGCTAAGCGCAGTTGCATCCCACTCGAATAGGTACGGATGGGCATGGATAAGTAATCACCTAAGTCCGTGAAATCAGCAATCGCCTTTGTATTCGCTTCAATCGCTTCGAACGTCATGCCATTGAGGATGCCACAAATCTTGATATTTTCTAAGCCAGTGGATTCTTGATCTAACCCCATCATCACATTCAGCAGTGCCGTGACTTTGCCTTCGACCTTCATTTCACCGATGATAGGTTCGTAAATCCCCGTGAGTACGCGAAGCAATGTGCTTTTACCCGCGCCATTATGCCCGATGATCCCGACTTTGTCGCCATGTTCAATGTGCAGGTTAAGGTTATTCAATGCGCGGACAGTGATAATGGAACTTTCTGTTTGCTTTATCAACCCGCCTGTGGTCGCTCTCAAGAGCCGCTTTTTAAATGAACGAGTGCTGGCCCCGTAGATGGGGAAGTCGAGTGTTATGTTCTTCAGTAAGATATCTGCCACGATCATTATATCCAAAATGCAATGCGATGACGGCATCGCCACAGTAATAGAAACATCATTACGAACCCTAAGGCGGTAAAGCATAAAATATACACATACGTGAACGTCGACGGTATTTGCCCTAGCAACGGCTCACGAATCGCTGTCAGTAATTGGTAAAACGGATTGTAGGTGGCAAAATACCCAAAGCGCTCGGGAATCATGGTTGGCATCCACATGATCGGTGTAAGTAAGAAAAGTATCTGTACGATACTGATGATAATCTGTTTGATATCTTGAAAGCGTGTACCCACCAGGCTCACGATAAATGCGTAATTAAATGCGCAAATATTTAATAGAGAAAAGTTCAAGATTAAGATAAAGAGGGTCAACACGGACATCTTCACTTTAAAGATAATGATGATGGGAATAATCGCCACTAAGTTGTGTACAAAAATCATGCTATTGCGAGTGAGTAATCGCAAAATGTAGACGGTGTAGGGCAGTTTAATTTGTTTGATGAAATGCGTATTGGAGAAAAATGCATCAGAACTGTCAGTAATGACGGTTGCGATAAAGTTCCATGTAATCATCCCTGCCGCTAAATAGGGGTAATACGTGCTTAAGTCTACTTTAAATAATTTTGCGTATAAAAAACCCATCGAGTAAATCATGATCGCCATGCTGAGGGTGATCCAAAAAGGACCAATCACCGAGCGACGATAACGTAAACGCAGATCCTGCCAACCCAATAAAAACCAAATACGCCAAAGCTTAAAGCCTTCGACTAAATCTTGTATAGCGCGTGATAAAAGTGATTGTTTCATGAGCGCGATTGTACCATATCAATGATCAGATAAATCAAAAATGCCAGCAAGAAAACACCTAACACAGCCGAATCTGGCCACTGGTTTCTGATCATTCCCCAAGCAACACACTGCGTGATGATCGTTAAGCCTAAGATCACCCAAGTTGCCTGAGCTCGAGAAAGTCCTTTCGACAGTAATACGCAATAGAGATGCTCATTTCCTGGTTTGAAAGGTGAACGCCCTTGTCTTAATCGTTTGATAAATACAACGGCCAAATCCATGATAGGCACGGCAACTACCCAGAGCATGATCGCCGGAGAAGCAATCGACTGTGGTTGCTGAGATAAGTAAATCGTAAACCAGGCGAGGATGAAGCCAAGTAACGTGCTGCCGGCATCGCCCATAAACACGGATGCTTTTTTGCCAGACCAGAAAGGAAAGTTAAAACACAAGAAGGCCATGAGAGGGGCTATAACGAGCCCTATGATGAAAGCCTCTAGGGGTAGGCCCGACACAAAGGCAATACCGAACAGGCTTGTCAGCATCATTAGGGCGATGCTGCCAGCGAGCCCATCAATGCCATCCATCATATTCATCGCATTGATGACGGTCGCGGCACCAAACAAGGTCAGCGGCACGCCCATCCAGCCCAAACCCAAGACTCCTTTACCAAACAGCGGGCCCAAATGATTGAGTTGAACTTGTCCCCAAAATACCATGATCGCCAAGGCGACGAGTTGTGCTAGTAGCCGGATGCGCGCCGAAATATCGTGCATGTCATCCAGGACGCCGACAGCCAAGATTAAAAAGCCGCCGGCCATGAAGCTGACGTAGGCCATCCAAGTGGCTGTTGGGAGGAGCAACATCCCCGCAATCAGCCCCAAATAGATGGCAATGCCCCCGACCAGCGGTGTGGCTATGGCATGGTCCTTGCGGCCACCGGGCATATCAAGTAAGCCGACTTTCACTGCCATAAGTTTTAAAAGGACAATGGCGACTGCTGCCACGAGAAATGCCACTAAAGGCTCTATAAATGATGAGTATTGATCCATAGTCTGATACTATACCTCACGTATCCAAAGATGCAAAGAGGTTGTTATGAATATCACGATTCACGGTGTCGGTTATGTTGGATTAGTCACGGGGGCTTGTTTGGCAGAAGCAGGCAATCACGTTTTATGTTTTGATATTAATGCATCGCGGATCAGCGAGTTACAAAAAGGCCGTTCACCCATTTATGAACCTGGCCTAGAAGAAATGTTGCAGCGCAACCTCACCGCAGGTCGTTTAATGTTCACCAAAGATGTAGAAGAAGCAGTCGCACACGCAACAGTCCAATTTATTGCCGTGGCCACGCCTGCCCAAGAAAATGGCGAAGCCGATTTAGGCTATGTATTAAACGTGGCGCGTAACATTGCGACACACATGCAAGCGTACAAACTCATCGTGAATAAATCGACGGTGCCTGTGACGGCAGCCGACACGGTACGACGCGTGGTTGCAGATACCTTGGCTGCGCGGGTGGAGACAGGCACCTTAGCGGAATCGTTTGCATTCGATGTGGCGTCGAACCCAGAATTTTTAAAAGAAGGGATGGCGATTCAAGATTTCATGGAACCCAGTCGCGTGGTGATTGGGGTTGATTCTCAGCGCGCCTGCCAGTATTTGAAAGAATTGTATGCCTCTTTTGTGAAGCACCCTGAGCAGTTGATGTGGATGGACGTTAAATCAGCTGAATTGGCGAAATACGCATCGAATGCGATGTTGGCGACGCGGATTAGCTTTATGAACGGATTAGCCTCATTGGCTGAAGCCTTTGGTGCAAACATTGAAAACATTCGGATGGTGATGGGCATGGACCCACGCATTGGCCCGCTTTATTTACATCCTGGCCCAGGTTACGGTGGTTCTTGTTTTCCAAAAGACATGAAGGCACTTATTCACATGGGGAAACAAGCTGGCGTGCCGACACCCTTGCTCGATGCGGTGGAAGAAGTCAATCGTGCCCAAAAAGAGCGCATGTTCGAAAAGGTGAATGCGTATTTCAATGGTGACTTGAAAGGCCGCACGATTGCTGTCTGGGGCTTGGCGTTTAAAGCTGGCACGGACGATATTCGTGACAGTGCCAGCACGGTATTGGTTAAAGCATTATTGGCCTCTGGCGCACGTGTTGTTGCGTTTGATGCATTGGCAGCGGGCAACTTTACGGCTTCGTTTGGGCCTGCAGACGGGCTGACGATCGTCTTGGAATCGCATGCGGCCTTGGTTGGCGCCGAAGCATTGGTGATCATGACGGATGCTGAAGAGTTTCGTACGATGGATTATGGCGTATTGAAAGCGGCATTGGCTCAGCCAGTGATTTTTGATTCACGGAATATATTTGACCCTGTATTGATGGAAAGTTTAGGGTTCACGTATACGTCGATTGGGCGTTGTAAGGGGGAGACATCTTTCGCCCCCTTAGCGATGGGGAAGAGGGCGAAAGATGTTTCGTTCCTACAATTAGACACAGATTGAATGATGGAGATGCAAGGATGAAGATTCGTAAAGCAATATTTCCGGTAGCGGGTTTAGGCACGCGGTTTCTGCCTGCGACAAAGGCGAGCCCAAAAGAATTGCTACCCATCGTTGACAAACCATTAATTCAATATGCTGTTGAAGAAGCGATTGACGCGGGCATTGAAGAACTCATTTTTGTGACGAGCAGTAACAAGCGAGCCATCGAAGATCATTTTGATCGCAATATTGAGCTTGAAACCTATTTAGAAGAACGCGGGCAACACGGGCGTTTAGCTTTAGTACGCGACATGTTACCTCCTGGTGTCAGCTGTGCATATGTGCGGCAAAGCGAACCCAAAGGTTTAGGTGACGCGATTTTATGTGCTAAACGGTTAGTCGGCGATGAGCCATTTGCTGTTTTATTGGCCGACGATCTCATCGATGGCATGGGCACGGGCGCCTTAAAACAAATGATGGCATTTTACGAAGAAGAAGGCGGTCAAGTTTTAGCGGCATCGCGCGTTCCCAAGCATGATGTCGACAAGTACGGGATTGCTGCTGGGGTAGCTCACGGCACGCATACTCATTTAATTAAGCAATTAGTAGAGAAGCCATCACCGGAAGAAACAACCTCAGATTTAGCAGTGATTGGGCGTTACATTTTGCATCCTAGTATTTTTGATGCATTAGAACGTGCCCAGCCAGGTAAAAATGGCGAAATCCAATTAACGGATGCGATTGCAGCTTTATTGTTACAGGTGCCAACGTACGCGTATCGTTTTCAAGGCATACGCTATGATTGCGGCAGCAAGTTGGGGTACATGCAAGCGTCCTTAGCATACGCATTGAAGGATCCCGCGATTGCTGAAGCACTCAAGCAATCGCTGTCCGAAGTCGATTTGCTTTAACCAACAAAGTTCCCCGTATTCACTTGGTCTCCGGTGACTTCGATATCATTGATTTCAAAAGTCACGGTATTGATGACGCTCGTGAACGGGCTTCCTTCATATCCAACATAGAGCTGAGTGCCATCTGGCGTCACCGACAGGCCGCTAGGTCCACAGCCTGTTAAAGGGATGGTCATGGTAACCAAGTTAGTGGCTGTATTGATGACAGAGAGGGTGTTGTCCCCATTGTTAGCGACATAGGCTGTTGCGCCATTTGGGCTCACAGCAATGCCTGCAGGTTGCGATCCAACAGGAATGAATGTTTCCCCCAAATAATCGCTTGTGCTGAGCACCCATAGACGGTTGTTGCTGTAATCTGTTACATACACGACACTGTTATCAGGGGCAACAGCGATGCCGGATGGGGCTCCAAAGGTTATACAATCGAGAGGCGTGACTTGATAATTGCTTGTGTTAATCGCAAAGACACGGTTTGCATGAGTCATATAAACGGTAGAGCCATTGGGATTAATAGCAGATGCAAAAAAACCTAAACTCGTGTTACTCGTAGAAGAGATTTTTTCCCTACAGCTTATCTGGTTTTTTGTGCCGGTAGCAAAATCGATGGTATGGGTAATCGTTTGTGATGGAATATCGATTGCATAGGCTTTTCCTAAGACTCTATCTAACGTAAAGAGTGTTTGGTTGTTAGGGGTAACAACCACCGTTGAGGGTTCTGCGTGTGTGGGTGGAACCTGTTGGGAATCTGTATCAGTGTGTTTCATAGGGGGAGGGTTAGGAAGCATGATATTAGTCAGTGTAGGTGGAGTTTGTGTCACATCCACGATACTGATGTTCCCGCTGCCCGGGTTCGGCACGTAGAGTGCATTACCATCGGGTGAAACAGTTATTCCCAATGGAATATAACCGGGCCCCTTTACTTTATCTTGAGTGGATTCAGAGATAACGGTTATAAAATGGAATCCGGGTATGGGGGTCCCTGGTGTTTGCGTTAAAACTTGAACAGGGAGGATGCTGTTAATATGGCTACCAGTGACCAACGCTGAATACGACATCACAGGATGAGTGACGGGAACGACCGCTACAGTGGGGCGGTAGTCGGAGATGGCAACGGCGCAAACGGTGTTATTCATTGCGCAGACTTGGGGAGAAAGTGAAAAACTAGCGGCGGTATTTAGGCCAGTGATCAGTATTTGAAATGCACAGGATGCGGAAGGATTCAATGTCGATGTGCAAGTATTATTTTGAACAACGGTAGCCACGGCATGATTGGAAGGGTTAGGGTAAATAGAAAAATCAGAGAGTTGTGCTTTGCTTGTGTTAGTCAGTGTGTATGCTGCGACAGCAGAGCCATCAGAGCGTAGTTGAATGGTGCTCGTATTGGGGATGAGCGTCATCGGGGCACCACAAAAAGCTTGAGTGGAAACAACTAAGAGTAAGCTAGCATAAATATGAGAGTGGCGCATCCTGCGTTCCTTCCTGGTTAACAATATGATCATTTAACGAGAATAGCAGGGGGGCGCAGAGATTGCAAAATGGGCGCTATGGCTTAAGGTTACTGCTGGTTGTGTGGTGTTGATGCGCCAGTTTCATTTCATCTACATGATTATTAGCGCGTTCGAGCATTTTGAGGGTAATCTGCTGTGCTGACGCAAGGGGAATCTGTTGCTCTGGAAATGCCTTTTCATATTCTTCGCATAATGCTTTGACACGAGGAATAAGATCAGTTAAGTCTGTTTTTTTAATCTGTGAGCATTCCCGTTCCAATTTAATGAGCACGATATGGATCGAATTTATTTTTTCGACGGTTTCCACGGTCAGCGGAATTTTCACAGGGGGTGTGTAATTTTCAATAAACTTGAGGCAGCTATAGAGGGTGAGGCCAGCGCTCTCTTTGAATTCTCTTTCTTGGATTTTATCTGGACTTAACGTATTGCTAAACACAACCATTGAAAGCCTTTTTTTAAGGCTACCTACGCTTGATAGGTTGGCGCTTGATAGGTTAGGGGAAGACTCTCCTGGTTGTGTGGATTGTTTCTTCGCATATTGATCAAGAGAATAACTGTCCGATTCTGCGATAAGACTGGATTTTTCTTTGATAATTTTTTCCTGTTTGTTCTTTCCTTCAATAAATGAGCTTTCAACGGCAGCTTCAACATTATGGGCTTGGAGCTTCTTAGCATTTTTTTGTTGTAAATGGGTGAGGGTAGGTGGTTCAAAACAATTGGTATCATAAGTCATGTTTAAGTTTTTGTCCGTATATTCTTCGTCGTCGGAATCTGTGGGCGAATTTCTACCTGTTTTACTTTGGCTGACTGGAGAGGCCACTTTGACCGCCGCGCCTTCAAATTGCCCCGCTTTGGCGGTTGCTCCTTGGTCCCTGATGGAACAGTCTTGTCCAGGTCCTTCGTATATATTGTTATTGTTATAGAGGGTGACGAGCTCTGAATAAAGTTGAGACTCATGGATTTCGTTTCGTAAAAATTTATCCATGGCTTGCATAAAGAGTGGGTTGCGAACATGAATGGATTTATCTACCACGCTGGCAAAGCGTTCATTGGCACTTTTGCATCCAGACATTTTATTGGTTTCTGTTGCAAGCATCAGTGCTTGCATGAGCATTCCATAGCCTCGTTCTGCATAAGTTCCGTTGATAAACATTTTCAGTAGTGAAAGGCTTGCTTTTTCTTCGGGTGTTTTGGCGTTTAGTGCGGCCGCATCCAATGTGTCAACATTGATTTTATCTCTGAGGTTATCAATCGCCATGCGTTGTGCGTTCGAGTGACGGTCATTGGTATAGTAGGGCGCTGTGCCTGTCCTTAAAAATGCTCGATAATTTTGAAGGGATTCGTTAGCGCAGTCGCTCAGAAAGGCTTGGTCTTTTTCGGCCAGAATGCGTTTCCCACACAATTGTTTTGTTAAGAGCTGTAACATGGAAAGATCGGCGAGGTCGAATATTTCGTCGACGACTTTCCGGTTGGCTGGGTTTTCTTCGGGCGGTTTTCTTTTTTGTTCATTCCATTGATTGACGGCCAGGTTAATGATCAAAACAAGAGGCGTTTTTTCATCTTGATTTTGTTTATCTTTGTTAAATTGATGCACCCCTTTGATGATAACGCAGGTGCTCCAGTCTTGATGGTTATCGGCTAAGGGCCCGGAGCCATAGCTGGTGAGAAGGTTGTAATAAAGATGATCGTTTTTATCGCCGCCATTTTCTTCCTTGAGAATTTTTTCGGATAAGTAGCCGAGCTTATTCTTGATATCAACAACAAATTGATTTTCGTTATAACTTAACCTGCCGATTTTCTTGTATGCATCTGTGGCTGCAAGTGAGGGGACCCTCCAGACAACCTTGTCTCCTGGCGTGACAATCCTAACCGCGGCGACTTGATCTGCGCCGAGTTGTTTATCATGAGCCACATGGTGGGTAGCCGTTGTTGAGAAGAATTCACCGGTCGCGCTGCTCTGGAAAATGGTGTCAGAAAAAGTCGAGGGTGTTTTGGCGAGCTGCTTGATGGCGTTTTCGATAATGCCAGTGATGTTTTGTGTGGTATCAAGCAAGCCCCTGATAAAGAGTTGATGGATGGTTTCATCGCGATATTTTTGAGCAAACTCCAGTCGCTTTGATGCGAGAAATTGATTGAATTCAACTTGGCCGTTGGGTGTGATTTCGATGAAATATTTAAATGTATTGATAGCGATACTCGCGAGAGATTGATTGTCCAGGCTGCTTATATTTTCACGCGTCAATTTTTTTTCAGTTTTTTCACCCAGCCAAATAAGCTGTTCGATGAGGATTTCTTTGTTTAGTTGTTCAAAGACTTGTTTTTTAATATCAGCATATCCGTCATTATTACCTGTAGCCTTTTCCAATGCATTGAGTATTAATGAGATGTGTGCTTCTATTTCTCTGGCCAGTTGGATGGTGCTGCCAGTGTTGGGGCTTTCTTTGCTATATACAGGGAAAGTTATACGGCATTCGATGACACCTGCTTTGAAGCCGAACTCACCTGAGCCATCGATAGGGATAGAAACTGTTTTGGAGCCTAACGCATACCGTTCGCCTACGTTTTGAGCCGCGGCGGCGCGTTTAGCCACATTGGCTATAAACTCTTTATATCCGGGTCCCATATAATTCTCCCAACATGCCACCTCTTAATTATAGCAGCATAATGTGTTGGGAAAGTTACTAATTGTGCCATGGTAGTAGGTCTGGCGTCACTTCTTGCGCATGCGCATACCGACGGTGTTGATTGGCTGCCGCCAACACTTTCATGGCTTTGAACGCGACATTATTAGGTGCTGTTGGATCGCCTGCGAAGAGAAAAACTTGGAAGGGTAGGGAATAACCTATCATGGAGACACTGTAGATAGAGAACGTATCGCCATACGTCAAATAATCTTGTTGCATATCGGTGAGATCGGCGTCGTTCAATATTTGGTTCACCGTGACGTATTCCTTTGCGAACTTGTTTGTTGCGACTACAGGTGCAGGGATGCCGCAATTTGCGCCGCACCATTGCAGAACGACTAAATAGCCTGGAAGTTGTTGCCACGTGCTGCTGAAGTTCCAGCTATAAGGTAAGAATGTTTGTTCAAAGCGCATGGCGTCGAAGAAGTCTGCTTGGCTACCACCGACGGTGCCGGTGCCTACGGCGCCGATACCAGGCGCAAACGTTGTGCCCGAATAAAATGGTGCTAATGTTGTCGTATTGTTCAGGCCCAAGTTGCCTGCGTTATCGCCTGCAATAGCGCCTTTATTGATGACGCCTGCGATATTCAATGCGCCAGCAGACATTGAGCTTAATACTGTTCCGGTATTAAGGCCAACAAGACCGCCGACATTGGTTGCGCCGCTCAAGGCTTGCACAACACCGCCAAAAATGAGATTACTGAGGGTGCCACTGTTATCACCCACCATGCCGCCGACATTCAGCGCACCGGCATTGCCAATGACGGTATGCATGTTATAAGACGTATTCAAGACACTGGTTGCATCCACAACCCCTACAATGCCGCCCACGTTCATATTACCGATAACTGTGCCTGCGAGGAATGCTTGTGAGAGAGTGCTATGGTTGGTGAGGCTACCTATCACGCCACCGACGTTATCATTTCCTGAAACAGTACCGGAATAGCTGAGGGAGCTGATATTGCCAGGGCCAGGATTGGTGCTGGCGATAATACTGTTGCTGACGCTGCCCACCACACCGCCCACGTTATTGGACGTGCTTGCATTGACATTGATATGCGCTTGAATCATTTGTGTGAAGCTGGCATTATTCATTTCCCCGATGAGTCCGCCGACATCGGTGGCATTGGCGACAGTGAATGTTGTAGGCAAAGTAAAACTATTCACACCAGAGAGCGTCGCATTATTTTCCAAGACACCCACGACAGCGCCGATTCCAAATGCACTGGCTGCATCAAACACCGTGCTACTCGATAATGTCGCATTCGTTGAAGCAATATTACTTGAGCCGAGCATATGGCCTACAAATCCGCCTAAGCCTGTACCGCCTGCATTCAGTGTGAGGGTAGGGCTCGTTACACTCAATGTGCCCGATAACGTAGCATTTGATAATTCACCGACCAAGCCACCGACATAGTGTGTGCCTGAAACATAGCCCGCGTTGCTGAGTGCATTGCTAAAGTTGGCCGCAGTGTATCCGATGACACCGCCGACATTTGCGCCGCCTGACACGGTGGCATTGGATGTAAACGTACCTGTGGCATGATCTACAACCGTAATGTCCGCGTAGCCAATCAAGCCACCGATATATTGTAAAGTGCCGGTGACGTGTGTGCCCACATCACTGCTCATGACGACATTAGCATTAATGGTTGCGCCGTTGGTCATAGCACCGAAGATACCACCGACATAATCAGTGCCAATGACAGTGCCATGTGTAAGGCCATTGACGGTGAGTTCATAAGTGCCCGCGATTAAAGTGGAGCTATCGACAACAGAGGCGATACCGCCGACGGCATCACCCATAGGGTCGACGGTGCCGGAGTTACTGTAAACACTGCCTGGAGCGCCTATCAAGCTACCCGCAATTATCTTGCCGAACAATCCGCCGACATTGCCACTGCCTGTAATATTGTTGGCGTTGCTTAATGTGGCGGATGTAATGGTGCTATTATCGACAAGACCTGCAATACCACCCACCACACTACCACCGGTCACATTAGCAATCGAATTCAAATTACTTGAATAAGTGGCATTGAGCATTTCACCTATTAATCCACCGACATCGGTGCTGTTGGGTGAATTAATGGCAACACTGCTTAATCCTGTATTGGTAATGGTTGAGGTGTCTTCTAATACACCGACAATACCGCCGACATTCGTACTCGTACCAAAATTGGAAACTGCATTACTGATGGCGCCACTTAATTGAGCGCCATTATTCATCAATCCCACAATACCGCCAGCACCATTAGGACTTGTGATGCTTAACCCTGAAACAGTATTCATGGCAGCATTCACATGGGCGCCATTGACATAACCAATGATACCGCCAGCATAAGCAGTCGTTGCATCAATAGTGCCTGTGCCTGCACTTAATGTGACAAATGATGTAAACGTGGGCGTACCGGATATTTCCCCAATCACACCACCGGTATCATTCGCTGCGGTAACGCTGCCTGTATCGGATAAAGTGCTGGCAGAAGTGCCACCAATGGTGCCGCCGCTAACAAGCCCAATCAGTCCGCCAACATCAGATGCAGTGCTTGAACCTATCGCAACCGAATTACTATAACCTCCTGTTCCAGTTAAACCACCCGATGACATTTGGCCTACAATACCACCCAAATCACTTGCGCCTGAAATCGTTTGAGTATTACTGGTTGCGCTGATGCTATTGAGCGTGCCGCCATCGAGCAAACCAATAATGCCACCCACGCTCGTTGCACTGGAAGAGGTGGTGATAGTCGCAGCATTGCTGATGGTGCCAGTGAATGTACCTGCGGCAAATTCACCCGCAATGCCGCCAACGTTAGAAATACTTGAAGGTGTTGCAGAAATAGTGCCTGCGGCAGTATTGGTTAAGGTATAAACATTTGTGGTCACATTTGAATCGTTGTAAGAACCAAAAATGCCGCCGACATACTGTGCGCTCGCTGCATTTTCAGTGACACTTGCGTTATTGGTGAGCGTACCGCTGGCTGAAAACACACCGGTTGCCGCGACTTCTCCAAACAATCCACCTATCCAAGATCCCGCTCCCACGACATGGCCTGTGCTGTAAATATTGCTGTTACCTGTTAGCGTGAAACTACTGCCTAATGCAAAATCACCGACAAGCCCCCCCACGGTATTGTTTCCTTGAACAGTGCCTGCCGTGGTGTTGAAGCTAGGGCCTGTTGACATTTCACATAGGCAGCCACATGACGCTGCAAGCCATAGCCACCATTGATACGTAATTTCTCTTTAATTTATCATATCGAGTTGCAATAGCGCGGAAGTGTTTG
>JBIOEA010000032.1:0-25456 GCA_044445605.1 Gammaproteobacteria bacterium | reverse complement strand
TTCGAAATATTGGATCAAAAGCGAACCAGGCAGCATGCATCCCATCAGCCTCTAAGGCTATGACGCCATCGCTGTCCTGGCTCGCACCCCAGCATATATATTACCAGGGTTACTTACTGATTTTCATCATACCTGACGTCGCGGGCGTGGGCGAAGCCCGCTTGTACGTAAAGACTTATGGGTAACGAGCAGCTTTAGAAGTGGGCGAAGAGTGGTATATCCGGCATTCGCAGCCCAAACCTAGCAAATGCTTTTCCAAAGGGGGGCGACGATTAAGAGGATAATCAGCTTTTAAAAGTAGAGGGCTGAACGATTACGTTTCTGGTTCACAAAAACCAGTCTTTTTTCATATGCTTTTTGCCCGCAACCACAACGGGTTCGCCTTGAGCGTCTTTTCATAAATTGGACAGCTCTCATCATGTGCGTGTGGCAAAACCCCAATGCTTGTCAAAAATTCATTGACAATTTCTCCGCCTGTGAATTTAAATGTCTTTTTAAATAACGTGACCCACTCTTCTTTCGTCAGGGGATGATAAGACTCAATCCACTTCTCAAATGACCCATGCTCTTTTTGGATGCTTAGGATTGTCTTTGCATTCTCAATGGCGGCATTGATTTTTAAACGATTGCGGATAATGCCCGCGTCATTCATGAGGCGCGCGCGATCATGCTCATCATAGGCTGCGATCTTTGCAATACTAAACTCACTGTAGGCAGTTCTAAAGTTTTCTTGCTTCTTTAAAATTGTCTCCCAGCTCAATCCAGCCTGATTAATCTCAAGAATGAGTCTACCGAAAAGCTCGTCATCATGATGGATCGGAAAGCCATACTCATTATCGTGATAAGCCTGGTGAAGAAACCGTGAAACATGTGAAAAATGCTCAATCGCACTACAGTAGGACATCACTAGGTTCCGGCAGATTAAAATTAAAGTCTTGCTGTGTTATTTTTTGCACGGAAGTGCTCCTCTCTAAGGTTAAGTGAACTAAGGACGGCGACCGTTTTTGTTAGGGATAGGCTCCAATCTTTCTTTTAATTCCCGCGCAATTCGCTCAGCTTCCACCACCAAAGGCTGAGATTTATTGGAGGCATCATGGTTCGTGTTGTTATCGATAATAATATCCGCTAATAACTTTGTGGGTTCAATTAAAGCAATATAAGTCGGCCTAACAAATTTAGCATCTTTTTGTAAAATACTTTCTGTATTATCGTATCCGCGCTCATCCTTATCGCGCTCAATTTTCCTTTGAATGATTACTTCTTGCTCTGCTTCAATAAAAACTTTGTATGATGTTTGAGTGCCTGCAGGAAACTTTGTGCAAAATGAAATTGCAGATGTGCCATCAATTAATAAAATTGCAGGAGCGGCAATAGATTCAGTTCCGATACGTTTTTCTGTTTTAAAGTCAAACACAGGCTTAATAATGCTCCCTCCACCTCCGAGCGTGAAAACATGCTCGCTTAATAAGCTAAGATCCAAGCTATTTGGATCGTCAAAATTAGTTGTTCTTTTATATTCAACAAGCTCTCTATCATCTGGGATCTCTTTGTAGTAGTCATCCATTTTAATGGATAATGAATTGCATTGAAGCTCTCTCAGTTTTTCAAGAAGGTTTTCTGTAAATCGGCTTTTCCCAGAGCAAGAAGCGCCAGCAATAAAAACAATAATCATTTCAAATTATCCTATATGGTTTTATATGTCAAGCGACGCCAGCGCCATCACTTGCTCAGCCCCTTTTGAGTGATCATAATCCTCAAACCAGGCATTTAAAATTTCTTTAGCAAGATCTTGACTTAAAAGGCGATTGGAAAGAACCAAGACATTGGCATGATTCCAGACTCTGCCTGCTCTTGCTGTTTCAGCATCTGTACATAAAGCAGCCCTTATTGTTGGAAATCGATTCGCAACCATAGAAGAGCCGGTCCCACTCCAGCAAAAAAAGATGCCTTCATCTGCGTGACCATCTGAAATATATTGTGCAGCTTCTGCCGTGGCTGTAACCCAGGGTTCGTCTTGATGAGTTTTCAGGGCGCCAAAAACAATTGCTTTATACCCGTGCTTTTCAAGCCAATCGATAACAAAATCATTAACTGAATAGTGTTCATCACTGACCACCGCGATCATTTTCGACTTTTGCATTTCTAACTCCTTTAATCAGCGGAAAGCCCCCCCTAATGAGGACATTTCTGCTTTCACCGCACACAATCCTTCAGCTTCGTTTTATCCCAGGTAGGAGGAATATTATAACTGCCTTTCAGCTTAAAAAAGAATCTTTTATAATCCTCCTCATGGAGGATGGTCCCATCCTTAAGTTTGAAATTAGAGTGCTTTAACTTAAAGTAATACAAATCACCGTAAGCTGCATCCCAATAAGCATTGATATCAGTTATGTAAAGCTTCGTCCCTTTAGGCAAGCGCTCATGATCCAATGCCTTAGCGTTAATACTGTTCTCAAGTTTAAAGGTAATACCAGGGCTATGCGTGCAGAAAACCTCAAAAGGAAGGCAATCACTTTCATAATGATAGTAGTTCACCCAATAGTCCTGTTTGGTTTCCAGACATCTTCCCTCCATAGACTTTACTTCTGGAGGAACTCTGATTGGCATACAGGCAATCAAACTCAAACACGAGACTAATATACCGAATTTCATCTGCATATTCAATGACATAAAAAGAGCCTCAATAAAGAATACGTTAAGGTATATTAACCTACCCTTATCCTTTAATCAACAGAATTTGTTAGCCTACTTGCAGGTATTCGTTTTTTCTGGGGCGTCGAGAGTTGTGTATGCAGCACGCTTCCATGTGAGACAAGCGTGACACGACAAGTCAATAGAACTCCATGTTTAATGCTCACTGAATTGAACAATTCAGGGAATTTCGAGCATTTGCGGGAGCACTCGGCTGCGTTCCGAGACCTGGGGCTAAATGATACACTCCCGTAGACTGGGAAGGTGAATGTTGCTTGAGAAGCGCAATAATATTGCTGCATTCAGCTGGTTTATTTCTCCGCTCTTCATCAGACATGCCCAGCACATTCCCAACATGCGGTAAGATTTTTTCGGCATGCTCAAGGGCAGACACTCCATTACTGTCTTTTAATTGTGTATTTGCCTTATGCTCAATACAGACGCGTACGATATTCCAATTGCAAAAATATACTCCCCACAGCAATGCGGTTTTCTTGTATTTGTTCCCAGCCTCGTCGACAGGTGCACCTGCTACCAACAAAGCCTCCACAATCTGATCTTTCCCTTTGGACGCTGCCAAAGTGAGCATCGTGTAACCCTCATATTGTTTAAAATATGTTGTGGCTAAATCACGCACAATATCATCTCGTTTTTCAACAAACTCATCCAGACGCAGGATTTGTGCCTGAATGTCTAAGCCATACCAGCCATCCAGGGTTTGTGTAACTTTATGTTTAAATTCATTCGGGAGTTTTTGAAAAACGGTAGACTCAGCATTCTTGAAATCGATCAATTGATTAAAAAACTGTGTGAGAGATGTAGCGCTAACTCGTTGAATGCCTTCACTTTGCTCGTCCAGCCCTGCCCTATTATCTTGCTCACCTTCAAACACTTCGTTCTCGTTTCTCATATTGACCTCAGTTGTACACAGCACTGCATCAATGTTATACGACTATCCAACGCCTGTCTATACCACAATGCGGCTAAAATGTAACAATTTGTGATAAGAGGCTGGATCAACGTAAGCGCCCAAGAGCAGTCGATTCCTTTGGTATGTGAATTCTGGTTATGAAGCGAAGGTGAGAAAAATCCCCCGACACAAGAACCGTCTCGCAGGCTCGACGATTCATGAGCTATTCCGAAATGACCATCATCGCAGGGCCGTTGAAATTCCCACCTACACCTGAATCGATGCAAGCATTAAGTTGTCCCTTGCTCGAGGGATCCGCGCTAATGCTGCAAAGTGTAACTGAGTTATCCTGAATGTTTGAAACATATGCTTTAGCATTCGGTCCGTCAACCAGAATCCCCCACGGCTCTGAACTGGCGCCAAATCCAGAGTCAAGGCAACCCAATGAACCACCAGGACCCACATCGCAAACAGAAATACTATAGTAGACCCAGGGCGGGCTAACCATCGTGTTTGTCACGTAGACTTGGCTTTCATCGGCACTGAAGGCCAGCCCAATAGGTGCTGCAAAGGCTCCACCGGAATCAGTGCATGAAAAGGTAGTCCCTGTGACGGCACAAACAGCTACTTTGTTGGGGGCTGTCCCAAGATTAGACACATAAGCAACTGTTCCCATTTTATTCAAAATCATCCCATACGGAGTATATGTAGATCCTGCTCCCGCTCCCGTATCAACGCAGGATCCCAAGGTTCCATTGCTTGGATCAATTGAGCAGGCATCGACCGTTTGGGTATTGTAATTCGTGACAAAAAGCGTTCTGCCATCAGGACTGATAGCACTGCCGCCATAACTGAAGTTAAATGTCAGATTTTGAATACAATTAGCGAAAGTGCCGTCTGATGCAATTGGACAAACTGAGATCGAAGTGCCAGGATAATTGACCACATAAGCCATGGTGTTGGCCGCATTGATGCTAATCGAAGCAGGCCCATTAAAGTTGTTGATTGAATTTCCTGCTGGTATGCAATTTTCAAGGGTACCATCGGATTGCATTGCACAAACCTCTACCCCACCTGGGCCAGTTGCATACATATTTGTTACATAAAAATGCTTTGCCTTCACTTGCTGAGTATATTTTTGACATGACAAAGGAACCGTTCCATCGAGGCAAAGGTTAAAATCTACGCTTCCTTCCCCACCCGAAAAAGATATTGATGCAGGTTTGGTATCACTGACACCAAAAAGGCAATAGCCATTCGCAATCATGGTGCAGCCAGAGATGATCGGATAACCCGAGGTAAAAATTTTGATTCCTGCAGAAGGATAGTAATGATTAGGCACATTGGTGGTGATGTTGAATGTCTTCCCCAGTGTGTTGACCGTGAACATGTCAGCTTCTAGTGCATGCGCGTAGGCAGAAACCGCAAAAGATGCAATCACTGCAATAAAATATTTGTTCATATTCATCCCATACTCATTAACTGATATTGTGAGACGAAAAAACAGGTTTTCATCCATGAAGTCAAAAGTATATCTTTACACGGCTATGTTGTCAAAGAAATAGACCATATTCGTGAGCGGGCCATGGGATAAAACCCCCTACCCTAGACTGCCAACTTCTTCTATAATAGAAGAGTTCATCTATAACAACTAACCCGGTAACTTTAAATGCAACAGCCTTTACCCACCAAACTCTGGCCCTTTGTCTGGCACTTCCTGAAGCCATACAATACAATGGTTGTTGCCTTTGTTATGCTTGCACTTTTAGCAGGGTTATGGGGACCGTTTAACAGTATGTTGATCAAAAAGATGATCAATATTTTATCAGTGTCAGGCGGAGCGAACATCGCCCTCTTAACCAGCCCGGCCATCCTGCTTGTTCTTAATTTTATCGTTTTCGATAACATTACTTGGCGTTCAATTGAGTTCATCAATTACAAATACGAGCCAATCATTAAAAATGACATTATCCATCAAACGTTTGATTATGTGCTCGGGGCATCCCCGCAATTTTTTCATGATAACTTGTCGGGACGTCTTGCCAGCCGAATCAATATGCTGGCCGATAATGTCGAACGGATTTTGCATAATATATCCCCTAACTTTTTTCGTGGCGCATCACTCATATCCGTCGCACTTGTAACCATGTGTTACGTGAATGCAATGTTTTTTTATATTTTATTGGTATGGGCTATCGCCTTCTCAGCGTTCAGTCTTTCCATGTCAACCAGATTGGTTGCTCTTTCAGACACACACGCAGATTCTGAGTCTGCAGTATCCGGACAATTAGTCGACAGCATCGGCAATGCAAGCAACGTAAAGATTTTTGCAAGACGCACTTACGAGGTCTCTCGTTTAGATGCGTACCTCGATGATACGAAAGGGAAGTTCCACTCCAAACAGCTATTCTTAATATTATTGCACTTAGGCCAGGGCGGGCTTATTGCGATCATGCTGTGCTTTATGCTCTACTTTTTGATGCAATTATATGCAAGCCAGGCAATCACCGTGGGTGATTTTGCGCTGATTATGGGGTTGAGCTTTGAGGTGGCGTATTTAACCTGGTGGACTATGTCTCAAGTGGATGAGTTTAATCAAGCAGTGGGGAAATGCAAGCAGAGCCTTTCAAGCCTCATTGTGCCACAAAGTATTCAGGATAAACTTAATGCGAATGATTTATGGATATCGAAGGGCCAAATTCGTTTCGATGATGTGAAGTTTCAATACAAAGACACCGCACCTCTGTTTCAAAATAAATCCATCACCATTGAAGCGGGCCAAAAAGTCGGTTTGGTCGGTTACTCAGGTGGTGGCAAATCCACCTTTGTAAACCTTATTCTCAGGTTATTCGATGTCACAGACGGGAGTATTCATATCGATGGTCATGATATTCGCGATCTTACTCAAGACAGTTTGCGCCGTAATATTGCGATGATCCCTCAAGATCCTACTCTCTTTCATCGCTCCCTCATGGACAATATTCGTTATGGGCGAATCGAAGCCACTGACGAAGAAGTCATCGAGGCGGCGAAAAAAGCCCATGCACACGCATTCATCAGCAAATTGGCACAGGGTTATGACTCACCTGTCGGGGAACGTGGCGTGAAACTTTCGGGCGGCCAGCGCCAGCGTATTGCCATTGCACGCGCGATTTTAAAAAATGCACCGATATTAATTTTGGACGAAGCTACCTCTCAGCTCGACTCTGTCACAGAAAGCGATATACAAGACAGCCTCTGGGAACTTATGCAGGGAAAGACGACTATTGTCATTGCACATCGTCTTTCCACCCTCCTCCATATGGATCGCATCATGGTATTTGACCAAGGGAAAATTGTGGAAGATGGAAGCCATCAGAATCTTTTAGCGTTGAACGGCCGCTATAAAATGCTTTGGGATGCCCAGGTCGGTGGGTTTATTCCGGATGCTCCCTGATCACAGGTTTCCAATTAATCCAGCTTTTGTTTCGGAGTGGATTTAGAAGCAGGTTTTTCACTGGATTGAGAAAACCGTACGGGCGATGGACTACGTGAACTCTCTGGAGATTTCTGATCTTTTAGACGAGCAATCTCTGCTTTCAACTGCTCAATATCTGCATCTTTCTGGCTCAGTTCATTCTTATGTTTTTCAATTGTTGTTAATAGATTTGATAATAACGCTATTGACACCTCCGGCTGAACATATTCATCATCACTGTCACTCGACATGTCATCCACAATATGCCATTCATCTTCTTCCACGGATTCGTTGACAGGTGGAATAGAATGTGGAGGAATAGGTTGTGCGGGAGTATAAAGCTCCTCTTTAGAAAAATATTCTGGCATCTTGCCAGGTTCTGGTTTAGTTATTTCTGTCATTGTATCCGCTTGCTTATCGTGCAAAGGAGCGGATGGCCCTTCATATGGCGGTGGCGTCGCCATACGTCTCGATTTTTCTTCTGCCAAACTTAGCTGTCCTAGCAGTAGCATCAACTCTTTCTCATCCACAGCGTCTCTGACATATTTCGATAGTGCGGTGGCACAAGCCAGATCCTCCGAACGAAGACCTACAAACTTGAATAAAAAATCACGCTGAAACTGAACATCTTCAGAGCGTTCTTTGAGGAACTCATGAACATATTCCTTTATTTCTTTTAGCATCAGCTTTTGATCGTCATTGCTCACGCCCAATTTTTTCTGAATATCTTCAATTGCATGCGCATATGCTTCATTCGAAAGCCCCTCCAGCGCAATCAGTTGATGAAACAGCAAACGCGCCCTTGTGGCGTTATAATTCCCTAACTTCGGATCGATGGTGACTTGCTCGCCTAGGTTCGCCCCCATATTGTTCAAGAAATCAATCAGTCGCAAATCGCCGTATTTTATGGCCATCGCAAATGCCCGATCCAATCCAGTTCCTTCATGCGAACGAAACTCCGCACGATTGTCCGGATCTAATTGATTAAATTTATCCAAAAGGCATTGCTTTGCTGCGCCGTTCTTGTGTTCAATAGCGAATGAAAGGATATTGTAAAAAAGCAACTCGCCATCATATAAAGCATTCATCATCAGGCTGCTCGTGATAGGAGGAATCAAACCGTCATATCCATATCGGATGGATGCTTTCAAAACATCCATCGTGGAACCGCCCAAACGTTCTGCCAGCTTGCTTTTATCAGGAAAACAAGTATCAAGCACATCAAATAATTCTGTAGAAATCAATGCAACAATGGGCGTTGTTTTAACACGTTCAGAATCAGAAGGCCCAAATACTGACTTGGTTACCATAAAACTACTCACCGCATTCACAGAGGCGCCTGCATCAAACAATCGCTTTATCATTGCTTCTAAATGCGATATATTTCTTTTCCTTCTCGGATGATGAAGCTCCTTTTGCAAGGCTCCTATCAGCAACGCCATAGGCGTGAACGTCATATTCCTATCAGAACTTTGCATCTGTAGATCCAAATTGATAAGATATTTTGATCGCTCATCATCCATGACAGCCGATCCTACATCGACTCTTGTCAAAAGCGCTTCAATAACTTTTGCATTGTCAAAATCTTTTTCAATATATCGATTAATGGCAGCACGCCAAACGCTGACGATCCCAGTGTTATCTTTAGCATTTACATCCACAAAAGGCCTGCAAGAGAGAAGCTGTTGCATAACGTTGACATTTTTATCATCGAGATTATAAGCGAGCATGAGCAGCGGTGTCGCACCACCACTATTCCTTGCGTCAATCCCTATATTAGCGCCCTTTTCATGCCGCCCAAGCAATGATAATACTAATTCCCATTGTTTCCGTTGGATAGCAATATGAAGAATGTTGGCTTGATCACTGTTCGTCATACTGGGATCGATCTTCATGTCGTCTAAAAAGTAGTCAACAATATCCTTGTGACCATACGCAGCTGCGAGATGGATCGGCATGGAGTATTTGTTTTCGGGCATGCTTATAAATTTTGCATAAGGGTCTGCACCGTTCTGAATCAGAGATTTCACTATATCTGTAAAACCGCGCAGCACAGCCGTATGCAATGGCTTATCATCCAGGTTAGGCCCCTCATTCACAAGCGCACCGCATTCAATGAGCTGAGATACCACATCATTTCTTCCCGCATTCACCGCCATGGCCAAACAAGAATATTCATTCTTGGACTCAACCTTATTTCCCTTTTCATCAACTTCAATCATGCGATCACGATAGCGGTTAGGGTCAGCGCCTTGTTTCAGGAAAGTCATTGCGTCTTCCCATTTCCCCGCGCGGCAAGCTCGCGTGAGTTTTGCATCTAATTTTGCAGTCTCCTCGTGAGGATCAAGAAACGCTGAGAAAGTACTTTCAGCACTCTCTTTTGCATCCTTGATATAGCTCCGACCATCCTTTTGCCATGTTAACAATTGCTCATTCATTTTCTTCAGTTGAGTTTTGTCAAGCAACACGAGCTGCTCATTTCTTCCATCCTTAAATGTTCCATACACGGCGCCCCTTTCCCGCAAAATGCGCGTCACATTAAAATCTGTATGTCGAACAGCCTCGCCAATGAGTGAGCGTCCCTCTGAATTATGTGACGCACCCCAATCAGCACGAGCCCCCGCCGTCAACAGCATGGATACTAGATATCGTTTCTCAGGCGTATTAGCAGGCAATTTAACTGCTTGCATCAGGGGTGTATCACCTTCTTTATTTTTACTGTTTACCCAGTTTAAATAGCTTTGTGCATCCATTGACTTAGCAGCCATAGCCAAAATAAGGGCTAGCCCCTTGCGAGATAAGGCAGAAACAGCCAGATGGGCTGCGTTTTGACCGTTTTCATCTGCCTGATAGGGGGTTTGGTCGCTCGAGACTCGAGCGACTTGGATTAACTCATTGAGTTTATTGTTAATTTCGGTTATGTTCTGCATGGGAAGCCCCGCTACTATACCACCGTGTATGTAAGTAGTATAACATATAGATAGGCTATTCGCCATTATTGCAAGGGGTATGGAACTGCATGCTCAGCTCAATCTCCTCCAAAACAGTGGTATATCCGCCTACATGCATGCCTTGGCTCAATCCCAAATGGTTGATAGTTCAGAAAACGCTTGCAATTTTCTGTCGCATGTAATTAATTTGCACGATGGTGCAACGTTGTCGCTGCAATGATCCGAGCTGCAGGATCTACATGCTTATGCTGAAGAGTGTCCGTAGACAATTACTTGAGGCATATATGCTACAATGCTTGCTGATTAATGAGTCCGAAAACATTCCCCATCCTGAGCATTAGTATAGAGGTGCCCCATGCCTGAAAAGCCTATCATCGAATTTCCATGCGATTATCTCATCAAAATCATTGGCCGAGCTTCTGATGACTTTGATGCGCGCATTATTGTCATTATCAACAAACACCAAGAAAAACCATTTGAGGGTCAGTTGATGCGAAAAGATTCTAAAGAAAAGAATTATCAATCTTTCACTCTCACCATCCGCGCAACCTCAGAAGAGCAATTACGTGCTTTGTTTGAAGATTTAAAGAAAGATAAAGATGTGATGATGGTTCTTTAAGAAGGCGCCTGATGCGGCGCCCTCTGCGCTAGCGAAGCAAAGATCTGCACGCTATCCAAAATGACAATTGACATTCAGACGAAGTATATTTGAAGTCAAATCGGCATCATGCTCCAGCCCTGCTACTTCCCCCACGTCATCAGTCAATTCCCCTGACGAAGAAATGCTGCCAAAAGAGGTGTACAAATACTGGGCACCAATAGACCAAGCCGTACTGAGCGAATATTCTACCCCAGCGCCAGCTGTCCATCCGGCTCTAGTAGACGATGCGGAAGACTTTTCATAAGCATTAGTGCCAAAATCATCGTAAAACTTACTCGTACTTTGAATGTCAGCCACCGCAAGCCCGCCGGTAACATAGGCTAAGAGATTCCCATAGGTATAACCAACATGTGGACGCAGCGTCGTTAGCCAGTTCGTTTCTACACTTTGCTCAATGGTGAATGTCGATGGGCTGCAGCAAGGATATCCTCCAGTGGATTCACGGGTAGTCGACGTATCGTATGCGTTAACATCAAATTCAAACCCAATCACTAATTTGTCGCTCTGCCAGTGATACCCGACCTGCGCACCACCCAGAACGTTAGAAGATGTTGAGCTTCCAGAACCAACCGCAGCTATCGCGTCCGCATCAGAACTTATAAAGTATGTACCGTTATGGGAAACTTTTGTTTCCATCTCCGAACTGTTCCATGCGTAACCTAGGTTACCTCCAGCATACATGCCAGTCCATTGTGCATGTGCCATGGTGGATATCATTAAACAAGGAAGAATTAAGAAATATAACTTTTTCATGAGCATCGATCCATAATGAAGGTTAAATAAAATATGCCACTATCTATCATAGTCTATCTTTTTACAGCTTGTTAAAGCTTGGCTAATTAAATCCGTTCCTCAAGCTATATTTCTAGGCTTAAGCGTCACCATTTCCACTTGCTTAGAGGCTCCTGCTTTGCCAAAGAGACTGCCCTTAGGCGAGGTAAGCAGCATGCTTGAGCCGTTGATTTCTTCCTTGTCGCCGAAATCAAGCTGAGAGTACTGGATGCGCAAACGTGAAGAAATATCGGCCCATTTTTCCGAGGGATATCTAGGAATATCTGATTCCGCAATATTCACGATGCTGATAACCAGCGCCTTTTGTAGCAATAATGTATCAGGTTCATTTAACGCAAGGTTTTGATCCAATGATTGATACAGAGCACATTGGGACGCACTCACTGATGATGATTTTTCCTTTTTCATCATATGGGCAAAAATGCGAAGCGTAAATAATGGGTCATCCCGATAAAGGGTTGTATAGACATCTGTGGGCCGAGTTTCCATCCAAATATCGATGGACACATCGCCCTTCTTCTCATCCATTATCTTTTTAAGCAATAAAATAAAATCCTTTGGCTTGCAATAATTTCTAAAACAGTGCAACGCATTGTTAAGTACAACCTTAAGGTGCGCCTCATCAAAGTTATCCAAAACAATTTGAAACGAAGGATCTTTGAGGGAAGCAAAAAACCTGTCTAACGGCCAGTAAGACTCACATACGTCATCTCTGACATAGTGGACATAGCGTGTCAGGCGATCGGTGGACTCTGGCGACGTTGCATTTAATAGTACTAGAATTTTTTTAGCGAGGTCGTGACCTAATGGGCTGGATCTTGCATGTCTCAACATGCTCTCTATATTAAGCGTTTTATAGCTTTCAATAAACGCCCCATTATAGAAGCCGCCCATAGGATGATACACGCCAGGAAATTTTGCCAACAAAGATTTCAATTCTCCTGCTGAGCGATAATAGGCGACGCCATGAAGCACTGAATATATGCCAGAAGCAAACCCAGATGGAACAAATGGTCTAGAGAGCGCACGCTTAGCTGCTTTTGGGGAGGCCTTGTCAATAAGCAACATAAAGGCATTCCAGGGGACCATGCAGTAAAATTGCAAACCGCCCGCAGAAACACCTATTAAAAAACTGAGCCATTGAGCACGAAACTCTCCATCGGTGACCCCTGCCAATACATCGTCAATGACAGAGTCAATCTGTTCGGTACTGTACTGGCTCAAAGTGGCGCAGAAAGCTTCATGATCGTAAGGAAGTTGAGTCATTGAAGTTAACAATATATTACGGAGTTCTATTATACTTCTCATGGGATCATGATACCTTATTAAATAGTGCTTTATAGCTCCGCCATTCCGGCATGAATTTGTCCATCAGCGATTTAAAACGGGCATTATGTGAAGCCTCTAGAAA
The DNA here is from genome assembly GCA_044445605.1 of Gammaproteobacteria bacterium. Taxonomy (GTDB): domain Bacteria; phylum Pseudomonadota; class Gammaproteobacteria; order JABCZS01; family JABCZS01; genus CAWKDC01. The sequence continues at coordinate 12,583 of JBIOEA010000032.1, read as the reverse complement.
ATGGACCAGCTCATGCACGATCACATATTCCAAACAAACAGTGGGATATTTTATCAGCGAGAGATTGAGGCAAATTTTACGTTTACGAGGATGGCACGATCCCCAGCGAGATTTCATGAGCCTTAACTGATAGTGTACAGCGCTCAAACCGGTCTTGCTTTCCCAGAGTGGAATCAGTGTATCGAGCTGAGAGCGTAATAACTGACGATAAAATTGATTCAACACTTTTTCACGGTATTCTTGTGAGGCCGCAGCGGGCACAAACATATCGATATAAGTGTCGTCGCTGATGTTGACGTCCGGTTTTTTTACCCCTTCATGCACGCGAAGGATATATTCACGGCCTTGCAAAAAATGTCGCTCACCAGTGATGTAAGTATAGGCTTGATCTGGGTGGCTCCCTTGATAAGCCACTTGATGCTTTTGAATCCATTCGATATGCGATAAAGCAAAATGACGAATCGACATCTCTGAACTGCGAAGCGGTGCTGATATTTTAACTGTGCCATTCGGCGGGCATACACGCATCGTCATATGCTTCATTTTTTTTCGCTGAACTTCTATCATAATGCCATCAACGCTGATCGTTATCATTACATTTCCCTATCAAGATCCAACTCGACTCCGTAGAGTGGAGATTTCTTAAAAAAGGAAATGAGATCTTCTTCCTTTTCAATTGTAAATTCAACCATACCACGCATTTTGCGCAGGTTATCATAGACCTGAAATTGAGACAACTGCATTAAAGCTATTTTGATGGTTTCAGTCAGCCCCATCCCAGTAATTTCTTGAGCTTTCTTCAGAAGGTCGATGGGCAAGTTTGCAGTGACTTTTTGTGTTTGAGGGTGTTGCATATGAGCTTCCTGTGCAATATTAGATGATAGCGCATAATCAAGAGCGATGTGCGATATCGGTTTGTAATCGATATGAGCGCATTCAATGCCCCCTCTCCGCCGCTTTCTGCGGTAGAAAGTAAATGCATCCGGCAATGAATGCTAATAATATCAACGAGACAACCCAGCGGCTTAAATCCAATCCACCATGGTCGATGGGTTTGTCTAAAAAATCACCCAAGACAGCCCCGAGTGGACGCGTTAATACAAATGCCATCCAAAACAACGCTGTTCTCGACAACTTCGTGAAGTAATACATTAATGTCAATACAATCAGTATCGAACCGAATATCACAGCGCTACCAATATAACCGAACCCAGCACTATCGGCTACCCAATCCCCTAAAGCTGTTCCCAGTGTTTGTGAGAACATAATGGTCATCCAATAAAATGCTTCTTCCTTCGGAGTCGCAATCGTATTGATCGATACGGAGCCCAGTGTTTTATACCAGGCTGTAAAAGAAGTAATTAATAAGAATAGTAAAAATAAAGTTCCGCCTGCATAGCCTACTCCCATCGAACGATCCGCGAAATCTGCTAATGTCGTCCCTACCGTTGTCGTGGCGACAATAGTCGACCAATAATAAACCGGATGAAATTTATCCGATTTGATTTGAATATAAACAGCGGCAATAAATATAAATGCAAATAGAAAAGTACTGACAAGATAACCTAAGCCTATAGACATGGACAACGTATCACCACCCGTTTCTCCCAGCGTCGTGGCAACAATTTTCATGATCCAGAATAGTAGCGTCACTTCAGGGACTTTGGCGAATGCCATCTTGGCTTGGTCATTTTGCATGGGGGCCTTCCAGTTGCGAGAGGTATAGTGAAATATTAGCCTATCTATTGCTTTCCCTGACTTCCCTATAGTACCCTTTGGAGGTCAACAACCTTAGACAGGAGCTTTATATGATGACCGTTTTAAATCGTTTAGTGGCCGTAGCCTGCTTAACCGCCTCATTTGGCGCTATGGCTGGAACCGCTAGCTATGGGGATCACGCTGTGGTTTCCTGCAAAACAGCTACTTTGCTGGTCTCCGCCTTCTCAGTGAGCTATGACAGCACTGCTAATCCTAGCGCCGGCTGTGCTGCCACCTTAAAAGCGTTGTCCATTGAGAATATGCAATTGCTTGGGACAGATACAGACTCCAATACCATTGTATACACATTAGGATATTTCCCCTATTCAAACAAATAGGTTGGAGCCGAGGAAGAGGGCGAAAGATATTTCGCCCCCTACCCGTGCTTAAGCTTTCTTAAGGAAGCACACCTTAAGCACGACCGTATTACGCCCCGAACCACATTCAACATTCTCTTCATCATCTTCAATCAGACGAATATTCTTGAAAGTGGTTCCGCGTTTAATCGTGTCAGAGGTTCCCTTCACTTTCAAATCCTTGATGACGGTCACTGAATCGCCATTATTTAATTCTGTACCATTGCTGTCTCTAACGCTCATGACTATCCTCCTGGTTAAGTGTTTGGGCATTATGCCTTATACTAGTACGATTTGTCACTCATGCCACTTATCAATTTTCTGAGAAAACCTCAAATAGGATGATGTAGAATGGCGCGTAACCTGCTATTCTTTACGTGGTAAATTCTCGTCTAAACGTGACTATCAGTGAGGAATCTGAATGAGGTTAAGAGCCGGTCTTATCCAATTAATGATATGCATTTTATCGCTTGCTGCTATCCAAGCATTTGCTGCAGACCCAATGGAAGAAAAACTTACCCGTTGGATGAAACGAAATGGCATTCCAGGCGCTGTGGTAGAAGTGTATGCCAACGGAAAAACGACTTCTTATTATCTGGGCTATGCTGATAAAAAGACAAAAGCCCCGATGACGGCTGATACTATTTTTGAGATTGCCTCCCTCACCAAAATTTTCACGACAGTCTTATTGGCCGACCAAATGAAAGCCGGCACCATGCGTTTAAGTGATCCGGTATTACCCTATGTTCCCGACATACCGGGATCGGCCAACAACAAATTCAGTCAAATCAAATTGGGGAATTTAGCCACGCATACCTCGGGCTTGCCTTTTAATGTGCCCAAGTCTATCAATTCACGAAAAAAATTGGCGACCTATTTATCGAAATGGAAAAATCCGACGAACGTAGGTGCTTCTTGGCTCTATTCGAACGTCAATATGGGATTAATCGGTTATTCGCTTGAAAAGCAAACCCAAAAAAGCATTTATGAACTGTTTGCTGAAAAGATTTTCCGCCCATTGGGCATGCGCTCCAGTGCAGGAATGATTCCAGACAGCTTAATGTCTCGCTATGCTCAGGGCTATACGATTGGGGGAGGCACCGCGCCGCGTCGAAACATGACGGTCTGGATGAACCCACCGAATAGTGACTGGATTTTCCCGGCAACAGGTGCATTGAAATCATCAGGTCGCGATATGGCGATCTTTTTAAGGGCGGCGCTTCGTTTGCCTGGTACGCCTCAGTGGATTGCGGATGCGATGAAAGTCACACAAACCACGTACGCGCAAACCTCTCGCTTTCAACAAGGATTAGCATGGATCATTCATCCAGATCCTATCAAAAATAAAACTAAATTATTAACGGGACCTATTAAAGGTGGCCCCTACCCTGCCACGCTCTATTCCCAATCGCCCTTTTTTAATGGCGATGCCTTAATGGAAAAAACAGGTGCATCAGGCGGATTCCGCTCTTACATGGCTGTCATTCCAAACCAACAAGCCGGTGTCGTGTTATTAGTGAATCGTTACATCACGAGCGCGGAGCTTGTACACATGGGCCGCGCGATTTTGCTGAGCCAGTGATCTCAAGCAAACAACTGATGCCAGCGCTCTCGGGATGAATAAACATAGCGCGCCAACGTATCCAATCCAACGGCAAACTGCGAAAGCTCCCACTTATCCCCAATGGATTCAAGTTCATATTTGCCAAAAATAATGAAATGCGTTTCTTTTCCAGACACAGTGTGTGCCATGGTTGTAAAGTTTTTAGATAAGTGTTGCGCAGCAACGGCCCCCTGATACGCCACATAGGGTTGGTTGGTCACGATCAATATCTTATGGTCATGATAATATTCTGGGCGCCCTACGCCATGATGCTGTTCCCAGCTGATGAAATTATCCGATGTTGTCGCACGTGTTGCGGTACGTTGCCCATGCGCATGTACATAAACAATATCAACGCCTTCAAATACGCCTGGTTGTTTCATGGCTTTATTGACAAGGTATTTCATCATCTCAGTTTCATTCGTAGCCAACCCCAAAGACTCTAAGGTACGCCAAATGGGCTCATGCACCTTATCTAAGGGACGATCAATGACCATCACATACAAACGCTTAAATCTGACACCCTTGTTCCAATATTTGACTAAATAATCGATGCGTAAACAAGCACTATGCTCCCACCCATCCATCAAAATAACCGCATCATAATGGGATTGTGTCGGCTCAACAGGATCGTACAAGCCGATAACCTGCAACGCATTAAAAATAGTTTTCTGCTGAGACTCAGTCAAATGATCATCAATCACATCCCAACGCTCTTTTCCTGGCGGCCTGAGCCAAAGTTTTTGCATACATGCATTTAAATTATCGATCAGTTCGATGGGGGTACCCTCTGCACTGAAATCATGCAGATTAACAATCCCCGTTGCTGTTAATAAGCTCATCCAGGCATCTTCTTTACCAGGGAATAACTTTTTGAGGAGATCTTGAATATTCATAAGCTACGTTGCCATTTTTGTTACCAGTAACTGGTCAATTTTATAATTATCAATGTCAACCACTTCGAACTTGTAGCGGCCTAAAATCACAAAATCTGTTCTTTTAGGAATTTTACGTAACGAATACATCATAAAACCAGCAATTGTCTCATAGCATTCTGGATCGGGGAATTCATCAATATCAAGCACACGCATGACATCTGCCAATGGGGTTGAGCCTTCTACTAACCAGGAATCCGCATCACGCTGAACAATTTGATCTTCCGTATAGCTAATAAGTTCACCCATGACCATGCTCATGACGTCTTTTAATGTAATCACACCCATCACGAGCGCGTATTCGTTTAAAATCACAGCAAAGTCGATACCGGCTGATTTAAATTGTTCCAAGACCTCATAAACGGTCAGCGTATCAGGAATCATTAACGCTGATTTAACCATGCCTTCTTTTTTTAAATTTATGGGCTCATTATTCAAGACCTGCAATAATATGTTTCGGCTATCCACATACCCAATCACATGATCAAGAACGTCTTCCACCACCAAAAATTTAACGTGCGGGTATTGCGCGATTTTAGATTTGATATCTTCTTGCGATTCAGTGTTCGTGAAATAAATCAAACTTTCACGCGGTGTCATGGCGGAGGCAACGGAGCGCGATTCCATTTCAAACACATTCCCCATCAATTCATGCTCATGCTGCTGCAAGACCCCTGCTTGCGCACCGGCATCCATCATGGCCATGATGTCTTCGGGCGTGATCTTATCGTCGCGCAATGTTGAAATATTAAACAACTTGAATATCAGATTGGTTAAGCCGTTAAATAGCCAGACCAAAGGTTTCAACAAGCCAATCAGAAATATCATGGGTGTGACGATCACTAGAGCGATTGATTCTGGCGCCAGCATCGCTAATCGTTTAGGGATCAAGTCTGCAAAAAGAATATACAAGGAGGTCACCAAAAATATGGATAATGTGAAGCTGACGGGTTGTATCCAGGTGCCATCAGAAAACAACGAAAAGACGTTAATGATATGCGGCGTAAACACAGATTCCCCTAAAATACCGCCTAAAATGGCCACCGCATTTAGGCCTATTTGGACTACCGTAAAGAAGTTGCCGGGGTGTTCTTGAAGGGCCAAGACTTTCTGCGCATTGATATTTCCATCATTTGCACGGGCCTGTAAGCGTATTTTACGAGAAGCAGCCAAAGCAATTTCAGACAACGAAAAGAATGAACTCGTTGATATCAATAGCAAAATAATCAAAATATGCTGAAAAGTGCTCATGATAGACCTTGTTTCAAATACTTGATTCAGTATATAGGGTATCGGCATTAATAGGCTGTTACTAAACCCCCAATGTTTGACAAAGACACCACTTATTCGGTACACTTGCCAAAATCCTGACGGAGCTTAACATTCATGATGTCGCACGAAGAAATTGTATATCTTTTAGACTATGATGGTTCCGCTGGCGAAATTCATGTCAGCGATAAGGAGCATCAAGGCTTCAAGACGCTGCATGAAGCAAACCTCAAGCTTAATCGACGCATTGCTGAAGATGCTGCTAAAGCACATGTAAGCCGGATCAGCATACATTGCTTTTCATTGAGAAACAGTGCCATTATCAACGCAGAAAATAGTGTTGAGAACAAAAACGGATGTGCATTCACAGAATTTGAGCGATACGCAAACGATCTCCGTACTCACCACGGGGAAAAAATTTATCTCAGAAAAATGCTATTACAAGATTTGCATCAAGGCAAAACACCAGGATGGACGTGGGATGCGGTGACCGGCAAGGAGCAGCATCCAGACTTGCATAAAGAAGTAAGCATTGGTGATGACACTAAACTGATCATAACGTTTGCACATATATGGCATGCCTATCAGGACTATAAGAACGATGCGCAATCGCCCCGCCCGAAATTAATGTTTAAAATATGCGATGACAGAGACGACATTTTGAAAGTTGTCAGTGTTTTTTTTAAATCTAACCCAGACTTATTACCACCAGGATGCAGCCTCGAATTTATTGAATATTGGCATACTGTCGACGAAGTAAGTGGCAAAGAACGTCTCTACGTGGATACCCACCATCCTGCGCTCACTGTATCCAATAACAACACAGCAACTCACGATAAGCCATTTGACATTGGCTACGCAGTAAAACAATTAGAAAAGTTATTGGATATAGATACCTATAATGCCATCATCAGAGTTAAAACCCTTCCCACGGGAATCAGGCTGGAGCAATTAAAAGAGCCGACGCTATGCGTACAAACACTGCTGCTCTCGCACAACAAACACGTTGTGAATCATGAAGAGCAAAAAAACGACCAGCAAGTTAAACCCTAGTATAGGTGAAAATTGCGCAATAGGCCCCACGTGTTACAGACCATGAGATCCTTACGCTATCGTCAAAAAGTTTGCAAGCTACCAAAATAATGGTACAATGCATTTTTCGCCCCAAAAGCCCAGGAGCCATCATGGTTACCCTCACCTCAATCCCAGAATTTCTTCAATTGATCCAATCGGATCATTGTCCTGAGCACTTAACATTAGTGTATAGGTACGGAAGTCTCGGTGACCTCGAACCCTTTGCTGAAGCTCTTCGGTTGGGGCGCTCCTCAAAACACTTAACGCTGGACCTCCGCTACACTAGCATCAGTGACGGAGGAGCTAACGCACTGGCGGCAGCCCTTCAATCAGGCCAATGCAAAGAACACTTAACATTCTATCTTTGGGGCAACAATATCGCCATAGCAGGAGCCAAAGCTTTCGCCTCTGCCCTTCAATCAGGCCGCTGCCCTGAGCACTTGAATCTCAGCCTCTTCTCGAATAACGATATCGGTGATGAGGGAGCCAAAGCCTTTGCCACTGCCATCCAATCAGGCCTTTGTCCAGACCACTTATCACTCAGCCTTTCGTATACGAATATCGGCGTGGAGGGAGCTAAAGCCATCGCCTGTGCTATTAAATCAGGCCGCTGTCCAGACCACTTTGATCTCAGCCTTTCGAATAACGATATCGGTGACGAGGGAGTCGAAGCCTTGGCCGATGCCCTTCAATCAGGCCGCTGCCCAGCGCACTTATCACTTAGCATTTCGGGCGAAAATATCGGTGTGAGGGGGGCAAAAGCCTTGGCCAGTGCCATTCAATCTGGCCGCTGCCCAGAGTACTTACGTCTTGATCTTCAATACCACCATTTCAGCATCGAGGGGGCCGAAGCCTTTGCCAATGCTTTGCTAAAAACACCCATTCCAAAGGGATTGGATCTTTGCTTTGACGTGGATAACAAAGCAACGATACAGAAAATCCTCATTAAGAAAGTTGAGGAAACTGTAGTAAATTCCTCTGCTTCTATCGAGGACATTACAGAAGCAATTAATGCTGCAAGGGCGGTGAATAGTGTTTGGCGCTATAAAAAACAATGGGGAATAAATCCCGAAGCATTATTATACCCAATGCTTTTTCAAAAAAAGCTTGATCAAATACGCTTAAAACCAACATCCCCTATTCGAGATGAACTGGATGCGTTACTGACGGAGTTTTATAACAAAGCATATGAATGTGGCTTCCAGAAAAGTACCCGATGGGCGGTATTTTTTGAACGTATAGCCGACCATTACAGCCAACTTCCTTCGTCAGAATTCGACGCCATCACAATGCTTGACCTTAAACGCATCAGGCATGCTATCACAATGCCTGACTGTGACCGCATCCATTACAATACCCATATAATCGCCGACTGGGACCGAAGCACAAAGATCCCTATCAATTTCTCCAGATTCTCCACCAATTTTACCAAAAGAAATAATGAAACATTCTCGCGAAACCATATCGCTCAACAAACCAAAACGGAATCACGTGCCTTTCGCCTATGGAGTAAAATCGATGCAACAGATGACTGCTTGAGTGAGGTACGCAAGCAGAAAACCATGCCCCGTGAAATTTAAATGTAGATATGACCAATACCCTTTAATGCCCTAATTGAGCTGAGTAGAAATGCCTTCAGTGCATTAATATATACAAGCATCCAAAAGCGACAATACTTCATTTAATACGTCGCGCGGAGCTTCACAGATTTTTTGAACCTCTCTCGATCTAAAATCGACAGACTTCACTTGTTCCGTCATAATAAAGCCTGTGATGTTTTTAACCGAGCCGGGTATTTTTACATGAAATGGTATTTTCGTATCTGTATTGGTGACGGGACAAACAATAGCTAAACCTGTTGCTTTATTAAAAGCCTGATGACTGATAACCAATGCTGGACGACGCCCTTTTTGTTCATGTCCGGATTGAGGGTCAAATGTAAGATGAACCAAATCACCTTGTTGAGGAATATAACGTGGAGGCATTACCAAACTTCCTTTCCATGTGCGGAGCCCCATGGCTCTTCCTTACCTTCATAATTCTTCGGCATTTTATCGACTATTGTTTTGAGATCATATTTGCCGCGTATCTTTGTGACTGCCTCAATGATAAGCTTACCTTCGAGTGCAGTGATCTCTACAGACGCACCAGGATCAAGATGAGCCGCTTCTAACAGCTGTTTATTAATACGAATACCTTGGCTATTACCCCATGGTTGAATTTTTGCTAGCATGAAAGGCTCCCCCTCAAGAAAATTTCAGACCCTCAAAGTATATACAAGTATATACTATCTGTCAAGCCCCTACCCCAGCTGGGCCATCCTCCGATCACGGGGTGCCGGCATCACCACCTTCTCCTAGCCTCCTGCCCTATTATCTGCTTAAATGCGCCGAAAAACGCACCACTGTCCTGAAGCTGATAAAGGTTGAAGGCCCCCACAATCTGGCTGTATAATACTATTATCGAATTAATGGTAGGGCGAGGTAACATAATGGCGACAAGGCCTGTTTTGCAATTTAAAATCACATTACAAGATATTCAACCTCCAATTTGGCGGTGTATTCAGCTTTCAGATTTGTGCACTTTTTGGGATTTACATGTTGCCATTCAGGATGCAATGGGCTGGACTGATACACATTTACATCATTTTATTGTCAATAACCCCATTGATAACGGTAAGCAATATATGGGGATCCCTGATGATGAATTTGATACTTGTAATACACTCCCAGGATGGGAATACAGGGTCAGGGATTATTTAGCAATTAATGATTCCTTCCCCTATGAATATGATTTTGGAAATGGCTGGGAGCATCTCATTCAGTATGAAGGGGTTCGAGAAAAAACGCCTGGTATTAAGTACCCTCTATGCATTGACGGCGAACGAGCATGCCCTCCTGAAGATGTAGGCGGACCCCACGGATTTGATCATTTTCTTGAAATAATCACAAACAAAGGTCATCCTGAATACCGCTCGTATTTAGAGTGGGTTGGTGGAAAATATGATCCAGGTAAGTTCAATCCCAAAAAAGTTAAATTTGACAACCCTAGCAAACGGTGGAAAGCAGCATTTGGAGATCATTAATTCTAAATGTTATTGACATAGGTTATGTCATGCGAACTCACACTGTAGAGCCAATGCAATAATGTCCTAATTGTACAAAATATAAAATATCTATGAAGGTAAAATTGTCGATAACAACTTCCTGGCGAATGTGCTCGTTTTATCCCAGAAAAACAGGCAGAATTAAACAGTGAAAAAAGCAAATTCGTACCGAATATAGAAGAATCAAACTTTTTTATCGTGATCAAGAAAAAAACGATTTTATGAAGCCTATAATCTGTTTTGATTTTTTCATTCCATATGCCTTAGCAGCTATTTCATCACGATACAAAAGAGACTTATTTATATCGGATATAAAATTTATAAAGGAATGTCTATGGCTTACGATACTCTCTTTAAAAAGAGAGTCAACATTGATTATTGCATAGAAATCTCTGTCGATTTTTTCGCGATTGAGACGTTCGAGTAGTTCATACTTTTTATTAACATCCGGCATGCTTGGCAGAAAAAGACTTTGACGCGCAATCTCTTTAAGTTCTGAGCAAAATGAATCATATTCAGATATTAATTCATCTTTTGGAAAATCTTTTTCGTAACATAGACCCCGCCGCCGTCCATCTATATACACAGTACATTTTTTATGGAAATCAGCAATCATTTCATCGAAAAACGAAGAAACAATGTTAGAAAGCTTTTTATGGAGCTGCTGCTGTAGCTCCGAGATTTTATGAGATTCTGTCCTATACCTAGTGTTAATACGTAATAATTGTTCTGAATTTCTTAGAAGGCAGGAGGTTACCGATGAAATCAATTTTTGTTTGTGTAGCTGGCCGTTTTTGATTGATTGAATATCTTCAAGTATTGCCATAAAAATTTCCTTATAGCTTAATAAGCTAAATGAGCCATGTAGAAAGATATAGCGGCTCTACTTTCTTCTTTGACCTTTTTTGATTAATCCATTTTTTTAAATTCAAATTCTTTTTATTGCAGCTAATTTACGATAATGAGCACCAAGGGCAGTTAATTTACATCCTGTAGATTGAATTGCTGCATAATACATATGCTCTGCATCGACAGGGACCACTAAACCATGTCGATTGCATAGTTGTAGTTCCTTAAAAACACGTGCATTATCGTTATTGACAGGAATATTTTTATATTTAGCTGGCACATTCTCACGATCAGATTCAAATGAAGGATTCAGAGAAAATATTGACGCAGGATCAGGGAAATATTCCGGTAGCCGCCGAAGAACTTCAAAAGGAATTTTAGGAAATACCTGTCGCAAGGTAACGAACGTTTGCACGTTTGCAATGTAAATAGGACGTTGCTCCCACGCCCCTAATGTTTGATCCACATGGGAGTAAACAGAAGCTGGTGTTATTTGACCGCAGATATTGGCAGAGCTTCCATTTAGCGCATCTAACACTATGCTAGTGAATAATCCATGTCCATTAATCTCGCTCGCTGTGCCATCACGATGACAAGAAGCAAGAATCGTGACTCCACTTCCAACGTGTTTAACTTGTGCATTACCTATTTCTGATATTTCCCCTATAAAACCCGCATGGCAACAATCCAGAATTATCACTGTTGATTTTATTCCTGAAGATGCTTTATTTGCTAAGGTTAAAATTTTACTCAAAGGAATACCCCAGGAACCTTTGTATCCATCCTGACTTACAAGGGAACCAGTAGTCATGTCAAGAGCACCATGCCCTGCAAAAAAGAAAAGTACAGTATCTGCATCATTCGCAAATAAACTTTCAATGGCGTCACTTAAGACAGCAGTGGTAATACTGCTTTCATTGCTGGTTAGAAGCTTCGTCGAAAAATTAGGTGCGCCATCGCCATTAGTTTCTAGCGTATTATTAATTGCAATAGCATCATTCACACATCCTTGCAATGGAGATATAGGATGGCTATAATTATCTATTCCAACAATGAGAGCTCTTTTCATTTTATCTTGCTCCAGCGAGTAATTTTTTAACATTTTCCCACGACCATTTATATACTTTATCAGATTTTTTCGCCATCTTTGGGGGCACAACCTCATCAGAATAGCCAGCGAGTAGAAAATAAGGAATCCCCTCTTCTTGTGCAATGGAAAGCTCAGTATCCACTCCGGCAGCCGTATGAGTATTCTTGCCGCAGATTGCAATAAGCACATCGACTGCTCGAATTCGTTGGCGCGCTTTTGCTTTCCAGTCTCCTGTTACGGCCTCTTTAATTGACCAATCAGCGAGTTCAAATGGGCTATCTTCATTCCTTGATTGTCCAACAAGCAATGTTTTTATATTTTCATCATTATCGTAGTCAAAACTAATAAAAACTCTTTTCTTAGACATTAGTTACTCCTAAATTAATTGATATGAGACAACAATATAATGACCCCCGCAATTTAGACCAGACAAGTCAATATTTTTGAGAGATAATGGCCTCCCCTGTGGAGGAAATCATGGCTCGAAGAAAATGGCCAAATGCGACTAAATTTGAGATTGCCTTGTTGGCGGTCAAAAATGAA
>JBIOEA010000031.1:0-25539 GCA_044445605.1 Gammaproteobacteria bacterium | reverse complement strand
GAAAATGCTTTTGCACGACTCAAACACTTCCGCGCTATTGCAACTCGATATGATAAATTAAAGAGAAATTACGTATCAATGGTGGCTATGGCTTGCAGCGTCATGTGGCTGCCTATGTGAAATGTCAACAGGCCCTAGTATGTCTTCGGTTTAATGTGACGAGTTTCATATTTTAGCATCTTAGCTGCTTTGTCAATGAGATCATTCGACACATCCGGTGTGAACAATTGGAGCTCCTTACTACCCCATAGCCAGCTTACAATGGGATGTTGTTTTTCATCAAGTCTCTCTTTGTCTTTCGCCATGAGCAATTGATTCACTTTTTCAAAGAGGCGACACTCTACTTTCAGCGCATGTGTCATGAGCTGCACATCGCCGTGTGCGGTGAAATAATCACCATGTTTCTCATAATTCGCCTTCGCTAACCAAAAGTCAGGGTGAGAAGTCCATACATATTGTTTGATTTTTTCTCGAATCGCATCCCCGATAGCGGTATCCAGAGGAAGTGTTTGAATTGGATTGTTTTCTACGGTTGTAATTGTGTTGGTAATCATTTCTGGAGAAATAAACAGTTCTTCATCGGGCGGATTGTTGAGTACAAGGCTGGTAAGACGTGAAATGGCCAAGCGGCCTATCTTATCAGCCTTTCTCGTTTTTTCAATATCTTCCCACGATGGTTTTGTTCGTAATGACCGTGATGCTGTGATTCTGCCTGTGCTAAGCAGTGTTTCCATTGTCCAAAGTTTTTCACCCACCTGATTTTTAAAATACGCGGTTACTACATTGTCCAGTGCGTCCAAGGGATGTCTGCTTTCGACCCAAGGAATAGGCGTTTCCGCCGGGACGTTTTGGATAGCGTTGTTGACAATATATTCAATATATTCAATCTTAAGATCTTCGCTGCTGTCCAATAGCATTTTGTTTGCAAACGCCAATAGCAATGGGCCGCGTCGCTTAGCTTCACTCACGATAGCCATATCATTTGGGTCATGTTCAACACCCAGAGAGGCTGCTTTGATGAGTCTCCCTGCAGCTAAATACAACGCACTATTCCATAGTTTTTCTAATAGGGTTTTTTTCAGGATTTTTTGAGTGTCGTAAATTAAAACAATTCTTTCCGCCTGGTTATTGAGATCTTGTATGGCTTTTGTTTTGTCATCAAATGTATTTTCGTCTTCATTTTTATCACTTTCTATGATTGTCTTTGCAGTCGTATAAATGGTTTTCTTAAACACGCCATGATCGTTGATTAATTTAAGCATTTTATTGACAATCGTTTCGAATTCTTTGCGTGTTTCTTCTGCCAATGGCATCCATGTTTTGAGGCTTGGTGTCTTTATGCGTCGAGCTGCATTCCAAATGGCCTTTTCAATTAACTCATATTCACTCATGATTGTCGTCCCCTAGGTCTTGGTATTCATCTATAGTTTACGTGCTGACATTGTGATTTGCAGTCAGGAAATGCCTGATTTTGAGTTTTGGAAGAAGGATGATAGCCGCTTGTATAGGGAAATCCCCGACTGACGCGGAACATAGTTAGGTGCATACTGCGCGCATGTACGTTACTTAACATTCGGAGGCAGTGATGACCCTACAAGAGCTTGAAAATCACTTCAAAGTTATCGCGCACGCAGATGGCATGTCGGGTGGGGAATCATCGCCTGAAAGTGCAAGAGAGATAATCGACCTGCTCACTGAAGAAAATATACCCCTACTGAATAATAAAACGGGTAACCCAGTTTTAATCGTCATGGCTCTTTTCGCTTGTTATCTATTAGACAGCAAGGATAAATTCCAAAAAATATGTGAATTACAAAATGTGCGAAACCAGTTGCTGTTCACCTATACCTTGCGCAATAAAATAATAAGCAACAACCGGGCAGATTTTCTGAAAGTATTGATGAAAATTGATCGGCAAGAAGTCCCCGGAGCAAGTGCCTATGTATCTCATTTAAAGTTAGCCTTAACATCCAATGCAACAGAAGTTTTTAATGTATTGATGGAAGATAACGCTTTTCAACAGCACCTGGAAATCTACAGACGAAATCTCCATGCGCCTCTTCTAAGAACAGCGGTTGAAATGGGTAATATTGATGCGCTGAAGCGTTTACTTGAGTCAAATGCGGTACTAGCAGAAGTATTCCCGGTCACTAAAAATGGCGGAAGCTATGGTGGAGTGGATCCACGTGAATATAGCATGAAGGCTAATGTTGTAGAAGCGATCAAAAGTGCAAAAATGAATGCATATACTAAAATTGTTCGTTTCAGTGAAAGTACGGAACATCCAACAATAAGTGAATGTAAAATTGTAAGTCGTATGTTTAATGGCCTTTGCGAACAGACTCTTTTAGATAGAATGGAAAGTATATCAATAGTGCAGGCCACCGAGCTTGGAAGAAAAATAGCGACTAAGTTACTTGCAAATAGAATCAGATTGCTGTGCGAGAAGCTTGAGAAAAGCGATAATCTTGTGTTCTGCCCCCATGGTTATTGGGTTCCCAGAGATTTTGACGATATTTTATCCGCAGATACTTTATTTAAAAATGATATTGAGAGTATGTTTTTACCTGAAATAAGTTATCCACGTCTTCTTTCTGCGAGTTTTATAAACGAATCAAAGCTCAAGGTGTATTTGGCAATGTTTAATTGTCAAGCACATACACTTTATGCGTACATCAATGGGATTGACATAAAAAATGTTGATTTCATAGGTTTTAAACATGATATTTCAATCAGGATAAGCAACATGGGGAGTAATAAGCCATCACCATATATCAGTGAAAGATCAAAAAATGATGGGAAAATATTGGTATACGCGGCATTTTTTTCAAAACAGCTGAGTTTTATCAAATTGCCGGGTCAAGAAGATGTGAGCGGAAAACTCAAGCAGCTAAAATCCGATGTAGATAAATTATTTTCAGAAACCCCTGCGTGTGAATCCTCTTATTTATTAAAAAGTGTTCGGGAGGAAGTTGCGGAGGAATGCCGTCGACAACGATTCAAAAGCGGTAGCGCGAGTATGACTGCAAAAGTTTTAAAATGATTCTATCAACCGACGAATTATCTCGCCAGATCGCTCATAAAGGCCACGGGCCGATTGTGTCAGGGAAACCCTGACTGACTCAGGAAATAGTTAGGCGTATACTGAACATGTGTACGCTTCTTAACATTTGGAGACAGTGATGAACCTAGAAGAGCTTGAAAAGCAATTTATAGAAATAGCGCAATCTTATGGCGTATTGGGTTGGGAATTTTCACCTGAAGGTCAAAACCGGGTAATCGGACTGCTCACTGAAGAAAATATATCTTTGCTGGATGATAAAAGTACTAATCTAGGTTTAATAGACATGGCTCTTTGGGCTTGCTATCTATTAGATAACAAGGATAAATTCCAAAAAATATGTGAGTTGAGAAATGTGCGAAATAGGCCAATCAACATCTATGCGTTGCGTTATCTAACAGGAATGCGCCATGAAATAATAGAAAACAACAAAACAGATTTTCTGAAAGCATTGATGAAACTGGACTTGCAAAAACCCGGATCATATTGCTTTGCATCTCAATTAACATTAGCTTTAACATCCAATGCAAAAGAGGTGTTTAATGTATTGATAGAAGATAAGGTCTTTCAGCAGCATCTGGAAATCTACCAATATAATCTTCATGCACCTGTTCTCAGAGTAGCGGCTAAAATGGGTAATATTGATGCGCTGAAGCGTTTACTTGAGTCAAATGCGGTACTAGATGATGCCCTGTTTATCGGTGGAATACCTGGGCTAAATGAATGTGGACTGGATCCAAGCCAATATAGCATGAAGACTGAAATTGAAGAAGTGATAGAAACCGCAAAAATCAATGCATATCATAAAATTGTTCGCTTTAGTGAAAGTACAGAGCATGCAACAATGAGTGAATGTGAAATTGCAAATCATATTTTCAATGCACTTGGCAGAGATTGGAGCCCTTTAATAGAAGGGGAAAACATATCAATAGAGGCGTGCACGGAGCTTGGAAATAAACTAGCGAATAAGCTGCTTGAAAATAGAATCAGAGTCCTGTGCGAGAAATTTGAGAAAAGCGATAATATTGTATTCAGTAGAGATGAATATATTTCGCACAGAGACTTTGACGATATTCTATCCGGAAATATTTTATATAGAAATGATATTGAGAGTATATTTTTACCTGAAATAATGTACCCTGGTGCTCTTTCTGCCACTCTTATAAACGAATCTAGACTAAAATTTTATTCAGCGGTATTTAATTATCAAGCACATTCACTTTACGATGAAATCAATGGGGTTGATATAAATAACATAAATTATGTTACATGCCCATTTCAGGATTTTAAAAAAGGTATTTCAACGCTGATAAGCGACATGCTGGGTAATGAGCCAACGCCATATCTCAGTAAAAGCTCAAAAAATGATGGGAAAATATTGGTATACGCGGCATTTTTTTCAAAACAGCTGAGTTTTATCAAATTGCCGGGTCAAGAAGATGTGAGCGGAAAACTTAAGCAATTAAAATCCGATGTGGATAAGTTATTTTCAGAAACCCCTGCAGGTGAATCCTCTTATTTATTAAGAAGTGTTCGAGAGCAAGTCGCTGAGGAATGCCGACTGCAACGATCTAAAAGCGCGGTAGCCCGCCACACTATATCTTAGGTCCCATTTGAAGCTGAACGTTACCCATAAGCATATACCTCTCGTACCTTCAGGTACGAGAGGTATATATGCGCTACTCTACTCACTCTGCGGTTTTATTTTTAGGCTGTTGGCTTAACATTTTCAGGGGCTGTCAGGAAAAACCTGATTTTGTAATTATTAAGGAAAAATGATGGATTTGCCTGATACGTATATGTTAAGATGATGAATCAGCAAAGAGCTTTATTGTCAAAAATCAATAGGTTGCGTTTTCAGAGGTGGTTTAACATGCATGCGTTAGATTGTACATGGGCGGATAGACACAGTATTATCAAATTCTTCAATGATATCCCAGCCATGGATCTTGAGGCTCGTTTAAACTATTTTCACGATGTATTTCCCTTTGCGGAGTCTTTGCCGGTCAATTTTTACTTGTTCGACGCGAATGATATTAACATTGCATGCAATGAAGCTGCTATGAAAGCGTTAGGTGACAAGGCCATCACAGAGTACGTTGGGTATACGACGATGGATTATTTTGCTCGTAAGGGTTGGCCGAAGTGGATGGCTGAAAATCAAACTTCCAATAACAATGCAGCCATTATAAATGGAAATTCTGTTTGCCATGAATTCACCCTGGAGAAGGAGTACAAGAAAAAATGGATATCAAAGAAACAGGCAATATATGATGACAATGGTCTCGCTGTGGGCATTGTAGGGTTATCCATCCCGATAGGGCTTGGGGGCCGATCTATTTATTGGGATGGTGAGGCAAAGCGAATCACTATTTCTTTTGCGGATAATCTTTTGGTTGAATTGACGGTTCGCGAGTTTTGTGTGCTTCAAGGTTTACTCAATGGCGGTACCGCAGATGAAATTGCAAAGCAAGAAATGATATCGATTAAAACAGTTGAAACTTACGTGATGCGGATTAAAATAAAGCTTAAGTGCCGCAAGTTGAGAGATGTCATTTCTTTACTTATCAAAAATGAATTGGCTAGAGATATTATCGAATTTAAAAGATAGTTTTGGAACTATTCCGGAGGTGGGCTATGGATATCGTTCAACAAGTTGTTTCTCAGTTAAACACAGCCATTTTTGCTAAGGATCTCTCTCATCGTATTATTTATTGCAATGAGAGATTTGCAGAATTGTCAGGAGAGGATTCCCCGGCTGCTTGCCAAGGGAAAAGAGATGAGAATTTCATATGGAAAAAATATGCGCAACTATATCAGCAGGGAGACGTGAGCGCATCTGAAGGTCGCCCACTGTGCAATGTGATTGAGCCTCAAATTCATCGAGGGGGCGACGTCGCGATATTGTTGAATAAACACCCCTTGCTTGATCATGCTAATAAAATTATCGGTATTGTCGCTTCCTACATGAATGTAAACGATCTCATGATATCTAAAAAAGAAAAAGAGGTAGTGCTCGGTGAAAGCGCCTTTAACCTAGGTGAATATTTTGGTTATTCTGTTCTCACGTCGAGAGAGCATCAGGTGTTAAAGCAAGTATTGTTAGGGTACACTGCGAAAAAAATTGCTTCAGACTTATGCATATCACCCAAAACGGCAGAAACGTATATTTCGAGAATTAAGACAAAGATGCAGTGTGCAACACGTGGGGATATTATTGCACAAGCAGTTTTTTCTGGATTGTATCACCGGTTTTTACAAGAAATTTAATGTGATATCCCCGTCGGCGGATATGCCTGCATATCGTCGTAGATCATTTGGCCGCCGTATTGAGGTGTGCCGTCCCAATCTTTGATTAACGCGGGAAACGCAGGGTTATTATCTTCCACCCACCAAGCAAATCCGGTGTAGCTGACATCATTGGCTTGCATAAAATCGAGCACTGCTTGATAGCTCGGTTGATAGCCATTCGGGAAATTGCTCATTTGATTGGAACCGAATTCGGTGAAAATCAATGGAAACTTTCCTAGGACGCCATCAAAGTTATTACCAAAGCTCGTCCTATTGTAAGGATGCGAACCGTAAGCAATATTGTTGCCACTGACGTTAAAGCTGTCATTGACGAAGCTCAGATCGTAACCCCACTCAATGCCATTGACGAGCACGATATTCTGAGCACCGACGCTGCGCACAGCATGGTAGAGATCTTGGTAACCAGCATAGGTTGCATCGCCTTTCAACCAAACATTTTTATCGATATTGACAGGTTCATTGAATAATTCAAAAATGACCGTACCAAAATCTTGATAATCTGTCGCGACTTCTTTCCAGAATTGAATAGACGCTTTATTCGCCATATTGCTTTGATGGCCATTTTCGGTCCAATGCAAATCGAGGATCACGGCCATGTCGTGTTCAACGGCATAATAAACGATCGCATTGATGATTTGTTTGTACGATCCCATTTCATCCGCAGGGCCGGATTCAAACCAATAGTTTTGATTGAGGTCGATACGAATTGTATTGATACCCCATTTCAACATATTGAGAATATCTTGTTCGCTCAAATACTGTCCGCTTGGGTTCCATTCTAATGATGGACGTACCATGCCTTTGAGGATAATGGTTTTGCCTTGATTGTTGACGATATTTTTCCCATCAACACTCAGGATAACGGGAGTTTCCGTGCCGGGATAAACCGCGGGAGTGGCTAACGGCGCATCGGGAAAAGGCGAAGAGCCGCCACCGGGTGCAATGATTTTATCGACAGTCAATTGATAGGTATTATGGTTGAACTTGAAATTCACGCCTTCCAGGTAATAGCCTTCGCCGCCGGTATAGCTACCCCAGCTGGCTTGTGTAGAGGTGGCTTTCAGGGTGATGGTGCCATAGTAATGACCTTGTTGGCCGGCCTGGTCATGGACATTCCAGGTACTCCATTGTTCTTTGCTGGGGTTTTTAGTATCGTAAGGAATGTTGCCAGATTTTTGGTAATCCACGGTAAAAGAAGCCCAATTCGGTTGATTGTCGGATAGCGTTAAATAGAGGCGCGGATTGCTGCCTGTGCCCATATAATTGGTGACCGCTGGGCCCGCTGCAAAGGCATAAGCGGAGAGGGTTAATAATAAGAATGCCATGAACCGTTTTAACATAAGATACCCCTTCAATATCCTGCTAGTTTATTAGCAAACTACCTGGTGAGTATACCTGTTATCGGTGACAGGTTTAAATAAATGCATTGTTTTTTACGGATGGTTATGTTTTACGTTGCAATAATATACATTATTGTATATTATTACAACACGAACAAAATTGCAGGAGATTGACATGTCAAACAAGCAAAAAATAGAAAGTGATGGAATCACCCTCATACGTCACTTATTTTTTGCGGAAAATAAACGTATTTTTAATACGGAGCAAGCACGTGAGGCTGCGGCAAAAATAGGTATTCCTCAAAACACATTAAATGTCATTTTATCTAGATTATTCAAGCAAGGAATTATTCGGCGAATACGTCGGGGCTTATATGCCAGTGTGGGTATATTAGGTGAAGTAGAAAGTATACATCCTTATGTCATATCAGCTTTTCTTGTTCAACCATCTGCTATTAGTCACTGGTCGGCACTTCAACATCATGGTTTAACTGAGCAAATTCCCCTGACAATCATGGCATCAACGCCCATGCGTGTTTATACCCCTTCAATGCGTGATCCACACTTAAATGATTCGGATCATAAACATGCCTGGGTCATCGATGAAACCCGCTATGAATATATAACCATTCAAGAAAAGCATTTTAATTTTGGTATGGAAAAAATTTGGATAGACCCTCATTTCGTCGTTCAAATAACCGATAAAGAGCGAACCCTGCTTGACGTATTTGTATATAGTAAGATGTTCGGAGGGATGGGAGGGGCATTGGGAATCTTGGAGGAAGCGCTTGGGGATATTGATATTCAAAGATTCGCTAATTACGCCAAACAATATGATGAGAAAGCTGTTGCTAAACGTATTGGCTGGGCACTTGAGTATTTTGGCGTTGACGAACAATATTTAAGACCACTGCTTGATATCCCATTGGCTTCATATTGTTTACTTGATCCAGTCGGGTCCGCTGTAGGGCCATGCGATAAAAGGTGGATGATTCAAAATAATTTAACAAAGGGAGAAAATTAAATGAAATCATTGCGTGTGAAATTAATGGACGAGGCAAGATTTAAAAAGGTTCCTGTGCATGTAGTTGAAAAAGATTACGTACTTAGCTATATCTTAGCAGGAATTGCAATGGAGCATGAGTTGACTCGTTCTTTAGTGTTCAAAGGTGGGACTGCTCTCAAAAAGTCATATTTTGGAGACTATCGTTTTTCTGAAGACTTGGATTTTTCGGTTATCAACGCACCAAAAGGATATGAACTAGAGAAGCTCATGAATAACGCCATATTAAATTCGAAAAATTTATTGTTTCCATATGGGGCGTTTGATTTGCAGTTGAAACGCAAAGCAGAAAGATCGCCTCACCCCAACGGACAAGATGCTTTTATTGTTAGTGTTGCATTTCCATATCCCAATAATGTTTGTCGTATAAAAGTTGAAATAACACATGATGAGGTTGTGATGTTGCCGCCACAGGATAGGCCGATTTTGCATGGATATGATGAAGTCATTGACTGCAAAATTGCTTGCTACCATATTGAGGAAATTGTTGCTGAGAAATTACGAGCCTTGTTGCAAACCCATAAAAAGCTAGTTACGCGAGGTTGGAATAAACCGAGGGCGAGAGATTACTATGATCTGTGGTGTATATTAAAAAATTACAGCAGCGAAATCGATAACAAAAGACTTATTGAAATGTTGGATAATAAATGTGTTCTCAGAGATGTTTCGTACAAAAGCATTGATGATTTTTTTACGGAAGAATTGGTGAGGGAGGCTGAAAATCACTGGGTAGCCACTTTAGGTTCCTTTATGGCCATTTTGCCCGAGTGGAATGTGGTGTTAAGGGAAACAAGGTTGCTTATTTTAGAGCATGTTTTTATACAAAAAAGTGAAACATTGACATTGGAGAAGTTATTGGTAGATACTTCTAAAGAGCGGTTCGAATTGACACAAGAGGATAAGGAATGGTTGGAAATGACCTAATCCAATTTCCCCACTGCCTGATATTTATTTTTGACCCCTAATTTTTTGATGGCATTTTGGATATGGAAATGGACGGTACGCGGTGTGATATGCAACAACGCGGCAATATCTTCAGCAAGGAAATTTTCTTTGGTTAAGCGTAAACATTGGTATTCCCGTGCCGTCAGTGCTAATTTTTTTTCAGGTGTTTTTTCACGTCTCAAGATTTTTTTTAATTGCGTGTAATAGTAATAACCAAAAATATGGATTTCATGAAGATGAGGTTCAAGCCCTTTAAAGCAGGTTTCGCCTTCGCGCTCATGAATCACTAATGAGGCAAAATCATCGTTGGGGCCATGGATGGGGAAAGAGATACCACGACGAATCCCGTGCTCGATGGATTCTTCACGCAGACGGTTTTCCTTCGTGGTTTTGGCTTCTTTGGCTTGAGTGTAGACATCCCAATGTATCGGCTCTAGCGCGCGCTTATTGGATTGTAGGGTTTGGTCCGTATCTTCAAAATGATTGGCTAGGTAATACTCATGCCAGCCGCGAAGTGGAGGGGAGGCATAGGAATACTGAATGATCCCTTGAGATGTCGGAAATTGTGTATAAAAAGTAAACGCAAAGCTTTTAATGCCATAAAGGTGCATCGCGCTGGTAAGCAACTCATTGATTTGTTTTGTGCTTTTGGCTGTGAACAGCTGTTTGATGAGCGTGTGTATCAAAATAATGCTCCTTAGGGTGCGTCTAACTCATGATAAGCATAGCAAATACTGTTAAAGATGACAGGTACTTTGGTTGCCCTGGTTGATTAATAATCTTTCTGCATTAATGCTTACCTCGATGGGCATAATGTCTGGATCATCTCGGTTAGCGCGACATGGGACAACAACAGCGCGAGAAAGTGCTGAAGGGTTTGGTGTCGGAGCGCTCATGGGTGTCTTTATCACGGTGGGTGGCTCACTGTGGATCAGCAACATCCAATTTTATTTTGGAATCAATTTACTGAACCCATCTGAAACCATTCTCTGTGTTTCAGTTGTGGAATTAAAAATAAATCCAATGCGGTGTTCAGTAAGTGGTTTAAGATCATAGCTCAAAGTTAACGGTTTTTGAGTGGCATCGTTTGCCTGAGACACAGTTCTCATGATGTCATGTATTTGCGATGTGGTGGTGGCGTTCTCGATTGAGCCCGTAATACTTGTTAATACATCAATTTTTCTCTCGATAAAATTCTTATTAAACGTAAAGTAACCTGTTTTTTTTGCTTCCAATCGTGTCATGGGCATTGCTAGTACAGCTTTGGCCTGTACTTTCAGTTGGTCTAATTGAACTGAATCGGGATCAGCAGATCTATCTTTTAATAAAAGCTTAGGAGCAGGTGCTTGAATGGCCTGCGTGATGGCTTGGATTCTTGAATGATGATCTATGAGAGTATTTCCATTGAAAAAATACAATTTCAATAAAGGGTTGCTTTGAAGTGAGGTGATAAATGCAGTTCTGTTAACACTTTCTGGTGTACTTGATAAATAATCATTGACATGATCGAGTAACCTTTGAGTTTCAGGTGTGAGAGTCACATTGTCTGAAGGGGCATTAAAATTGTAATCTCCAGCCTTCACACTGTTCTTTAAGGCCAATGCTTTGACAATATCTGGATTATTGAATTCAGTCAATTGCCTGGCGAGATAACCATCGGAATAAGGTAGGTGCGTTTTTTTAAAAGTATTGGTAATCACAGTATTGAGTTCAGTTTGAATGGCAATGTTTTCGAGTGTTGGGTCAATGTTTCCCGTTGATAGCCTAAGTGGAATGTAAGCATTAATATTTTGAGTTTTTTTGATAAGCTCGTACCCACCTTTTAGCTTGTCAAGCATATGGTCTGCTTTTTCCATTTGAACATACAAACTAACCAATTCTTTGGGATCTTTGATCTCATGACGCTTTGTTTTATACCCTGCGTTTAAACGTTGCCCTTCACAGACCACTGCAAGCTCATTATCTAGGTAATTGAGCAGGTGTTCTTCGATGATGGGCTCTGCATTTTCCCAGGTCAACGAGGGGTCGTATTTCAGCGCAGCAGATTTCTTGGTTAAAGATTGTATGCGGCTGTAAAATAGTTCAACTGCACCAAGGCATGCATAAGCATCATGAAGGGTATGAAGTTGTTTTAGTGCATTGTCATCCCTATGTAGACCAAATGTGTTATCAATTGCGTTTTTGTTTGCTGCCCATTCAGGGTGCCAAGCACAAATGCGTGGATTATTGATGCAAATCACTGAATCAAGTAACTTGTATAGTTCATTCAAGGGAGCGTTATTGTGTTTACCGATTGAATCACAAAAACCAGCGCCAGATGAGGGTAAGGATTCGCCTGCCCAATAGCTTGGTATATAAAATCTCTCACCCATCCCTTCGCATTGAGAACGAAGGGCTTGAAACGCTTTTTGAACCTCAGGTGTTGGGCCATTTTTCTTCATGTCTGCGAAACATTCTTTATAGATTTCAATTAGAGAGGACCTGAATGATTCATCTATAGGTTTTGTGGTTCCTCCAAGCAATTGAATTCTGCCTCTTTGCGCTTGAAGGTCAGCTGGGCTGCTATTATTTTTGAGATTTTTTTCATATTCACAGAGTAGGTTGTCAACGATAAGCTTTCGTTCGATGATAACGGCATTATTAGTTTTTTCTTGCAATTCTGCGTCTGAGTCTACAAGAGTTATCAATTGCGTCCATGTTGTTATTCCTGCGTCAATCAAATCCATCTTCTCTAAAACTGTCTTGAACTGTTGGGCTTCTGATAATTTATTGTTGTCGAGGTTTGTTCTTATGCATGCAATGTTAAAAAGCAATGGCCAGGAGCAATGCTCGTCATCTGTGATCAGTCCTAGTGTTTCATCATTGAGTTTAGATAATATTTCCAAGTCACCTGAAAAAACAGTTTCTTTGATGAGATCAAGAGGCGAAGAAATGGGTTTATTTGACCAATGCCACTCTCGCACATGCTTTTTATAAAACTCTGTGGCGAGAAAGTCAGGCACAACTTTATAATCTCCGGCCAGTGCTGCTGAGGCTTGGTCGATGTAATCGCTTAGCCAGGGCACGAAAGATAGATTATTTGTTATATATTCCTTAAGCTCTTTTAATGCTTGAGCAGAAAATATCTCCAAACATATTACGTTGCCATTCATCAGTTGTTGCGCAGCCCACGTTTTCCACTCAGTCGCTGAGGGCATGCATTTATCATCAAAAAACTTAGGTATCAATACATGGTGCCAATAATGCGTGCTCAGCCGCAGGGACAAATGCCTGTGTTGAAGAATATGGTTTTTAGCGGAAGCGTATGACTTAATCAATTCAACAAGGGCGGATTCAGGTAATAATGCTAAGTGATCGGTGTCTTGAAGGAAGACATTATTGATTTTTTCGTGATCAATAGTATCGCGGATGCTGATTATTTCAGACCAATGCTGGTCGAGATATAGGATTTTTGAAATGCGACGCGCATATAAAGTTTGTGGCCAAGTCTGATACAGTGCAATAAAAATATCGTCTTTTCTTTCCCCTGCGTTATCACCCCAAAATGAGACGTGGTGCTTTTGAGCAAGGCGAGCCAAATGGATAATATCATCGCTGTCTAGCCACATTAGGCCAAGCTCGGTATTCAAGACTTTTGAGAGCAACCATTGTTGACCATGGGTCAAGAGCCCATCTTCTTCATTAAAAACATCCCTCAGATGGTGCTGATCAAATCTGCTGGGCAGTGCGCCAGCACTCAATAGTAACAAAAATGCTTCGTACCATGGCTTGATGATGGTTTTTTTCTGTGTGTAAACAGTTAGTGCAGTGCTGTATATTATTAGGCTGCGCTCGTTTGGACCTGAAATATTTTTTTCAGTTTTGGTGCTTTCCCAATGTTGATACAAGGTTACATTGACTGATGTTTTGGCCATAGCCTTGTAATAATAGGGGTCACCATGAAAATTGCTTAATTCATATTGATGCTTCGGTAAATTAGGTTCTTGCTGCAATAACGTTTTTTCATCTAGCACTAATTTTGGATTTTCTAACACTTTTTCGATTAATGTCTTACAGGACTCCAGTAATCGAAATAATTCGCCAGCCTGAGATTTAACTGATTTTCCGGTTTTATCCGGGTGATATTTTATCGACTGTTTACGGAATTCGCGATTTATTGTGCCTTGTTTTTTAGTGGGATCTTTTTCATCTAGAAAAGTTGATTTATCTATTCCCAGAAACCAGGCAGCATGGCTGAACTGAGTTTCAATGCTAAGCGAGTTCATTGCCGTATCAAGGCGACGATAATTTTGATTATAAAAGGCAAGTAGTTCTGAATCTTTTTTATTTTGTTCTGTTGCTAGGTCGATTGAAGGGGCAATTAATGACAAAAAACCCTCGCTTTTTTCGCCCTGTGCGCGTAATTTCTCAAGCTCTTCATTGCTGGCAGAGTGGACGGCTATATATTTGTATGGACCATCTAACGATTCTTGGCGAAAAGACACGTGCGTACTGGTAGGAATGCGTATATCAGCTCTGCTTAAATGATTGTTATTGATACCTGGAATATTATCATGATTGAGAAGGCTATCGATAGATTGAATCAGTTTTTTGCATTGGTGAGCATCAATTTTATCAAATAAATATATGGTGAAGGGGTTATTACAAACCCTGGCCCGGGGATTTTCTGAAAGAGTCGTTTCTGAGGAGGCAACTCTTGCCTCTAATCCCTCTTCGCCCCCCACATTGAGTACTTTCATGCCAGCTATGATCCCATCATCGGTGGCCTTTTTCAGTAGTTCATATACCGTTTCCCATGATCTTTCAAAATGTTCCATGGGAATGGCAATATGTAGTTTATATTTGGTCTGAATATTAGGAATTGAGTACTGGCGCCAGGAACCGATTAATATCTCTTCAAATTTCATAATTGACCTTAGGAGTGGGGAATGCTTGTGCCCAATCTAAGTAGACTACCTTGTTCCTTGGTAGCCTGTCAAGTTTTCAAGTCGCTCCCTATAAACGCAAAGCTTTTAATGCCATAAAGGTGCATCGCGCTGGTAAGCAACTCATTGATTTGTTTTGTGCTTTTGGCTGTGAACAGCTGTTTGATGAGCGTGTGTATCAAAATAATGCTCCTCATGGTGTGTCTAACTCATGATGAGCATAGCAAATACTGTTAAAGATGACAGGTACTTTGGTTGCCCTGGTTGATTAATAATCCTTTAATCGCAACAGGCAGGGGTAATGAATGATGATGAGAAATATGGAACTAGAGAACTTGGCTACGTATCATGCGCCACCTGCCGTGTTATTTGGCGGATATGATCGGAGATCGGCTGGAAAAGTCGTGGGTAGTATTGGCATGCTGGCGGGTCTGAGTACGTTTGTGGCGGCCGCGGTAAAGATGGGATTGGATGATGAGGTGAATACATGGGCACTGGCTGCATTAATGGTTACCTCGATGGGCATAATGTCTGGATCATCTCGGTTGGCGCGACATGGGACAACAACAGCGCGAGAAAGTGCTGAAGGGTTTGGTGTCGGAGCACTCATGGGTGCCTTTATCACGGGATGGGCTCACTGTGGATTGGCAGATAATCAACCGGGTATGGCGCCTTTAATTGTGATCACGGCACTTTTCCATATTTTTATTCTGTTGGGTATTAACCGATGTGTAGGTGGGAGCCTGGATGGTGAGCCAAAGGATCAACATAAGGCAAATAAGATTGGTATGTAGGAGGCAAAAGAGCTGGAAAATATCACTCTTTGTTCACTGGATGGTCATGAGTAACGGCAAGATTCGCATCTAGTGTATACACAAATTTAACATTGCTTAGGAACGTGCACGAAATAACTTTCCATTATCATGAGCTATAGTAGTTCCGACTTGATATGACGATCTATGTTGAAATGATTGAGGTGTCATGTGACAAGCGCTCTTCTTAAGCCCCGGCAGGGGTGTAATATGCGGAGCCCCCCATGTAGACACCCGAAGGGTGGCAAATGGGGGGTTAAGTGATATAATCTCGTTTTAGCCCCGGCAGGGGTGTAAGAATAACAATAAAATAACCCATAAAAATATAAGGAAAATAACAATGGCACATTCATTGCGCGCACATTACTTTCACATCGTTTGGGCAACAAAAAATCGTAACCCACTAATAACGCCTACTATTCAAAAAGGATTATACCCATATATGGGTGGGATCATACGTAACCATCAAAGCGTTCCCCTTGCCATTGGAGGAGTGTCAGATCATGTTCATTTATTAATTGAATTGAAAAAATGTGACCATTATTCAACATTGATAAAAAACGTTAAAACATTTTCGTCGCATTGGGTTCATAAAAATTTCCCAGAGCATAAAGCGTTTGCTTGGCAAGAAGGTTATGCCTCATTCTCTGTGAGTTATTCGGGATTAAATCAAGTTAAAAACTATATTCAGCATCAGGAGAAGCATCATCAAAGTATGTCATTTGAAGAAGAATATTTAAAGATTTTGCAACATTGCCAAATTAAATTTGATGATCGATTTGTGATGGGATGAGCTAATGTCACGCCCCTGCCGGGGCTAAAACGAGATTATATCACTTAACCCCCCATTTGCCACCCTTCGGGTGTCTACATGGGGGGCTCCGCATATTACACCCCTGCCGGGGCTTAAGAAGAGCGCTTGTCACATGACATCTCAATCATTTCAACATAGATCGTCATATCAAGTCGGAACTACTATAGCTCATGATAATGGGAAGTTATTTCGTGCAGGTTCCTTCAGTTATGCCTCAAACGCCTTCAACTTCTTGATAACAGGCTCATTCCGTAAGTGCCTGTAATCCGGTAACCCATTGACATAGGGAGGGTAATCTTCGCCTTGAATCAGGGGTTCCAGGTAGTCACGGCAAGCCTGAGTGATGCTAAAGCCATCTTGAGCGATATAATCAGCCGGCATATGCTTCTCTTTGTTCGCCATATCGACTAGGTTGGCTTCTTTAATTCCCCACATGTAAGGGATATTGGATTGCCTTTCAATGACCGGCATGACCGCATTTTTGCCTGCAAGCGCGTATTCCAGGGCAGCCTTGCCAACTGCATAGGCCTGCTCGGCGTCGGTTTCTGAGGCCAAATGGCGAGCGCTACGTTGGAGGTAATCCAGCACCGCCCAATGGTATTTAAAGCCTAGCTTTTCCTTAATTAAGGCCGCCAGGGTAGGGGCAACGCCACCTAATTGAGCATGGCCAAAAGCGTCTTTTAAGCCCGTCTCACTTAAGAATTGACCCTCAGCATTGCGTACGCCTTCTGATACCACAATGGAACAGAAGCCATACTTCTTCACGCAATCAGCCACTTTGTTCAAAAAGGTCGCTTCATTGAAATGACGTTCTGGAAACAGAATAATATGAGGGCCTTCTTTTTCATGTGTTCTGGCTAAGCCGGCAGCAGCAGCAATCCAGCCTGCATGACGCCCCATCACTTCCATGATGAAGACTTGCGTGGACGAGGAACACATCGACGCAATGTCATACGACGCTTCACGAATACTGGTCGCCACATACTTGGCGACTGAGCCAAATCCAGGGCAGGTATCGGTGATCGGTAAATCGTTATCAATGGTTTTAGGGATCCCGATGCATTGCAAAGGGTAACCCATCTTTTTACCTAACTGGGAGATCTTGTACGCAGTATCAGCGGAATCGCCACCGCCATTGTACATAAATACATCGATATCATGCGCTTTAAAAACAGCCATGAGGCGTTCGTATTCTTCGGGATGTGTTTCAATGTCTTTCAACTTATAGCGACAGGAGCCAAAAGCACCACCGGGAGTGTAGCGTAAGGCTTGGATCGCGATTTTGGATTCAAAGGAAGTATCAATGAGATCTTCATTCAAGACGCCCAAGATACCGTTGCGAGCGGCATAGACGTGGCCGACTTTATGGCCTGCTGCACGAGCGGCTTCTATCACGCCAGCTGCTGTTGCATTAATAACGGCCGTGACACCGCCAGATTGTGCGTATAGAATGTTCTTAGGCTTCATGATGTTCTCCCGAAAATGGTGGGGCGTGGATATCCCTCGGATGGGGTATTATAAAGCAGAATTTATTTAAGTGGGGGTCTTTCGTACATGCATATTCACATAATGGGTGTGGCTGGCACATTCATGGCGGGGTTAGCTCGTCTGGCTAAAAACATGGGTTACACCGTGACGGGTTCAGAACAGGCAAAGGTTTACCCGCCCATGAGCACACAACTTGAAGAAGATGGCATCGCGTTGATGGCGCCTTATGCGGCCTCGAACTTAAACCCGCGTCCGGATCATGTGATTGTGGGTAATGCGATTAAGCGGGGCAACCCTGAGATTGAAGCCGTACTGAATCTGCAGTTGCCTTATAGCAGTGGGCCGGAGTGGCTAGCCAAGCATATTTTGCAAGGAAGACACGTGATGGCTGTGGCGGGCACGCATGGCAAAACAACAACGAGCACGTTACTCGCTTGGATCTTGCATGAAAACGCGATTGATGCAGGTTATTTGATTGGGGGTGTGCCTCGACAATTACCAGGTTCCGCGTACTTAGGTACTGCACCTTATTTTGTAATCGAAGCGGATGAATATGACAGCGCATTTTTTGATAAGCGATCGAAGTTCATTCATTATCGCCCACGCACGGCGATCATTAATAATATTGAGTTTGATCATGCCGACATTTTTGAGAATGTAGCGGCGATCCAAAAGCAATTTCATCATTTGGTGAGGATCATTCCATCGGAGGGATTGATTGTTCATCCCTTGCAAGATCGCTATGTCGACGAAGTATTGGCGATGGGTGCATGGACACCGTGCGAAACATTTGGTTTGAATGGTGCGGGGATCCGTGCTGAATTAATAAAACGCGATGGCAGTGAATTCGATGTATTTGATCATGATAAATGTGTTGGGCGTGTCACGTGGTCATTAACGGGCGAGCACAATGTGATGAACGCATTGGCGGCGATTGCAGCTGCCAAAGCAGCGAACGTGGAGCCGACATGTGCGATTGAGCCGTTATGTCGATTTTTAGCGCCAAAGCGCCGCATGGAAATGATCGTAGACAATAAGGGAGTGCGCGTCTACGATGATTTTGCTCATCATCCTACAGCGATCGAAAAAACATTGCATGGATTGCGCATGAAAGTCGGAGATTCCAAAATCATTGTATTGCTTGAAATGCGTTCATACAGTATGCGATCGAACGTGCATGGCGATGCAGTGATCAAATCATTAGCAGAAGCAGATGAAGTGTATGTGTTGAAGCCAAGAGAATCGGCAGAAGCAGTAGAGCAATTAGTGAAAGGCCAAAGCAATTGGCATTGCTTTGATGATATTTCACCAATGAAAAAAGCAATGATGATGACGTTGAAATCAGGCGAACATGTGTTGATCATGAGCAATGGATCGTTTGATGGATTGCGTGAGCAGCTGGTTGAGGATTTGTCGTAGTTTACGACGCAATTTTCAGCGATAGAGGTTGAGCTTGTCCAGCACTGTCTGTGAGGAAAGTACCCACGTTATAGGTATGGAATTGGGTATCATTGGCGAAATGTAGCACACTCGTTTGTGACATCCAGGCATAAGGCAAGAAGGTCCTAATATCGTCGGCGTAGGGCTGCGTTGTGTGGCGAGTGTGAGCCACATCCAACAATGCATGGATAATATTGTTGAAGTCGGTTTGTGTGATCGGGCTGGCAGTAGCACCGCCGTGTTGATGCATGATATACGTATTATTGAGTTGATAGTTATTAAAGCCTGCATTCATCAACGTGCTGTATAAGGTACTGTTCGTGCCTACTACAGACAGGAGTGGAAGCACTTCAAATCCTGTTGCTTCGGCTACACTTGTTTGTCCGAATGGAATTTGATCCTGGATGTTTTGAACAGTCAACGCTCCATTGATCAAGCCATTGTCATTAGGCGTATGCGCAGGCGTAGGTGTTGGTGGTACGGGCGGTACAGGTGGTACGGGTGGTATAGGAGGTGTTGGGTCTGCACGCAAAGCTAATGTGCAACTTGCACCGCAGAATTGCAAGTTTGGATAATTGCCAGCACTCGATGTCCATTGCGTTGCATAGTTAAAGGTAGTGTAGGTGCTTGGGTTGCCCATCACGGCACTCGAACCACTGCCAAATATATTGGTGGTTCCGCCCGTGCTTTGTCCAATGGCTGCAGGCGTGACGCGCGTGTCGTAGTATCCTTGGACGTTACCGCTGTTAGATCCGATCACTGCTCCGATGACTGTAGATCCCGACGTGGTATAGATACTGCCGACAGACAAGGCATTATAGACTTGTCCACCATTATTGGCACCCAAGATACCACCGACTGCCGAACCCGCTGCTACTCTGATCACACCCGTGAATGACACGTTATCTAATACCACACCGGCACCATTCACTGAGCCTGCAATACCACCGGTGTTAACCACACCCACAACCGTATGTACAGCGGGGTTAGCAGCGCCGTTAATATAAACTGTGCCGCTCAATTGGCCTGCGATACCACCGGTATTGTACGTACCATGGACTGTGCCCGTGAGCAATGCATTGACGACAACGGAATTTTCCATCAAACCGAATACACCGCCCGTATTCGTCACGCCCGTGACCGTGCCCGAGTAGGTGTTATTACCGCTGAACGAACTCAGAGCAGTTGCTTGTTGGCCTATGGAGAAGGCGGTACCTGTCGAGTAACCAACCATACCCCCAACGTCTGTATTACCGGTTACATTGTTTGTGCCCATCATGCCACTGAATCTCGAATTGTTCGATAATCCAATGATACCGCCGACGTTTGTAGCGCTGGGGGCATTGACATCAGCGAGGCTGTATAAGACGCTTTGTGTATAGAAATGATTGTAGTTTGAATCTGGCACGGCATAAGCTTGACCGATCAAACCACCGATATTCGTACCATCACTGAAGGTCAGTACACTTGGGAAGTGATAGATGCCGGTGATCGAACCTAGGCTAGGTGTTAAGACAGCACCACCGGTCATGTAACCGGCAATACCACCGATGTTCGAGCTACCGGTAGCAACATTGAACAAGGTACCCGCAGCGCTATTGATCGTGACAGAATTCGAAAGGATCGATCCCGCCGTACCAAGGCTACCGACGATACCACCGAGGTTATTACCACCACCGGTTAAACTTAATACTGCATTTTGGCCATTGCCGTAGATGATCGTACCTGATAATGCGCCAGCATTTGTTGCGCCTAAGCTACCGACGATACCACCGACCGTATCAACACCCGAAACAGACTTAGCCACCGTCAAGTTACCGGACAATGTGCCTTCTTGATAACCGATGATACCACCGACATCATACGTACCGTTAACGAATCCATTGTTCGTCATATTAGCAGCACTGGATACAAGCGATGCACCGAAGATACCGCCAGCATAAGTCCCCGAACCATTAACCGTTGCAGCATTACTGAATAAGGCCGTTGCATTATTAGTACCCGAAGCATATTGGCCGATCAAACCGCCGACATCGTTGACACCGTTGACGGTACCGCCTGTGCTCGTGATATTAGCAGTACTTGCAATCGTGACATTGTTAAGATAACCGATATCACCACCGACATTATTGCCTAATCCCGTAACGGTGCCTCCCGATAACGTGACTGTGCCACCAAACGTGTTTGTCGTGTCATTATTGACGGAGCCAATCAAACCTCCGGTATGATTTCCACTGCCTTGTACTAAGCCACCCGTCATCAGGAATGTTGCGCCAGCAACGGCTGTATTGGTTAAATTACCGATGGCACCACCGACATCGGTTTGTCCATAAACGATACCCGATTGCATCGTGAATGTGCCGCCCGAAATCGTGCTGGTAGAGACACTGCCGAACAAGCCACCGATGCTATTGATGGCTGCATTACTGGTATTGACCGTACCTGTGTTTGTGAAGGTACCGGAAGAAACCGTGCTGTTGGCGATCGAGCCGATCAAGCCGCCGGTTGAGCCATTGCCTTGAACGTTACCTTGGTTCGAGAAAGTGCCTGCTAGGGTCGAACCATTGGTGACAGATCCAATCACACCGCCTGCGACAGTGTCGCTGGTGATGGAGTTGACGTTCGTCAAGGTCGCATTGATGCTTGAATTATTGACCAAGCCGATGATGCCACCGATGGTGTTACCACCTGAAATATCGCCAGCCGATTGTAAGGTGCCACCCGAATAAGTAGCGTTGAGCATTTCGCCAATTAATCCGCCGACATTGGTGCTTCCCGATGCGCTCATAGGTGTGAGGAAGGTGATCGCGGCTGCACCAATGTTAGCAGAACCTTGCAAGATACCCACAACGCCGCCGACATTGGTTGAGGTACCGAAATTTGTGTTAATGAGCATCGAGGATCCCGATGTTCCTAATACAGCACTGCCATCTAAGTGGCCGACGAATCCGCCGATACCATTAGGACTGCTGACGGAGCCGGTGCCAAGACCGAGAACGACCATGTTACCCGTTTCTTGTGCGGTACCGCCTAAATGACCGATAGCACCGCCGGCATATTGCGTTGTAGCATTGACGGTGCTGCCATCGGTAACCAACCATCCATTGTTGATGGTGCCGGAGGTCATTTCACCGATGACGCCACCCACATTTGTTTGACCGGAAACAGTTATCGTTTCATTTTGCAATGTGCCTTGGATATTGCCACCACTGACGGTACCGATCGTACCGCCGACAGCCGATGTGCCGGTAACATTCGCATAGTTATCGGCAAATGTGCCGCTGTCGATCGTGCCACTTGAGAACAATCCAATGACACCGCCGACGCTGTTGACACCGTTCACAGCAGCATTGTTATACAGTGCAGCTCCCGTGAAGTTACCACCGGTGACAGTGCCGAATAATCCAGCAATGGATGTTTGGGTAGAAGTGCCCGTGAATGCATAATAGTTATTTAAGACGCCTGAGAAGGTACCCGCAGCGAAGTTGCTCATGATACCGCCAAGGGTTGGTGCATTGGCATCTGTGACAGCACCGTAGTTCGACGCATTGTCGCTGAATACAGCACTGCTGCCCATGGCACCAAAGATACCGCCGAGGCTCGTGATGGCTTGTGTGGAGCTGACGGTCGCATTATTGGTAAAGGTATTGGTATTACCGAGGTTCGTTGTGGCGGCGAGATAATTACCGACTAAACCGCCGACGTTTGCATTGCCAGTGACGGTTGCATTGCTGGAAGTGGTCATGTTAGCGGTGATATCGATGGTGGCATTATTATCCATGACACCGAACAAACCACCGACACTGGTTGTGCCCGTGATTTGTGCATTGCCAGCCAAGGTGCAATTTGCTCCAATCGTGGCACCTGAAACTTTACCTGCGATACCACCGACATTCGTGAGACTGGTGACATTGTTTGCGTAGCTCAAGTTACCATTCAATGTGGTTGGGGTGCTGAGGCCATTGACATAACCGACGAATCCGCCGACATCCACACCGCTTGATACAAGCACATTAGGAATGGTCCAGGTGCCTTGAGTCAACGTTGCAGTGCCTTGTACCACGCCGACGATACCACCGATATTCAATGCAGTGGTGCCGAAGTTTGCACTGCTGTTCACGTTAATGGTAGGGGAAGTAATCGTGCTGATACCTGTCATGCCGCCTGCAATATAGCCTGCACCTGACGTGCTTGCTGTGACAATGACATTACCGACATTGAGCGTGCCTGTAGCGAGCGTGCCACCCGATAATTGACCGACGATACCGCCGACATTCGCGTTACCTGTAATAGCAGCATTGTTCGTCATCGTGTTGGTTAAGTTGCCAGCGCTTTGTCCGAGAACACCACCGACATTCGTGCCGGTGCCTGTGATAATGCCCGACGCATTATTGGTGAATGCACCGGTTGCGGTGCTGCCGACATCCATGAATCCGACAATGCTACCGACATTGGTACCATTGCTAGCCAAGGCCGTATTGGTGGTGATAGCACCTAAGCTACCTGTAGCACGTCCAATCACTGCACCGACATTGGTGCCGTTAATCGAGAGTGCATTGCTGCCGTTGGTAAACGTTCCTGTGAATGTATCAGTACCATCGGTGTATCCGACAACGCCACCGATATCGCTCACACCTGAGAAGCTATTGGTGACCGCGATGTTATTTAAAGCGATGGTGCTGGTGCCTGTCATGTAACCGACGATGCCACTTAATCCATTCGATGTTGCAGTGAGCGCACCACTGGACGTCAAGGTGCCTGTTAAACTGGCACCGTTTAATTCACCGATCAAACCAGCGACGTATTGTCCACCTGAGACAGTGGCACCGAATGTTAAATTTTGTGAATAGCTAGCGAGATCAAATTCACCAAATAATCCGCCAATGCTCGTACCTGAACCAGACACAGTCACATGCGTATCGCTGATAATGGGTGCAGTCGTAGGCAATGCCGTCACACCACTGCCCACAACGCCAATCAATCCGCCGACTTGATTCAAGCCTGCGACAGTGAAGGTATTGGTACCTGTGAAGCTCAAGGTGGCATTGGTGAGATCACCACCACTGAAATTACCAATCATGCCGCCCACAGCGATATCTTGCCCGAGTGTACCAATGTTGCCTTTATTAACGGGTGCATTGGATACGGTGCCTCCCAGCATATTACCAATAATGCCCCCCACATATTGGCCGCCTGTGACTGCGGCATCGTTCTCTACGATGGCGGCAGAGGTGATGTTGATTAATGCATATGCATCTGATAGTCCTATCACGCCAGCGACAGCAGGCGCATTGTTAGCGGTCACTGTGCCCGTACTGGTGTTAGTGAATGTGCCTGATAGGGTGGCGTCAAAAGCTTCGCCGATAATACCACCGATACCACCATTATCGCCATGAGCGATAATAGGAAGTGTGGTTGATACAGCCCCATTATTGATGAAGGTGCCCGAGAGTGTGGAGCTGCTTACAGATCCAATGATACCAGCTGTAGCATTGGCACCTGCAACGGCCGCATTGTTAGTGACTGTGCCGGATAGGGTTACATTTTGTGCGGCGCCAAAGATACCACCGACACCAGTACTACCTACATTAGTGTAAGAAGGGTTTTGTACAAGTGTCACAGCAGCATTATTCGTGAGCTGCCCTGACAATGAAGCACTGATAAGATTATTGACCTGTCCGGCGATACCGCCAACATAAGAAATGACAACAGGGATGCTAGGTGTGGAGTGTGAGGCAATTTCCGAAATGGTACCGTTATTGATCATCGTAGATGGAATGGTCACGTTTTGTGCATCGAGTATGCCAAATATGCCACCAACACCAGTGACAGCCACATAACCAGATGCTGTTGTGGGAAACGTGACTGTTGCATTATTTGTTAATGTGGTGGGGGAAAAGGAATAGGGGAAGCCTGTGGAATATGTGGCGTTTTGCAATCCAAACAATCCACCAATAGCCCCCTCATTAGCATTAGTACTGTTCGTGATAAGGTTGACAGCCACACCACTGGATGTGGACACATTCCCTGTTCTGGTGAAATTACTATACTCACTGAGTACGCCGACAAGTCCTCCCACATATTCGTTTCCAGAGATGGTGCCGGCAGTGGTCGTAAAATCATTTGCTCCAATGAAACCGCCCGAGTAGCCGGCATTGGAGTTGGGACTTTGGCCCAGGATACCACCCACATATTGACCGCCAGAAACATTACCTGCATTGGTTATGGTGCCATTCCATGAAGGCCCTGGGGTATAACTGAACCCTCCACTGATGTACCCGAAAATACCCCCGATATTCGTGCTACTGAAATCGATTGTGGGTGATGCGCCACCGGATG
>JBIOEA010000030.1:0-25902 GCA_044445605.1 Gammaproteobacteria bacterium | reverse complement strand
TGGTAAGCATGTATGGCTCAAACTGCTTGATGCCGCCCTGCGTGATCCGCTCAGCTCGTATGAGCACAGAATCCGCTGCTGTTTATTTATCAATAAACTTTTTCCGAACACCCATGATATTACTCCTTCCGTCAGTCAAAACATCCTCTCGGATGTTTTGAAAAAAATAACCGTGGCAAGCAACCTAAAGGCTTTCGCCCCAGAATTTTCGCAAGACAATATCCAACTGATAATAACCACTCTATCTGCTCAGTTGAATGATCCAGCATGGATCGTCCGCCGAGCCGCAGTTCCTGCCTTGGGCGCAATAGCACCACATTGCTCTGAAGCACAGCGTAATGCGGTGATTACTTCTCTTCTGAATACATTGAATGATACAGACTCGGACGTCCGCCGAGCCGCAGCTGCCGTCTTAAGCGCAATGGCACCACATTCCTCTGAAGCACCACAATGTGATGCGATGATGACTCCTCTTCTAAATAGATTAAATAATGCAGAGCCGGACGGCCAAAGCACGGTTGCTGCCTTGGGCGCAATAGCACATCATGCCTCTGAAGCACAACGTGATGCGATGATTACGCCTCTTCTGAATAGATTAACGTATGCACACTGGGGCGTCCGCCAAGCCGCAGCTGCCGCCTTGGGCGCAATAGCACCACATTGCTCTGAAGCACAGCGTAATGCGATGATTACGCCTCTTCTGAATAGATTAAAGGATGCAGAATGGGTCGTCCGCCAAGCCGCAGTTGCCGCCTTGGGCGCAATAGCACCATATTGCTCTAAAACACAATGTGATGCGATGATTACGCCTCTTCTGAATACATTGAATAATGCAGACTCGGTCGTCCGCCAAGCCGCAGCTTCCTTCTTGAGCGCAATAGCACCATATTGCTCTAAAACACAACGTGATGCGATGATTCCTCCTCTTCTGAATAGATTAAAGGATACAGACTGGGACGTCCGCCAAGCCGCAGCTGCCGCCTTGGGCGCAATAGCACCATATTGCTCTAAAACACAATGTGATGCGATGATTACGCCTCTTCTGAATAGATTAAATGATGTAGCCTGGGGCGTCCGCCAAGCCGCAGCTGCCGCCTTGGGCGCAATAGCACCATATTGCTCTAAAACACAAAGTGATGCGATGATTCCGCCTCTTCTGAATACATTGAATAATGCAGACTCGGGCGTCCGCCGAGCCGCAGCTACCGCCTTGGGCGCAATAGCACTGCATTGCTCTAAAACACAATGTGATGCGATGATTCCTCCTCTTCTGAATACATTGAATGATGCAAACCCGGACATCCGCCGAGCCGCAGCTGCCGCCTTGGGCTCAATAGCACATCATGCGTCTGAAGCACAACGTAACGCGATGATTACCCCTCTTCTGAATACATTGAATGATGTATACCCGTACGTCCGCCAAGCCGCAGCTGCTGCCTTGGGCGCAATAGCACATCATGCCTCTGAAGCACAACGTAACGCGATGATTCCTCCTCTTCTGAATACATTGAATAATGCAAACTGGACCGTCCGCCAGGCCGCGGCCCAGGTCATAGCGGTATTGATGCCTGCTCTCTCAGATACACAGCTCAAAAGTTTGCTTGAATTACCAGGCAAATCCAATTTTGAAAAAATAACTTTGCAGCTTATCGCTCAAACACGACTGCATATGAATAATCCTGAATGGAACCCAAAAAGAGACCTTGGAATTTACTTTTCACGAACAGCTAGCGGGATGGTTGAGCAAGGTAAAGTCGACCCAGAAACTAAAACCGGGGATGAGCCTCGAACCTTGCGTTTATGGAGCCAAGTAGGCGATAAACGTCAGGTAGTGGATGATTGCATGACAGAAGTCTCTAATGAAGGCAAACCTCGACGTAATGCAGAGGTCTAGGGTGTGATCTTTCGACCTTTCGAATCTTGACAACCGTGATCGGGTTTGTTAGGCTGAAATAGAACCTGGAGAAAATCATGGCCCGTAGCACGACATCAACATGCGATCACAATGTGAATGTTGCACACGTGCGTCTTCTCCTTTCGCGTTCTTCCCGTTGGCAAAACTCTACTTGGCGAATCTAACATTCGCATTTTTCTCGTTAAATATCCTTTTTTAACACAGTAGAGTTTAATCATGACATTTTCAACCGAAGCTATTAAAGCTCATATTGAGCTAAATCAACCCATAAATGAGTCAAGCAACCAAAAACGACTCAGTCAATATCAACAGCGCGCCAATGGCTATCTCGATATTTTTGATGGCATCACGTATAAAGGCGGTCCGCTCCATCAAGGGGATTACGATCATTTCAAACGCTATTTTCTGATTCACTATATCTTGGAGCAAAAATGTGAGCGCCTTAAAGGTGAAGCGCGGCAGTCTCAAAAAATCGCCGATGAAAAATCGCGCGTTGCAAGCGAAAAGGCCATCTTAAACGCGATATTAAATGAAGAACGCTATAGATCAGATGCTTATACGAAACTCAAACATTATTTAAACACCGCCCTCGAAGAAAAAACCGCCCATCGCAATTTTTTGATGAGCCGCTTCGGTAAATTTTGCGCGATTTGCTTTGCCTTGGGCAATGGCTTGGGTTTGGGTATGGTGGGCTACATCATTGTTGAAAAATTGAGTAGTGACGCATTGATGATCACGGGATTATCCGTCGGATTCACCGTGCTTGCAGGCATTAATGCACTGGCCTTGTATTTTAATTCCGCTAAAGCAGAGGCCTCTTATAAACGCAACCTCAAATTGTTATTTGCACTGGATCTCGTGGCTCTCGGTTTAGTACCTTGTGCCTACTATTTTGATTTTTTACCCTACTACAGCTTGGGCATGATGATGTCAAGTTTGCTACTCGGCGCATATGTCACCACGCAGGCTAATTTTGATGTCACACGTGACAACAATCAGCATATTCTCCGAAAACGTTATCATCAACAACGTCATAAGTCTGATGTCAATTATACCCTCACTGAAAAAATGGGTTTGTTCAACGCGATGATGATCGTTTTTGTTTCATCGTTGGTGGGCGGATTGTTTACATATGATCTGGTATTAGATTTACTCATCCACACCTCGCTGAAGCATATCATGACCCCGGAAATTGCCGTCACCTTCTCAGCTGTTTTAGGCGTAGGATCATTTTTTACGATTGGCATTGTCTTTTATGAGTTTGCGAAAGAGAAAACCTTGTCTGCCTCAAATTTTCAGTATTTAGTATTATTGAAAGATTTGATATTAGCGAAAAATGTGAACGACGTTACGATCCCTGAGAACCTAAAATCAGCGGCGAATGAAAAGTCGATTGCGCACCGCATTATCGAAGCAAAAAATGCTTGCCCTAACGTATCTGAGGGGCGAAATTATATTGCGATGTTCACCACCTTTGTGTTACCTGCGGCCGTGATTGCCGGCGCGATCTTCCAACAATTTGTGGTGGTCGAGGCACTCACAGACATCCTGAAGGAAGGGATGTTCCATTCAAGTTTCGCGATGGGGAAGCAGGCGGCGAGTTCATTATCCTATGCCATGTGCATCACTGCCGGGATTGGATATGTGTATATGTTTGTTCCCGCAGCCATCACGACGTTTATTAAAATTGCCTACGCAGTACCGAGGATTGGCGGATACGATGAACTTTCATCGGAAGCTAAGGTGCGTTATCAATTGAAACGAGCCGGTAATACAGTGATGAATGGTTTAGAAGCGACCTTGGGCGGAATGTTCTTGACCCGCGATCCAGTGACGTTAACCTTGATCACGCTGGTTGCCATGATGACATCGTTTGTGATGAGCGATATTGAAGGAGAACGCGATCGCGTGACGGATAAGCTTGCGACCTCTATGGACAACGTCAATGGTGCCCAAACACAGATGCGCGACAACGCATTGGTGCAGCTTCAACCTAAAGCGGAAAGTGGTGTGACGTATGCCTATAACAGCATGTTAGCACGTGGATTAGACGGTTGTTACAAACTGGATGCAAATGGCAAAATGGTGCAGGGTCAGCGTGTTAAATTAGCGACTTGAAGCGGTTTGTGATTGTCCTGCGCTGCACTCTATTTAACGCTCGTGTCTGGCTTCATTGTCGTTTGCTTGAACAATACTTGAATTTGAATAGTATGGAAAATTATCTCTCGCAATCATGTTAAAATTGGAAAACACCTTCAAGCGCAAATGATTGTTGATTATTATTCACTCCAATGCCGTCTGCGTTCACAAATGAATCAACATTAGAGAAGTCATGTCGGGTCTCTCCGCGGAACTCAATGTTTTTAATGGGAGAGTAACCCAATGTCAATGTCAATTCCTTCCAGCTTTGTTCTACCCCTGTACGATACCCATTTCGATCAGAGAAAATTTCGCCGCGGAACGATATCCTCCAATTATCATCAAATTTATAATTGGAATATCCCGCGATACCCTGCCAAACTGCTTCTGCAATATTGTCATTAGGTAATAACGCTTTGGATTGAATGCCATAATCATAATTCAAAATAAAGGTTAATTTATCAGTGGCATTAACAGTGGTAACAAGATCGATCAGTGTGCGAGCACTTTCTGGTCCAGAAGAAGTTCTATCTTCTGCCCGTTGTCCACCTGTGTAACCCGTGAGCGCTATCGCAACAATAGGGTGAGGCGTATAAACAATACTCAGCTCAACAGTTTTGCGTCGGTTAAAATCACGAATAGTGTCCCAGCCGTCGTCCAGACCTGCTATAAGCGTGACTTTCTCATTAATAACATAAGTCCCTCGAAATCCCAATGTTGTTGTCGGTGTAGCATACCCCCAGAGAATCGATCGAGAAAAGTTCGTGTCTTTCGTTGGCATTAGGCTTTCAGCACTCGCCAACGTCAATAATTCACCGCCAATAACGGTAAAACTTCCTATTGCATACTGAATGTATGCTTGTGGAATATCAAAACCAAACCATTGGGAGCCGTAATCCGGGTTCCACCCATAAGGAGAAAAAATATATGTATCCCTTCCTATCACAGGATTCACTAAGCCACCCAATCCTTCTTTAGGTTGATAGGCAAGCGTCATGGATGCTTGTTGCAGCGTAAATCCATTTGGATTGATATCATATACCCTATCAAATGTTCCACTTGTAAATTTATTGTCTCTCAGAAGATAGTTATAGGAAGTGTCAACGTATCCAGAAAAATTGAAATCCGAAGCATTATCTTGAGCATATCCGATGAACGGAAGTGTTGCATAAAGAAAGATAAATCCAACACGTTTATGCATCGTTGTTTCCTAGCGGCAATTTAAATCGTTTGAGTTGGACGATTAGCAGAGATACTTAAGACAAGAAGATCTAACATCTTTAAAACAAAGCATAGCAATAGCACACTTCAAATTCCACTCTAAAGCAACCTCGGCATCATATTTTCACCTCAAAAAAAAAGGACGGGTAAACCCGTCCTCTTTATTGAGATGAAATGCGTGCTTACGCAATTTCTTCTGCTGTCGCTAATGGAGCAGTTGCTTTGCCTTTGGCAACGCTTTTGTCCAACCAGCTACGTAAAGATTGGCTCAAGTTGATCATCAACTTAGGATCTTTGAACGTATTGGTCAACAAGGCGGTACCTTGAACCATTGCATAGAACTGTTGTGCTAAATCAGTAGAGGAAGCACCAAAGCCCATTGTGCTGAACTGTTTGCCAGCCCAAGCAATCGTGTCGCTCATTAACTTGGCAGCTGCATCGGCCAATGGACCGCCTTGCTTTGCCAATTCTTGACACAATCCACCAATCGAGCAACCAGAACGCGCAGTTTCGTCCACGTTCGATACTTCTTCTTGAACGAATGCAAATAAACGATCGCGTGGATCTGCATTTTCGTCCCAAGAAGTGATCGATTCGCTCAAACCGCGTGCGATGTCAGCAATAACCGCTTCACCGATCGCTTCCTTCGTTTTGAAGTAGTAGTAAACGTTGCCTAGCGGCACGTCTGCTTCTTGTGCGATGTCCGCTAAGGTCGTCAAATGAAAACCTTGTCTACGGATTAACTTCTTTGCAGCCTGAATCAGGCGTTGGCGCTTGTCTGTTTTGCGTGGCATATGACACTTCCCATCTGTAATTAAAACTTTTATCCTACCCCCCACATGGGAAAGTAGAGCCCGAAATGCACCGTTTAAAGAGTGCCGGTTCCGCGTATTCTAACACTACATGTCAACTAACACAAGTGTAATGACAAACTTATTGCCAGAAACGCAAACCT
This sequence comes from Gammaproteobacteria bacterium, assembly GCA_044445605.1. GTDB lineage: Bacteria > Pseudomonadota > Gammaproteobacteria > JABCZS01 > JABCZS01 > CAWKDC01. The sequence goes on along the minus strand of JBIOEA010000030.1, from coordinate 19,672 downwards.
CGCTAGTGCATTGATTTTGCAGTTCTTTGTTGGGAACCCGCAAAACAAATGCCCTCCGATGAAAACCAAATTACCATATTGAAAATGCCAATGCAATGAAGATTGCCAACTTTAGCTAAAAAGATGGCAAAAATGGACAATGTCTCACAAACCACTCAGCCAATGGGGAAGTTATCACCTTAAGAACGGTTTAAAATGTGCTAAATATAACAAATCCCCCCTAACCCCCCTTTTCCAAAGGGGGGGGATAAGAGGTACGTAGCCCCCTTTTCAAAAAAGGGGGGATAAGAGGTACGTAGCCCCTTTTTCAAAAAAGGGGGGGGATAAGAGGTACGTAGCTCCCTTTCCAAAAGGTTGGGATCTACACAGGTTGAAAGAATTGTAATGTCATGTGACAACCGCTCGTCTTAAGCCCCGGCAGGGGTGTAATATGTGGAGCCCCCCATGTAGCTCCCGAAGGGAGCAAATGGGGGGGCATAATAAGAGATACATGGCGGGCACCTATAGGGATGCAATAAGCCCTGGGCCCTTATAAATCAACCCGGTATACACCTGAATCAACTGCGCACCGGCCTCAAACTTGGCTTGGGCATCGGCAGCGCTCATGATGCCCCCTACCCCAATCAAGGCCACTTTGCCGCCCAACAACTCATTTAAGCGCGCTAAAACAGCCGTAGACCGCGCCATTAAGGGTGCCCCGCTCAATCCACCTGCTTCGTTCGTAAAACGTGGGCTACGCAATCCATGCCGAGATAAGGTCGTATTGGTCGCTATCACGCCCTCGACACCTGAATCCAACAAAATCTGAGCCATTTCAGCCAGTTCCGCATCATTCAAATCCGGTGATACTTTCACGACCAAGGGAACATAACGCCCCGTCTCATCCGCCAAACGCTTTTGTTCAGCCTTCAATCCCGCCAACAACCCAGGCAAATATTTGCCCCCCTGAAGCTCTCGCAAACCCGGTGTATTCGGAGATGACAAGTTCACGGCAATGTAATCTGCATGTGGATAAACGCGTGTTAAACAATGCATATAATCGTGGATAGCATCTTCTAAGGAGGTGCTGCCATTCTTACCAATGTTAATCCCTAGGACAGGACGCGTCGCAGGCGTCAAAGCAGACAAACGTTCGACCAGATAATCCACGCCCTTATTCGGAAACCCCATGCGATTGATCAGCGCATTGTCATTTTCTAAACGAAAAATACGCGGTAATGCCTGACCGTCTTGCGCACGTGGCGTAATGGTCCCAATTTCTAAAAAACCGAAACCTAAGGACGCCAAACCAGGAATATGATCGCCATTCTTATCAAACCCCGCCGCTAAACCCACGCGCGAAGGGAAATCAATCCCCATCACGCGCACTTTCTCCGCCGGAGTCGGCTTTGAGCACGATAAAAACCGCGCCTGGGCATCGAGCCAATCCAGTACCATCGCATGCGCGCGCTCAGGCGGTAATAAAAATAACAGCGACCGCGCGAAGGGATACAAGGGATCCAGCATCAACGCCTCCTAATGGACTAACCGTTGTAATTGGCTGTGACTGGCTTGTGCCAAATCCAATAACTCACGCAATGCTACGGCATACATCGTGAAATCTTCGGACGTGCTCGCACGCAAATCATTCAACATGAAGCGCCAACGTTCCACCAGCTCACTCTGCTCTTCTTCCCACGCCGCAATGCCCGCCGTCGCATCTTTGCACTGTTTGCAATAATACAAAATGCTTTCCGTAATGCTGCGTTGCTGTCTATCCACATCATCGCGGTAAGCAGCACGCGCCAATGCATCCCAATTGTCATTCACATCGTGTGATGCAATCCGTGCACGGAACCAGTCCAGATGCAGACGCGCACCCACGGAGAAGTACACAGTGGCCACGTCTTTCACGGGGATCGACTGAATCAACGCCGCTTCAATAATATCCATCGCAGACACTAATGCACGGCAGCTGGCCATCGCCAACGCCAACGAAGGGGGAACACCTTCAGACTCATAGCCCTGCGTGTTCTCGAATAATTTTTCGAGCTCCTCACCCGCTAAGACGTCCGCTAAATGCGCAGACAAATCAGCAATGTGTGGCTGGAACGTATCAATACACTCTTTGATGTCTAAAGACACTCGACGATTACGCAAAAACCAACGCGTTGCACGACGAATCAAACGCATCAAGATCACCATCATGTCATGCTGAACAGAAGCATGCACGGTTGTTCCCAACGCCTGAATCTGCGCCCACAAGCCGTCCATATTGAAAATATGGCTTGCCACCAAATAACTCTTCGCAACTTGAGGTGCGTTAGCGCCAGACTCATCGTAAATACGTTTCACAAAGGTTGGACCCATGCGATTGCAAATCGCATTAGATAATTGCGTTGCAATGATTTCACGACGCAGACGATGCTCTTGCAACTGAGGCATAAACCCCTCGCCAATTTGCGCAGGGAATGCCGATTCCAAGTAAGGCAAGCACGCAGGCTCATCGAGCAAATTGGATTTCAATAATGAATCTTTGAAATCAATTTTACTGTAGGCCAACAACACGGCAAGCTCTGGACGCGTAAAACCAATTTTTTCAGCACGACGACGCGTGATTTCTTTATCCGTCGGCAAGTATTCGAGGGCGCGATTTAAACGGTCGCTTCTTTCCAAATCCAACATAAAGCGCACGTATTCATCAAACGTCTTCGCAGCACGTGACGCAGACAAACTCAACGCTTGCGTTTGGTAGAAATTATCTGCCAACACCAAGCGTCCTACTTCATCCGTCATGTCTACCAATAACTCATTACGTTGCTTGTACGTCATATCGCCTTCTGCAACCATTTTATTCAACAGAATTTTCAGATTGACTTCATGGTCCGAGCAATTTACGCCACCCGCATTATCAATAAAGTCGGTGAATAAAATACCACCGGCCAACGAATATTCAATGCGTCCCAGCTGAGTGAAACCTAGATTACCGCCCTCACCCACGCACTTGCAGCGCAGCTCGTTACCGTTGATACGCACTGCATCATTGGCACGATCACCCACATCAGCATTCGTCTCAGACTCAGCCTTCACATAGGTACCAATACCACCGTTCCATAACAAATCAACGGGGGCTTTTAAAATAGCCGTCATCAATTCATTCGGCGTGAGCTCGTCAGCCGTCACCTGAAGCACTGCCTTGATCTGCGAGGTCAGATGAATCGATTTCACTTGACGCGAGAAGATGCCGCCCCCTTCAGAAATCAATGCCGTGTTGTAATCCGCCCACGTTGAGCGTGGCAAATCAAACATGCGCTGACGTTCGGCAAAACTTTTCTCAACATCAGGATTGGGATCAAAGAAAATATGCTGATGATTGAACGCAGCCACTAATTTGATATTGTGCGACAACAACATGCCATTACCAAACACGTCACCGGACATGTCACCGATACCCACGACGGTAAATGGCTCATGATCCATATCAATATCTAATTCACTGAAATGCTGCTTAACCGATTCCCAAGCACCTTTCGCGGTAATACCCATCCTCTTATGGTCATAACCTTGGCTACCACCCGAAGCAAACGCATCACCCAACCAGAAGTTGTAGTCCGCTGCGACGCCATTGGCGATATCCGAAAATGTTGCCGTGCCTTTGTCTGCTGCCACAACCAAGTAAGGATCATCTTCATCCCGACGGACCACTTGTGGCGGAGGAACCACGTTATCACCTTCACGGTTGTCCGTGATATCCAATAGCGCACGAATAAATGTTTGATAACAACGAATGCCTTCTTGCAACACTTCGTCACGCGTCGCATTCGATGGAATGCACTTCGGCACAAATCCACCTTTAGCACCCGCGGGCACAATCACTGCATTCTTGACTTGCTGTGCTTTCATCAGACCCAATACTTCCGTACGGAAATCCTCACGACGGTCAGACCAACGCAACCCACCGCGAGCAACTTTGGCACCACGCAAGTGGACACCCTCTACCCAAGGCGAATACACAAATATTTCGAACTCAGGGCACGGCAATGGCATACCTGGGATTTCTTTAGGATTCACTTTGAAACTGATATAAGGCTTGTAATCGCCATCCGGAGTGGTCTGATAAAAATTAGTACGCAAGGTCGCTTTAATCGCCGAAAGATAAGAACGTAAAATGCGGTCTTCATCCAAATTCGTGACGGCATCAATGCCTTCCAGAATGTCGGCCTCGATCTTTTTATCTTCTTTCAAAGAACGAGAAACACTCGGATCAAAATACACATGGAACAATTCCATTAAGCGATGAGCCAAGACAGGATAACGAGTCAAGGTGCGCTCAATGTATTGCTGACTGAAATGCACGCCAATTTGACGGAAATATTTTGCGTAAGCGCGCAACATCGCCACTTCTCGCCAATTCAATTTCGCACAAACGACCAATGCATTGAAACCGTCATTTTCCGCATCGCCACGCCAGGTGCGCGCAAATGCCTCTTGGAAGTTCGAGCGCATTTCATCGACATCAATATTGACGTTATCACGCGGATTCAACACAAATTCATTGATCCAGATCGACTGACCATGTTTCAGTTGAATATGATTAGCGTGCTCACCGAGCACCATGAACCCCATGTTCTCGAGAAGCGGCAACACATCGGAAAGCGGTATCGCATGCGTCATCAAAAATGTTTTGAAATGGACATGACCGTTCAAGGGCTCGAGCGGTTTGTACAAGCTCATGCCAATGTCTTCCGGTGTGCTTAAGGCTTCCATGTGCTGGATATCATCCACTGCTGTGCGTGGCGAGTAAGCTTCTTGGTAACCCGCATGGAAGGCATCTTTGTATTTCTCATACAAATCGACACCCAAGGCTTCACCACAATGCTCAATCAGTGCATCATAGAGACTGTCTCCCCATGTGCGGCTCGCATCCACCAAAATATTTTCTAATGCTTGGGGATCGTAGGATTTAACTTTAGCCTTAGGATCCAGTGTGATAATCAAATGGGTCGATGCCAAAATGGATTCGGAAAAACGCGAAGTGAATTCAACACGAACACCGCCCAATGATTCCATCAAAATATTACTCAATTTTTCACGCAACAGTGAACTGAAGCGATCACGTGGAATGAAAATCAGACAGGAAAAATATCTGTTCTGATAATCTTTACGCACAAACAAACGTACGCGGGCACGTTCATGAAGGTGCATGATGCCCATTGAAATATCAAACAAATCTTGTTCATTGCTTTGGAATAACTCGTCACGTGGATAGGTTTCCAAAATATTCAGCAAAGTACGTCCATCATGATCTTCTTTCGCATAACCCGACTTCTTCAAGACATTGTTGACTTTGTTACGAATGAAGGGAATTTGATCGGGATGGCAGTAATAAGCCGTCGAGGTGAATAAACCATAGAAATGGCGCTCACCAATATGTTTCCCTGCTTTGTCGAAAAACTTCACCGCAATACGATAGGGACGTGAAGGACGATGCACCGTCGAAATCACCATCAACTGCTGCATGTCAACCAACGAATGATCATGGAAACGTGCGGGCTCGTCGATCGCCTGGTATTTGCTCTTGCATAACCCCAAGAAAGATTCAGGTAATAATGTCAATTCTTTACCATGATAACGGTAGTCGCACACACCCAAATACGTAAAATTATTATCCGCTAACCACTTCAATAAACTGATCGCTTCATTGACTTCCGTTTCAGGCAAATGAGTACGGACCTCGGTAAGCAATGCAATGGATTCGTCCGATGCATCCATCATCGGCTTCCATGCGACAACCGTATCGGAAACGTCAGTTAACACGGCCTCAATTTCATTTTTTAATTGAAGCAATTCCTCAGAAGATGTTAACCGATTGATTTCAAAATAAATGGATAACTCTTTGTCACCTTTGACATCAGCAGAGGCTGATTCAAAGTTTGTTACACGGCCCTGATCATCGCGTGTAAGGATCACTGGGCCTGGGCATACCATCAAATAAATAATGTGCTTTTCGCTCAACGTCATGCGTAAAGAATCTAATAAGAAGGGTTTTGCCGACATCGCAATTTCAATGATCGTATGCTTGGATTGCCATCCACTGTTTTCATGCTCAGGATTGTAAACAATCACAGATTGATCTTTTGATGACGCTCTGCGCGATAAACAATTCCAGGACGAAACGGCTGCACCATATAAATCTTCTGGGCCGCGCTCAGATAAATCTTGATCCGATACTTTTGCATAATAAAAAGCAATAAACCGTTCTAGCAAGGCCGCTTTTTCTTTTGGCAGTTCCTTGCCTACCAATGCAACCACATCGGCAATGATTTGCTTTTGCTTCTCTACGCTATAATAAGCCATTTTTCTGGACTCCTCGTTTATCTTAAATAGAGCACTATATAGATTTTGTCACAATCTCATAAATATCTTTCGAAATACCTGAAGACGCTGAAATCTTCACTAACGCTTGCTTCATTAACGCCGCACGTTGCTCATCATATCGACGGTACTGAATCAATGGTGTAATCACCCGTGCGGCAACTTGTGGATTGATTTTATCCAATGCAATCACCGCATCACGAATAAATGCGTATCCTTCTCCATCAGCCCGATGGAATTGAGCAAAATTACCATAACCAAAAGCAGCAAACAAACTGTACACTTTGTTTGGGTTTTTAATATTGAAAGCCGGATGCTGTGCCAATCTTTCCGACGTGAACACCGCATCATCTCTATTGGCTTGTGCTTGCATCGCAAACCATTTATCCATCACAAGACTATTATCTTTCCAGCGCTCATAGAAATCTTGCAGGCACATTTCACGCACGTCATTTTTAGCATCGCGAAGCGCATAGAGTGCGCCCATCGTCTCAGTCATGTTCTTATGCGCATTGTACTGCGCCGCTGCCAGCATCACGCCCTCTACTTCCCCACTGGCGACCAAATACTGTAAACAAACTTGTCGTAAGGCACGCTTTCCGGCGGCTTTCGATGAGTATTCACTGTCAGACTCTTCGAGTGCTAAGTAATATTGCTTGAAACTATCATACAAGGTGCGTGCAAGGTACTGCTTGGTCTGCATGCGCCACGCAACAATCCCTTCCACATTAACGGGCGATCTGGCTTCGGCAAAAAACATGTCACTGGGCAATGTTAATAAATGTGCCATCATCGCATAATCCTGCATTTCACTTTGCAGCACCGCTGCCATGAACAGGGCTAACCGCTTGGGCTCCAATGCAGACCCCATATCAATGGTTTCAAAACATTCATGCAAACACAAACGATTAAACGCTTGCGTACGCGCACAAGGATCGGTGTCATGGGTTGCCAAGAAAAACCACTCATCAGGCGTATTATGCACTTTCACTTTCACAGGTGCAGAAAAGCCACGGAATAACGATGGAATCACTTTCCCATCCACGTCTTCAATCCGTAATGTCGCATTCGCTTGGGTCAACGAATATACCTGTTCCATTGCTTTGTCTGTCCCCGGCAATGCAAACGGGATTAAAGCACCTTCTTGATTCAAAAGCGCCATGCGAATGGGAATATGTAACGCGAGTTTTTCTTGTTGATCGGGCGTAGGCGGCGTTAGCTGTGTAAAATCCAATACTAACGAACGCGAAGATTCATCATGCTCGAAACGAACCGATACTTCTGGCGTGCCCGATTGAGAATACCAGCGGCGAAATTGTGTTAAATCAATGTCCGTTTCAGATTGCATCGCATCCACAAAATCATCGGTTGTCACCGCACTGCCATCAAACCGATCAAAATAATCATCACACGCTGTTCTGAAACGCTCAGGCCCTAACAATGTGTGCAACATACGGATGACTTCTGCACCCTTTTCATACACCGTCACCGTGTAAAAATTATTCATTTCAATATAGGAAGCCGGCCGAACAGGATGCGACATCGGGCTAGCATCTTCTGCAAATTGACTGGTTTGGATCGTACCCATTTCTTCAATACGCTCCACCCCCGCCGATCCCATATCAGCACCAAAGGATTGATCACGGAATACCGTAAAGCCTTCTTTTAAACTTAACTGGAACCAATCACGTAATGTCACGCGATTGCCCGACCAATTATGAAAATACTCGTGGGCAACAACACGTAGAATAGTATGATAATCGCGGTCAGTTGCCACATCAGGGTTAGCCAAAATGCATTTATCATTAAAAATATTGAGGCCTTTGTTTTCCATCGCGCCCATATTAAAGTCGCTAACAGCCACAATCATGTAAATGTCTAGATCGTATTCACGGCCATAAACTTCTTCGTCCCATCGCATCGCTTCTTTCAGCGAATACATCGCAAATGCAGTTTTGCCTTCATTGTGCTTTTCAGCGTAAATGCGCAATGCAACGCGACGGCCAGTGCACGTGATAAATTCATCTTCTTGTACGTAAAAATCACCTGCGACCAATGCGAACAAATAACAAGGCTTTTTGAAGGGATCTTCCCAGGTCACAAAATGACGTCCATTATCTAATGCACCCTGTTCGATCGGATTACCATTGGATAATAAATGCGGATATTGTTTCTTGTCTGCTTCTATCCGCACATGGAATAAGGATAAGTTGTCAGGCCTGTCTATAAAATAAGTAATCCGTCGAAACCCATGAGATTCGCACTGCGTACAATACGCTTTTTGAGAGGCATACAGGCCCGTCAGTGCGGTATTTTCTTGCGGCTTGATCGTTACCGTGATCGCGACGTCGCACTTGGCAGGGACATCTGGAATAATCAATGCATCCGGCTCAACCGTGTACTCGCCATCGGATAGTTCACGTCCGTCTACCGCAACACGGACTAACGTGAGGTGCTCCCCATCAAGCCTCAAGGCATCACCCGGTTTATAATGAGGACCGCGGCTTACCGTCAATACGGAATCCACTTGCGTATGGTCTGCGAATAACTTAAAGACAAGCGATGCTTTCCCTACGATAAAGGCAGGAGCTTGGTAGTCTTTTAAATAGATCGGGGCTGTGAATGTGGGCAATTTTGAACCTTAGTTACCTAAAAATGTGGGGTTATTATGCCAGATTTCGCCACGTACGCCAATCAAGAACGACTATGGTTTAATCTGACTCATTAATACCTGAGCAGAAAGAACCTGGGATGGCGTTCCTTCCTTCAAAACTTCTCCGAGGATCTCATAGGCACTGCTCTGATCCCCAATATCTATATAAGCACGGGCCAAATCCAGCTTCGTTTGGACGGGATCAGACGGTGGATCCCCCTCGTAAACAGGTTCACCTGGGTCATGTGCTACCATCGCCGAAGCTCCCCATGCACGTTGATATAAACTCTCTAACCGCTGATAACGCTGCGGGTACATCGTGCGCCAACGTGCACTGATGTGCCCAAGCTTCATTTCAAATGCGGCCTGATTATCAGATTTTACATAGACTTGGCAAAGCTTGTACAAGGCATCGTAATCCCCAGGCTGTTTGGACAAAATGTGCCCCAACATCTCTTGGGCCTGAAAATAACGGCCATGATGAATGCATTGATCCACCTCCGCCAATGAAGGAAGCGTGTATTTTGGCTTCAGGGATTGTGCCTTCACCGCTGCTGCCGTGCGTGGTGCAGGCGTTGCGTCCGCTTTCACCGTCAAGGGTTTGGGGCGCGAAAAATGATCCCAGGCATACATGAACAATGACGCCATGGCGATGGCAGCCATCAGAAGTACGATAGGATTATTTCCCGATGCATTCAGTCCGCCGATACTCAATGAAGGTAGCGACCACGATCCACCATCACCAAGGTCCATGTGAGGCGCCTTCACTTGGCTTTGTTGCAACGATACCAGCTCCGTTAATGCCCGTAACTGTATCTGAAGGTCGCCAACCTGTGATTGCAATGCCTGTTTGGCTTGTCGTTCAAGATCAATGGCTTCACGCGCTGTCTTCAAGTCTTGCTGCATCTTATCCAGCAGTTTCACGAAGGCGGTGTCTTCAGCGCCCAGCACCGTATTCAACGTATTTGAAAACAAAGCCGTATTCGCATCGGTAAGTGGATTCAGCAATTTGAGTGTAGGAACCCCCGGCAAGGTCGAGGTTAAATTGACCGCCACTTGCTTGCCCTCCTCCATTTGAGGAAACTCAGGAATCACGGTTGGGGTCGTTTGTGCAACCTGAGCCGCTGCTGCCTCGATGGCTTCTTCCGGCGGTAACATCACGGAAGGATGCGCTTGGCTGATGACTTCCGTCGGTTTAAACCTAACAGCAGCATGCTTGGGCGTTAATACTTTTCCAATATTATTGGGCAGCTTTAAATAGCTCCCCGCCATAAGCTGGTTTTGATTCCCCTTTCTGAAGGCCTTCTTGTTATGTTCGTATAAGGCAACCATGGCTTGATCGGGTGTCAGGTGATAATGCTTCGCGAATAACGATGCGACTTGCCAGAGGGTATCCCCTGCTTTCACCGGGCCATAAACAAAAGGCTTCCCGCTCGGCGCAGTGTTCTTGGCCGGTGCCCCCAACGCCAAGTCATAATGGTACTCAGTGTCTTCTAAGGCGTCTGTGATCTGCAAGGTCAGCGTGAGCCTTTCCCCCGTGATAGGGGCTTGGGACATGATATTAATATGTGGGGCTGAGCCTTCCGATAAGGTCAAGGTCACATCGGCAACAGCAGGCTTCGTTTCAATGATCGCCGCCGACAATTGTTCCAGCGACTCCCCCTGAGATAATATAATAGGTATCTGCGCACGAAGTGGTTCTCCTGACACAGATGTCAGAGAGATGGACCCGAGCTCAGCCGCATTTGCGGTTGTCCATGCTAACAATCCCATCGAAAGAATTCGTTTCATTGGAAGTTTCCCTTCTGCCATACGCCTGCACTACTTCGTGAGAGTATAGTATTTTTTTAAGTCGTTCGCTGAAATTGCAAAAATTCCATCACCACCATTCTCGAATGATAGCCACTCCCCTTTGAAATCGGGATAGCGGGCTTCGAAGGCTTCCTGGGCTTCGCCTAGTTCTAAAATTAAAAAACCGTCTTCTTTCAAGTAGTCAGCGGCATTTTCTAAAATAGGGATCACGCAATCTAGGCCTTCTTCACCGGCAACTAAGGCAATGACTGGTTCGGCCATGTACTCTTCTGGCAACACATTAAAAGATGCCTGAGGGACATAGGGAGGGTTCGCAACAATAAAATCGTATTGGTTTTCTTTCGGCAGCGCGTCAAATAGGTTACTTTGGATCAGGCTAACACGATCTTCTAACTCATACCCTTCCACATTGATTGCAGCCACGGCCAATGCATCGGGATCAATGTCGACCGCATCAACGTCTAAATCATCGAATGCCACCGCCAATGCAATGGCAATACATCCACTGCCCGTACACATGTCTAAGGCACGCGTGGGTTCAGTTTGCAACCAGGGCTCAAATGCGTTATCGATCAATTCGGCAATCGGCGACCGTGGCACAATCACACGCTCATCAACATAAAAAGGAAGCCCGCCAAAGTATGCGGTATTCGTGATGTACGCCGCAGGAATACATTCATTAACACGACGCGTGATGGCATCGACGAGATCTTGCCGCTCTTCTTCAAGCAATTTGGCATCAAGGACTTCGTCTTGTAAATCGAAAGGTAAATCGAGGACAGGCCAGGCCAATGAACGCATTTCATCCCAAGAATTATCGGTGCCATGCCCGTAGAATAAATCAGCCTTTTCACATTGAGAGACGCCCCACCGTAAGAAATCACGTAATGTGGTTAATTCTTCGACAGCTGCCGTTGACATGCTCGGCGTGATTTGATGTGCATCTTCAGACATATTATTCCCCTAGCAAAACGTGGCTCATTGTCGCACATTTAATAATCCACAGCAAACTGGGATAACTCTGTGGATAATCTTGTGCAGACAATGGGATAAGCATGTTATCCTGTTTGAAAACAAGGGGTTAAATTTGCTGTATTTTTTTTATGCAATGATAAAAATAGGCAGCAAACTTACCATAAAAAATGCTAGACTTATATACTGGGAATGAAGGTATTGTTGGAGGCTAAAAGTGATTGGCGTAGAATCATTGATCAATATTGTTGTTGATGTCAGAAGGCATCCTTTGAGCGTACTCCCCCCCCATCAACGTCTTGATGCGGACCAACTTGCCAAAGCGATCCTTAAGCTCATCTACCCGGCGAATGCAGGTATAGACTACGTCGATTATATAAAGCATCACCCCAACGATTTCAAAGATGAAAAAGAGTATCTTGAATTCTGGAATAATAAAAAAATAGGCATGAAAGAACAGCTCAGTCGTGTCGTTGGGAACATCGATATCCCAGACAATCTAAACAAGATTTATACCGAGACAAACCGCATCGCCAGGGAAAATATCGCTCATCGCATATGCGTTCAAAAGTGGTCTACCATCGGTGACCTGCATGGAAGCTCTCTAAAATTCCTTTTTTTCCTGCTCTTGCAAGGCGCCATCACGCTTGAAGATGACAACGCATACGAAGACTTTTATGAACTGTATCAAGAATCATTCAAATATACATCCTGTGCGACGACACTCGTCACCGATATTTTACCCTACATAAGTGTTACCCCGAAAGCGCTTATCAGGCTCATCGGCGATGAAACAGGGGACAGGTGTGGAAATGATTATTTCATCCTCAAGCTCATTGAAATAGTAGTAGATGGCGGCGCACAAATCGAAATCCTGATCTCAAACCACGGCATTGAGCTAGTCAAGGCCATGGAAGCGGTTATAAACGATCACGCATTAGAAAACATCAACCTCCCCCCTTATCAGGAACAGTATGCGTCCACTCACCGCTTAAAGGGACTCATCATAGATGGGGTTGTTACGCTGGATGAGGTGAAACAGCTTTACGAAAAATACAAAAAAACATTGAAAGCATTTTCTTATGATTACAATGATGCAGGTCAACTCATGATTTATGCCCATGCCCCCATGAATGAACTCGATATATTAGATATTGCTCAGCATCTCATTAATCGCCAAACGCAAGGCGAAGTGATCATGAGGCAGGAGTCTTATCACTCACTCTCCTCGCTTGTTGAGCGTCTTAATAAACACAATGAAATGTTGCAACCAGAAGACGTTATCTTGCTCATTGATCAGATTAATAGTATTGTTCAGAACAATGCGGCTCAAAACACGCTGACCCACCTTGTCCCGCCGCTAAAAATTCTAAACGAAAAATTATCGAAAAAAGAAATCGATATCACTACTCATGGTGACATCCGAAATGGCAAAAATGTAGATCCCCTTATTTACGGTCTCCACTATACCACACACAATCGTGACAACCCCAACACGGGCGTTGCGGCGCAACGACGCGCAGGAACCCGTCCTAAAAACCCAGACATTATCATGGGACATGGGCATGATGACGCGAAACATGAGTATTGTGTCTGCTACGATAATATGCTCTGCAAAAACCAGAACATCAATGTCGGCATTCTTAATATCAGCGTCTCAAACCCGAATAAACCCGAACCGAAAAATACAAATCGAAACGTTAAAATATAATCAGGCACGAGAAGGATAGGCTACACTGGATCTAGGATTGAGATTCCGGAGCCTTTCTATGGCAGTTACTTTCAAAAACAATGAGCTGGCTATCATTTCCTTAACTAAAAATGATAGCGCTCACATCCATGGGTTACCTGGCCTGAGCACCAAGGATATTCAGAGAGGAACTGACGGACACACCTACCTGATTAAAAGTGTAAAGAATCGCACCATTACCGATATTTTTGGAGCAGATTATGTCCAGCATTTAATCGATAACAGCCACATAAGCCTATCTCGCGAAATGCTGCGAGATATATTTATCAATACGACAATGAATAACGTTAATTCGATGAGTTCCCGATATCTATCCGAAATGATCAATAACGAATGCACAGATGGTCACTCCTTAGATCCCTTCCAGCGGCCAGAGGTTGCACATAAAATCAAAGCGGATATGGAGACTGTCTGGAAGGTGATCAACCATGTATCCGATACCTTATGCACCTTTATGCACAGTGAAATTCTTGGCCCCAAAGTAGCGCGTGCTTTATGGGGTGATGCAATCGTCGTGCCGGATACATTCTATCCGGCGCATTACAATCCGCAGAATCCCCAAGTCATTTCTCGATTTCTACGTGCTGACTCATCAAGACAGGAAGACCAATTTTGTGAATTTTTACAGCCCAAGATCAATGCTTATGCATTAAAAATACTCAACGATTTACCTCTGCCAAAATTCATGGATCTTAAAAATGAATGTGGCGATTTATTCACCTTAAGCGAAGAAAATGCTCTCAGCATCAAATCACCACGTTTTTGGACAGGTCTCCAGAAAATTGAACCAACGGCTCAACTCCCACGATTAAAAGATTTAAACCTGAACAATCTCCAAAAACAAATCATTGGTAAGTTATACGCTGTTGCGCTCATCACGGGCCATTACGATGTCTTCAACAACATCGATGGCACCAATTCTGGTTCTATCGATGGCAAACCAGTTTCGGTAGATTGGGGCAATGGATTTATCAGTGCGTTCGGCGGGCTCACCAAAGTAGAGTGCACTGACACGGCGCGAATCCAATTATTACTTGAAAAAGATGCGCGCACCTTACAACAAGAATGGACTAGCAGACCGTTTAACATACGATTCAATGAGCATGTCATGCCCTTTTCAGATGAAGTATTTCCTTATTTACCCAGGATGCTGGTCCAAGATCTCTATGACTTGAATGATCCTGACATTTTTGCTGGATTTAACGTGTTTGTTGAAATAGCGTATCAGAATCTCAATAACCTCAAACAAGCTTTTACCGATGCATGGCCAGATAACAAGGTCATTGAAGAACATCTTCTTGACACCCAATATCACCCAGACAAATGTGATGAACTTTGTGCAATCATTCACAATCGCACCCAGCAATTAAAACACCTATTAGGTACGCTGAACGGATGCCCCGACAAGAAGACTGAATTTCAAGTAGCCCTGCTCTCAGCATTCCAAGAACAACTTCAGGCGGCGTATTCGAGCCCCAGAAAACACTATACGCCTGCATCTTAGGTTGCTAACCCTCAAAGGACTTGGTAAGATAGCCCAAGCAAAGAGGTACCGCCATGACGTTATATGCACAATTAACTCAATTTAATCCAGCACTTGTATACGGCTTTCAGACAGAAGCCAGCAGGCTCGATAAAGTCAGCGGGAACGCTTCACTCCATGCGATCCACATTGGCGCACAGTATGAAGATGTCTATCTTGCCTATCTGTATGCACAGAATGAAGTCTTACCGACAATCAACAATATTCAAGCAGTTACTCCGGGACAACTGCTCTCCTGGATAAAGCAATGCCATTCCAAGATGGGGGCAGCCCTTGCCAAAGAAAGCGGCACTGAGGCAGGCCGCTATGTCAATGAAAATGAGCATGTCATACGATGGCATGCGGGCTTGAATATCCAAGAACCGATTGTAGCGTATCTTTCAATGATAAAACTTGATGACCCGGACCAAGAAGTGCAAGAAGTGCAAGATGTGATAGATTATATTGCAAATAAGTTTGAGATTTCCGCTGATGACTTAGGTAAGTTTCTGGCGGTAGCCGGAAAATATCATACTGACATTAAGCCTGGGACCACTCGCGATCCTTACGCTGTTGGAAAACAAACGATGATGAACCTCATCGTCGCGCATACTAAAAATGAATTATCTGAAGTTGATAAAAAAATTGTCATAAAAATAGTCACCATCACCATGCCGCCTGAAAAAGTGCCTGAAGCGATGCGTTTGTTTGCGGAAAAAGCCGTTGAAGGGTGGAAAAAATGCGACCCACAAAACATTGATGTACTCGCGCGGTTTCTCGCAGAGACATTCTATGAGCTGACCGAAACACATCCTTTCTCCAATGGCAATGGGCGTACCGCTACTTGGCTAATCAACGTCATGTTAGTCTCTCTAGGACTGCCCAGTATTTTGCTACGAAACCCAAATGAAAAAAATGATCCCACAAGCTCATACAGCATTGCTATCGCCAGCTTAAATGATGAAAATATCGCTCCCCTCACAGAGCACATAAAACAACGCATCATCATGGCAAAGAATGGGCAGCAGGGTGAAAATAAAGCATTAGCCGATATCGTTGAACTGCGCATTAAGATTAAAGACATGTACATTCTTTTTATGGAAAAATATGTACAGTTTGACCTCGGCGCGCACAGAGAGGACATTAGAAAAAACAAGCTTAAGGTATATGATGTCAAACCTGATGATTATGAAACCATCAAAATGGTGTTAGAAACCGAGTTAGCATCACTCATCAAAAAGAAGGATGAATTATTATTGCTTTCGACAAATGAGGGAAAAATCACCCTTAAAAATGCGCTTGAAAAAATATCTGGGCTCGGTGGCTGGGGGATCAGCACCAAAGACGGCATTAAACTTTGGGCTCAAGCACCTGAAGACAAGCTGCACGAGGCCATTGAAAAACTAGGCAAAATAGATGGCATAAAGATAGAAAAAAGAAAGCTAAGCCAACAGCCTGATGCTGGGAAAGCTGCTTACCTTGCGCTCATTTCAGAGATCAATCCCGATGCGCTCATGCAATATGCGAAGGCTTTACCAGAAAAACCAATAGATTCCAATACCAATACAAATGCATTGAAACATACGTAACATTTTCCATCCCTAGGGTTTATAGTCATAATCACAGTATCGCTATATTTTGCCTCTGAGCTGTGATATAAAGTGGTTTTGGCAAACGTCTATGGGGGCAGGGAATGTTTAAGAATATCGCCAGAAATTTAGCATTGTTGTCTGTTGTCATGATGCCCCCTTCTGCTTTTGCACATTTTGTTGCCGGAGTTCAAATGTCTGGGAACTGGCTCCAAGATATGGAAAATCGCACGGTTGACATTGCCCAAGACGGTGTGATTGATGAATTTATCCCCGACAATGATACCAACCAACTAGGTTGGGGATTATTTTTAGGTTACGAATGGCATAATATCGTTAAGGCTTGGGATCTGCAATTAGGTCTTGGTTATGATGCAGTGGATTTACATGATATTCAAGGCGAAATATTTGGCAATGCGGATCCAACTTTTCATGCGTTAGATTATCAATATGATATGTTGCATCAGCGCCTCAATGCGGAATTTAAATTATTACGCGAATTTGATGTTTGGTATCCCTATATTACAGCCAACATGGGTGTTGCCTGGAATAAAACCGAAGATTATACCGAAGAAAGCGTTATACCCGGCGAATTGCCACGCACGGATTTATTTTCGGGCACAACCCAAGCAAACTTCACGTATGGCGTAGGTTTTGGTATTGAGCGTGCTTTAGGCAAACAATGGCGCGTGGGTCTGGGGTATTTATATACTCATGCAGGTAATGCAATATTAGAAAATAATAATACGGGTGATCACTTGGAACAACAAGTTCAATTTCAGGAATTATTGTTGCAAATAAGTTTCAATATATAGATTTTTATCGAGAGCAGAGGGACGGATGAAATTAGCAAGAACTTTATCTTCATTGAGTGTTTTATCTTTGTTGTTACACGCTACTGAATTATTCGCAGGCTCGACCTCTTTTACGATTCAAACCGATACCCCGATATTAACCATGAATCAGTCGAATCCCACTCAACAGTTACCCATTATATTCACCATTACCAATAATAATGCCGTGAACAGCAGCGGCAATAGCGGGCCTGTTACTATTAGTAACTTACCCAATGGCGTTACTCCTATCCTGTCTCCCATAGGGGGGAATGCTTGCCAAGTCAATAGTTATCAATCTGGAAAAAATGAATTCACTATCACAAGCTTAAATAAAGGACAAAGTTGCGCACTGAACATGATGGTTGATCGCGCGCTTAATCCCAGCGCCATGCATTTTACCATTGCCCCGATTGTTTGTGCGCTACAGAATACACGCTGCACCAAACCTGTCTATGAACAAGATATCATTAACATTGACGTGATCAATGATTTTCAAAAAGTGGTATTCATTGTTTTTGAAAATGAAAATGCTAGCGACACACTCACCTTTGAGACATTCAAAGAAGTGTCACAAAATGGGGCTTATTTTAATAACTTCCATGCGGTTGCCCGCCCTTCTCAACCTAATTACATTGCCATGACATCCGGCAGTACATTGGGCGTTACCAACAATAGCAATGTGGATTTAGACGCAACCAGCATTGTTAATTTATTAGATAATGGTGGCCGCAGCTGGAAAGTATATGCAGAAAACTATCCAGGCAATTGCTTTACCGGTTCTTCATCACCTGATAACTTATACAAACGCAAACATAACCCATTTATTAGTTATACCTATATCAGCGGCAACCCAACGCGCTGCGCGAATATTGTGAATGCTCAAGATAATTTCACTCAGGATGTTAATACCAACAACCTTCCTGATTATTCCTTTTATCTACCTAATATTCCTCACAGCGGACATGATGGCGTAGAGGTCGCAGATACATGGCTTAGAACTTTCATGTATCCCATCATGCAAACATTTAAAAACAATAATGAGAGCGTATTATTTGTATTAACTTTTGATGAAAGCAACCCCGACGTGAATGATCCTGGATATGCAGAGAACAAGGTATACACAGTGTTTTATGGTTCCATGGTGAATACCATGCAGGTGAGTGAAAATGATAATTTTTACAATTTACTGCGAACGCTAGAAGACATCTGGAATCTGGGAACGTTAGGCCGTAACGATGAAACAGCCACGGCAATAACGCCAGATGTGTGGAACTAAGTTTCCTCTCACATCTTCAATGTTATTTCCAGTTATCATTTAGCATTATATCCTGTTATATTATATGTATTAGCTATTGGATAGCATTAAAATTGAAAATAGCGGAATTATGTTCTATAATATCCGCATACAGCGCAGGAGTATTCCACCATGGATCGCATAGACAGACAAATTCTAGAGATTTTACAAACAGATGGCAACATCAGCAATCAAGATCTGGCCGATAAGGTTGGGTTATCACCCTCCCCATGCTTGCGTCGCGTTAAGCAGCTTGAAGAAGATGGTTATATTAAAAATTACGTTGCCTTGATCAATCCTGAAAAAATTGGTCTGACTTTAACGATCATTATTATGCTAGGCCTTACCAGCCATGACCCCAAGAAAATGCAACTCTTTGAAAAAACAGTGAGCTCATACCCTGAAGTTATTAATTGTTATCTCATCGCAGGCCAAACCGCAGATTATATGCTAAAAGTGATTGTTGCGAATTTAAATGATTATCAGGACTTTCTTTTAAAAAAAATCACGCGAATTGATGGTGTTGGGACAGTCCACTCGAGCTTTGTATTAAATAAAATCGTAGAAAAAACATCACTCCCACTGAATCACTTGAAATAATCCTGCCCTATATGTGAATGTTGTAGAACACAATTTGCGATTAAGTCACTGAATGACAATTAAATATCGTATCAATATAAAAATGAAGCATTTAATGCTAAAAACTTCCAATAATACCCCCTATTTAGCAATCATTCACCCAATTTTATCTAGGGCCTGTTGACATTTCACATAGGCAGCCACATGACGCTGCAAGCCATAGCCACCATTGATACGTAATTTCTCTTTAATTTATCATATCGAGTTGCAATAGCGCGGAAGTGTTTGAGTCGTGCAAAAGCATTTTCAAC
>JBIOEA010000029.1:0-27486 GCA_044445605.1 Gammaproteobacteria bacterium | reverse complement strand
GCGAAATTCAGATTGATACGCTGCGTAAGCAAAGAAAAATCCCCCGACACAAGAACCGTCTCGCAAGCTCGACGATTCCTGTGTCTGCCCCCTTTACAAAGTGGGCGAAGAGTTCTTCGTTTTGTGATCTTGTGGTAGTGAGCGATTACTTCTATCTCAACACCTTAAACCCACTCCCCAAATTCATACTCGACATTAAATTCTTAAACGCATTGAGTTCAGACTCCGAACCAAAAGGCCCGACGTGAACGCGATACAGTGACGAATGCGGATCGATTTTCACTAATTTATCGGTATGATTTTTAATTTGTTCTACGAGTTGCTGTGCATTATGTTGGTTTGAAAATGCAGCCACTTGGACGTAGACAGGTTCTTGAGCGACGGCGGGCGCTTCGGGCAAGCGTTTAGGGTGGTTTTTTGCATCGATGGCTTCGACTTTGACGCGGCCTGTTCCCATATTCAAAATACCGAGTTTTGCAGCAGCGGCGTAGGATAAATCGATGATACGGCCGGTGGCAAACGGCCCACGGTCATTGACGCGGACAACGGTAGATTTATTGTTATCCAAATTGGTGACGCGAACATAACTGGGGATCGGCAAATTTTTATGAGCAGCGGTCATACTGTACATGTCATACGCTTCGCCGCTGGAAGTACGTTTTCCGTGGAATTTAGTGCCGTACCACGAAGCAATACCTTCTTCTTCGTAGCCCAAATGGGTATCCCAGACTTTATATTCTCTTCCTAATGCCTTATAAGAAGTAGGATTGCCATATTTGCTATAGGCTTCATGCTTGGGGGTGGGTTCTGGCACATTGCTAACATCTTGAGGGGAGGCTGGTGCACTGTCTTTATCGCTGCCGCCAAATTTAGGTGAACTTGCGCAGCCGATTAATAATGCGAGGGAAAACAAACTTATTATTCTAAGCATGGTCAAAGATTCCTTCATTGTGCTCTACTTACATAATAGCGCAAAAGAGAGGATACGTCTTTTATAAATGTTGTTTGGCTCCCCGGGGCGGGTTCGAACCACCGACCAATTGATTAACAGTCAACTGCTCTACCACTGAGCTACCGGGGAACCGATGGGGTTATACTACTGGAATCATGTGGTTAGGTCAATGGTTTTTTGTAAATATCTTTTCGAAAGTCCTTTCGTGGTTGGTCAACTTCATTGTGTTATAATTAAAACTATAAGAGAGAGGGGGTATCCCATGTATCACAGCTTCACGTCAGCACAACAAACAAGCAGTATGTCTAACCTGATAGAGGCATATGCGCGTACCTTAACTCAATTAATCCATGATATTGAGCTTGTTTATCCCTATGCGGGAGAGTCATTGAATCAACACATGGCCTCATTGTCCTTGATTATCGGCGCGGCGTTATCCGAGTTTGCAAAACTGGATAATGTCACCCCAGTATCAATAGAAACGATGAATACCCTGCTCCCTAAAGCGGAACAAGGATTCCATCATCCTGGACTAACAAAAGCGGCTTTAGTCGATAGTTTGGTTGAAAAAGTCGCAAAATTTAAAGAACTTTTAGACAAAGTCGAACCTAATTCAAAAACGATGTCTGAATTGACCCTACAAATGAAAAATGAAATGGATAAATGCCGCCGTTCCATGGATCAAATCAAGCTATCCCCAGAATGGCAAGGTGTTAAGACCCTCGCCAGCGTCAAATTATTGTCAGATGTGTTGGAGCATGGATTAGAAGCCAAGCCATCAGCACCCAGATTGGGGAGGTAGGAGAAGTACCTATAATATTTCCCGCATCCTCTCAATCGCTTTTTTCAGCAGTTCCATGCTGGTCGCAAACGACAACCGCATATACCCATCCATACCAAAGGCCGAACCAGGCACAACGGCGACACGCGCTTTATCGAGCAAGAACTCACAGAATGCCGTGTCGTTAGTAAAGCCATGTTTACGCATAGCCTCTTCGACGCAAGGGAAGGAATAGAAAGTGCCATCGCTGCGGGAACATTTAACGCCAGGCAAGCTGTTTAACGCTTCCACCAAATACTCATGACGTTCTTTGAATGCCTTAACCATCACATCGATGCAACTTTGGTCGCCCGTCAAGGCAGCCGCAGCCGCTTTTTGGGCAATCGAGGTTGGGTTAGACGTGCTTTGTGATTGAATTTTCTCCATCGCAGAAATAACATTTTGTGGACCTGCGGCATAACCAATGCGCCAGCCGGTCATCGAATACGCTTTCGAGACGCCATGCAATATCACTGTACGATCGTAGAGTTCTGGGCAAACATTCAAAATGTTGACGAAGGGCTCAGGTGTCCAGAGGATTTTTTCATACATATCATCTGTACCAATGACCACACGAGGATGGTTTTTCAACACCTTACCCAGTGCTGCCAATTCTTCCGCGGTATACGCCACACCCGTCGGGTTGGAAGGGCTGTTTAAATACAACAACTTGGTTTTGGCTGTGATCGCCGCTTCCAATTGCCTTGGCGTGATTTTGAATTGTTGATCAATCGCTGCTTTGATATACACAGGACGTGCATCGGCCAATTCGGCAAACGCAGGGTAGGATACCCAATAAGGCGCAGGAATGATGACTTCATCGCCAGGGTTCAAAATCGCTTGAGCCAGGTTGTAGCAAGACTGTTTGCCACCACAGGAAACCAGTACTTGAGAGAGCTTATAGTCGAGGTTGTTATCTTTTTTGAATTTGTCGACGATGGCTTGTTTAAGCTCGGGGATACCATCCACGGCGGTATATTTCGTAAAACCTTGTTGGATGGCCAAGATCGCAGCATCTTTAATAAAATCGGGGGTGTCAAAATCGGGTTCGCCAGCACTTAAGGAGATAACATCAACACCTTGGCGCTTCAACGCCATGGCCTTGGCGGAAATAACCAGGGTCGGGGAGGGCTGAATGCGTTCTGAGCGGGTGGACAGTGTAATACTCATGAAATGGTTCCTTTTTTGATGACTGCTACTTGCTTATTCTACCGTAACTTCACTAGAATGTCCCTATGACTAAATCGACAACCAGCCACTTCCGGCTAAAAAGCGCCTTTGAGCCCACCGGCGATCAGCCCAAAGCCATCGAAACCCTCTTGTCTGGGTTAGAAGATGGCCTGGCCAAACAAACCTTGATTGGGGTGACGGGCTCCGGCAAGACCTTTACCATGGCCCACGTGATTGCGAAAGTAAACCGGCCAACGCTCATTCTTGCGCCTAATAAAACCTTGGCCGCGCAGTTGTATGGGGAAATGAGAAGCTTTTTCCCGAATAATGCCGTCGAGTACTTTGTTTCTTATTACGATTATTACCAGCCCGAAGCCTACATGCCGGCGTCGGATACTTATATAGAGAAAGATTCTGCGATTAACGCACACATTGAACAGATGCGGATGTCCGCGACGAAAGCCTTATTGGAACGCAATGATACTATTATCGTTGCCAGTGTCTCTGCTATTTATGGTCTGGGCGATCCACGTTTGTATTTGAGCATGGTCTTGCATTTGGATCGCGGTGATAAAGTGGACCAACGATTTATTTTGAAGCGCTTAACAGAATTACAATACACGCGCAATGAAATTGATTTCCGTCGTACGACCTATCGCGTTCGAGGGGATGTGATCGATGTCTTTCCTGCTGAATCAGATGAAGAGGCATTACGCATTCAATTGTTCGACGATGAAATTGAATCATTGCAATATTTTGATCCGCTGACGGGAGAAATATTACGCAAAGTGCCACGGGCGACGGTTTACCCGAAATCGCATTACGTGACGCCGCGTGAAAATGTGTTGAAAGCGATGGAGTCTATTAAGGTTGAGTTGAAAGCGCGTTTGGAAGTATTAGCAAGTTTGCAAAAGCATGTTGAGTATCAGCGACTTGATCAACGCACACGTTACGATTTAGAAATGCTGAATGAATTGGGGTATTGTCAAGGCATTGAAAATTACAGCCGACATTTATCCGGTTATCCAGAAGGGAAGGCGCCGCCCACCTTATTTGAGTATTTGCCTAAAAATGCTTTATTGATTATCGACGAATCTCATGTGACGGTGCCACAAATCGGGGGCATGTTTCATGGTGATCGTTCGCGTAAAACAACCCTTGTTGAATACGGTTTCCGCTTACCCAGTGCCATGGATAATCGTCCGATGCGTTTTGACGAATTTGAAGCGCGTTCACCCCAAACAATTTACGTGTCTGCAACGCCAGGTCCCTACGAGCTGGAACACAGCGATCAAGTCTGTGAACAAGTGGTTCGTCCAACGGGATTGTTGGATCCTGAGATTGAAGTCCGTAAAGCAGGTTCTCAAGTCGATGATGTGTTGTCTGAGATTAAGTTGCGCGTAGGTATGGGCGATAGGGTATTGATCACCACGTTGACCAAGCGCATGTCTGAAGATCTCACCGACTACTTGAACGAGCATGGTGTAAAAGTGCGTTATTTGCATTCGGATATTGATACGGTTGAACGCGTGGAAATTATCCGTGATTTCAGGCTCGGGCATTTTGATGTGCTTGTGGGGATTAACTTGTTGCGTGAAGGCTTGGATATGCCGGAAGTATCGCTTGTCGCTATTTTTGATGCAGACAAAGAGGGCTTTTTACGATCGACGCGCGCACTGATTCAAACGATTGGCCGTGCAGCGCGCAATGTGCGTGGCAAAGCGATTTTATATGCCGACCGCATCACGAATTCCATGAAAGTTGCGATAGATGAAACAGAGCGTCGTCGGGAAAAACAAATTGCTTACAATTTGAAACATGGCATCACGCCTAAGACGGTGATGAAATCTGTTGAAGATATCATGGAAGGGGCGACCTCCTTCTCGGGTAAATCACGCAATAAAAAAGGCGCTTCAGAACTGGAGACGACCGCCCTGACTCCCGCAGAACTCTCTAAAAAGATTAAATCGTTAGAGAGTCAAATGTACGAGTGCGCCAAAAACTTAGATTTCGAACAAGCTGCGAGAATCCGTGACACGCTGCATAGTCTGGTCATCAAGGCTTGATGGGACTGATTTTATCAGTGCTTTCTCATCCAGCAATTCTTTCGTCAAACGTAATTGGCGTTGAGTTACCGTGCGATATTTATCTGCCTCTTGGATCAGTGGGGCCAAGGATTTTTCTGCATGATCGCGTAAAGCTTTTTCTGCAATCCATTCGTGTTTAACCGTTGGTTTGACCCGTGTTGGAATGTCAATGTTTTTAGCTGCCGCGAACTTGAATACTTCTGATTTTAATTTAGTCGAAATATCACCATTTGCATATTCTTGAATGATTTCATTCAACACGGATTGTCTGTTACTTTGTTTTTCACTGGTTTTAAGGTTCCAGTGGCATCGGGTAGCCTCAATGATGCCCACATTTTTAAGTGTCTCAAGCTCCCCTTTTTTATTGGGCAGTTTTTTGATAAGGTGATCGATGATGGCTCTTCCTTGTTGATCGGCCTTGAGACCAAAATGAGAGTGTTGATAGGGATCGAACCTTTGTTGAGCCATCAGGTTGATATGGCTATGTGCCTGCTTGGCACTACCCCCAAAAAAACCGTCATAAGTACAGGCATATTTAACGATCATGCTTGTTTCAATTTGGTCGGCCATGGCTTTAATCAATTCATTCCTGTTTTTTGTCCTGACAGCGTTCATTCCGGCCACTTTTTCGTCGAAACTCAATGCGTTAATAATGTTTTGGAGTTGAATGATATCATTTCGTTTGGGGTATTGTTTGTCGATTTCCGAAAAAATATTTCTTGAAACTGTGTCGAATTGCTTTTTTAAATCCATTTCAATGTTGTGGAAAAAATGTTCGAATTTATCATCTTGCACCTTCTTCCATTCGGCTTCATTCAAATCCATTTGTGCTTCGCGAATAAGCTTCATCCGTTGTGCGCATATTACTTCTTCAGGTGTGTGGCCGTTCCAGATTTGTGAGTTGGAATCGAAAGCCTGTGACATGTCTTTTGCAAAGCCATGTAGCTTATAGTCCGAGAATTGTTTCATGAGATCAACAAACTCAACGGGGCTGTTTTCTCGCATCTCGTCAATTTTCTTAATTGTTTTTTCGTGGTTATCTCCTGCAATACCAATAGCCCCAAGGAATGAGTAGAATTGTCTTTGAATTTCACTCATGACGGAGCCATTACTGGCGGGTGAGGTGCTCGCTTCAGCCAATGAGTTCGCCAACGTTGTTACTTTTTTTGCTAACCCGCTTAACATGAATAATGTGGGATCGACAAAATAGTTCAGTAAAAACGGGCTCATGGCCAGTGAAACAAAGCCCTTCATGATATCTGTTTTGATATGTTTGCGACGTTTTATGTCTGCTTCTACTTTATCTAAAAAGAGATCAATATTATTATTGGCAATTTCATAGGCTTCCTTGACGATGCTCAGCCAAACGTCGAGCGCATCGTGATTATTTTTAATATTTTCATATTTAGATTTGATATTTGAGCGTGCATGCGCTAACACTACCTGATCAATGCTTTTAAAGCGCATATTTAATCGAGTAACAGTTTCTTGAACTTTGTGTTCAGTCGTTCTTCTATATTTAGATTCCCGAATTTTTTGTAAATGTGCTCTCAGTCGCTGCCATCCTAATTCAGCACGTTGTTTTTTTTGTATTGCTTTATCATAAAGCTGTTGCCTATAAGCTTCTTGGGCTGACTCACTGCCTTCGCTCTCTGACACGCAACGCATCCAACTTTCTGCGAATTTGCTCGTTGATTTTTTGTCGCTTGAACCTGCTCGTTGTAATACCCCAATAGCACGTTTGAGGTGGTTTCCAACAATATTTTTTCGCCCATGCGTAATGGCTTGTTTTGCCTCCTCAAAGGCATTAAAGCTGGCTAGGGGGAAGTCGGCTGGTGTGCTGCTCCATTTGCCGTGCAGCTCTGACATTTGAATTTTAATTCGCATAAAACGAATATCCCAGGCCACAATACGTTTGGCTTGCCCCACGGACATGGGGATTTCAGGTTGAATGTTTAAGGCTTCAATTTCTTTTTCACAGGTCAAGCATGCTTGCGCTGTTCGTTCACGCCACGTCATGATCTGTAAAATTTGCTCTTCAGTAAGGGTATGCATGATACAACCTCTCAAAGGTAATGCTACATGCATAACTTATAGGATGAGATTGGAGGTTGGTCAAATAAATTATATTATAGTTTGTAATCAGGTTAACTAATGATGTCTGCAGGTGTACTTAAATCACACAACAACCCAAGGTGAAGTGCACATCATCTTGCCTTGGAACAGGGTGAAGATGATCGTCTTGCGTTAAGAAGCGGATGCTGATCCGATGTTTCCCGCCACTGATTTCAGGGAAGGATGATACGCCATGCAACGTGACGCGCACGAGCTGGCAAGGGGTATTTGTTTCCAATGCTTTTTGGAAATATCCACCGGGAGCATGAACTTTTTCTTCATAAGCGCTCTGGCGGACAATATCAAGCAATAAGCTGACAGTACTTTCAATGGGGCCAAATTGGCGATACCAATTTTCAAGCGATTCTTTGCGCGTATGCATGGTTTGCGATAACCAGAAATGGAAAGCGGGCAGGTCAAAACCACAGGTGCCGCCAGGGATCGCTAAGCGCTGGCGTACCACATTCACGAGTTCATTCGTCCGCAGGGCATCGCCCAAGCGGCCAGTCGTGTGCTGTAGTGTGTAATGATGTTCCCTGAGGGTTGTGAGTAATTTATCCAGTGCTTGCTGGTCAACATCGGGCTGTTGTTTGAGTTTATTGAGGACAGCGGACATCCGGTCAATTTCTTTCATGAATTCTGTTTTGAGGTCGGCACGTTCCAGCAGACTTAAAATCTCAATGATGCCTGCAATGGCCTGACGATGGTCCCAAGAACTATTGGCTTTCAACGCGTGGTTTGTTTGATTAAATAGGTGCTCAAGGCGTAGCAAGGTACGCATACGCTCATTTAAGGGCTGTTCGTATACAATTGGATCCGACATTAGGTTAACTCATTCGTCAAAATAAATGATACGCTGAGTATAGCACGGGTTATGAAAATAAGCCCAAGGCAGCGACCAGAATTCCAAAGCAAATTACCATGATGGGCACGATTTTACCGCCGACGTTAAGTTTCATGGCCATCAACGGTGGCAAAATGAATGCCATGACCGCCAAAAATACGCCACCGAACTTCAGCAACGCAATAAAACCATGTGGATAGAGCAGGGCGCCGATCAATGGCAACCCAAACGTCATCAATCCTAGCACCCAGCGCCGCTTTGATAAAGCCGGACGTGACGATAAACTATCGCTTAAAAAATCGAACAAGCCCAATGTCACGCCTAAAAACGAAGTAATGAGGGCGATAGGGGCCAGTAATTGGATAATGACATCGAGCGATGGCTGTTGCAAACGTCCAACCCATAATGTGATGAACGGGCCAACGTCCGGGCTCGTGAGGCTAGCGAAACTATCGGGGCCGGTTAAGGGGATGACGCCCAATGTCATGATCACCCAAGCGATGTAGACGAGCAATGGGATCACGCTTCCCCAAAACAATGCACGTTGAAGTGGTTTTACGTCGTAGTGATTGTATTGTGCTAACGATGGAAGAATATGATGGAACCCAAATGAAACGAAGAGTACTGGGACGGCCGTCAATAACCCCAGGCCCAACGCAGGAATGTGTGAGGTTGGTTTGAGCAAGTCATGTTCGACTTCAGGCAAGCACAAGAACAACATGAGGACGAGTAATGTTGCTTTGACACCCATCAACATGCGATTGAGTGCATCGGTTGCGCGTGTGCTGATAACAATGAACGATCCTAAAACAACGGTAAACAAACATTCTAAGACGAAAGGCGGCGGTGTATGCCCTTTTGCAACTAAGACGGAACGGAATAGTGAGCTGCCGCCGGTGATATAAGCAACGGTCAATGAATACAACAAGCCTAATACGCAGACCCATGCCACCCATTGTCCTGGGCGGCCTAAGGTTAAAAACGCCATGCGGTTATAATGCAAATCATGTTTAGGCAGTGCAAGAATGACTGCCAAAATCAAACGGCCCGCTAATAAACTGAACAACCAAACAATGACGAGTAAACCGAGGGTAGGCCATACACCCAGCGATGACGTGGCTAAGGGAATGCCGAGCATTCCTGCGCCAATGGCAGTCCCTGTGATCAATAAAGCAGAACCCATTGATTTAGATTTTGTCATCACAGTTTCTCCGAGATTTTATTAGGACCAGATAGGAAGCCTATCACATTGGCGCAACAATTCGATCGCAATGAATGCGATGCCTAATAATATAGTCAGAATGAGCGTCACATTGCCACCGAAGACCACATACGGAGAAGGCAGGTTCGGCAACTTTCTACGACGATAGGCCATCATGGCAGGCAGAATGATCAAAATGATCGCGACAAATATCGATGCAACGCTGAGTAACGTGACAAAGCCTTCTGGATAAAATATCACGACGAGTAATGGCGGTATAAAGGTGAGCAACGCAGTGCGAGCACGATGAGGCACTTTATCTTTTTTGTCTTGCAAGCAACCGAACAATCCCAAGCTGACGCCCAGGAAGGATGTGATCATCGCAAAATTCGCAAATGTATTGATGACGCCGTTCAGCCACATGGCGGGCCGCCAGTGATTGATGGAGAGCATCAACGATGACAATGAGCCATCTCCATGCGCGAGTGCACGGAAGCCCATATCACCTTCATAAGGAAGTGTCCCGAGCAATGCCATGATCCACAATAAATAGATGATCAAGGGCAGCAAGCTTGAGAAGAGTAATACTTTTTTCAGTGACACGACGTTATAGTCAAGATAAGGTGCCAGTGAAGGGATGACGATATGGAAGCCAAAGGCGGTCAAAATAACGGGCAAGGCGGCCCAGCCGTATTGGGGTTCGATATGGCTTACCAGGCTGGCGAAATCGACCTGTGGTAGGAAGAAGGTAAAGACCAACCCAATCAAGATGAGCATGACAGAAAACAGGCTGCGGTTGAACAGGTCAACGGCGCGGGTGCCCAGGGCAACGATGAGCCCTAAGACCACCGTGAAAATCGATTCATTTATCCATGCGGGAGGAGCCTTTTGAAACAGCATGATACAGACGGCTTCAAACAGAGAGCCACCGCCGGTGATATAGGCAGCAATGAGCATATATAGGAGTGAAACAAAGGAGAGGTAGGTAATGAACCGGCCAAATTTGCCTAGGGTTGCTTCTGCCATCGTAGGGTAGCTGTTTTGAGGCGCTTTAAAGGCGAGATTCACCTCAAGCGTCAGCAACGAGGAGACCAGCATCAGGACCCAGATACCGATAAAAATGAAGGCAGAAGGGATAAAGCCGGGGCCAGCGGTGACTAATGGGAAAGCCAGCATGGCAGCGCCAATGGCGGTACCCGCTCCAATGAGGGTAGACCCTACAATTTTGTTCATGTGTTAGCCCCAACTGATTGAATGATGGGAGATTATAGCACGTAGGAGCGAAAAATCTTCTGCCCTTCTATGTCTTAGGCCCCCTTTGCAAAGGGAGGCAGGCGAGTATTCCGAACTATGTCTTATGCCCCCTTTGCAAAGGGGGCAGCCGAGTATTCCGAGGCGGGGGATTTTTGTTGCTTGTAGGTCATTGATTTGGGCGGTATGATGGAGGGGTCTAGTCAGTTTGTTGTTGAACTTTGGGCTATACTTTGGTTACTTAACAGAGGGTTGTAATATGATATCACCAAAAACGATAGGCGACTTAAAGTCAAATGTGGCTTTCCAACAAGCACGCCATCAAAATAATTTCTATTATGCCCAAGAAATGTTAAGAAGTGCGGATGATGATAAGCGTGGACCTTCAGAAAAACTAAAAGATGTTCAAGCGGCATTGACTGGTGTTTCTCATTCATTTCCTGCATTAACCGGATCTGTTCCTACGCCCATTGAATTAGAAAAACGTATCCAGATGGTACAAGATGTACTGGCAGTGGAGCACTTATATTTAACGGAAGATCAAATCCGCGCTCATTTTTTTGATATTACTAAAGGCGAACTCAAGGCTGGATTAGTTGTTCCAACTCCTGATGATGATCTTTGGGGCCGAGTGGCGTTAGGTATCATGAAAGAGGGGCTTAAAGAATATAATGAAGTCAAAAAGGTCGGCAAGACCCGTGACGAATATGTTGAGCTTGAAAAGAAATTGGCAAATCTTGCTTCTGGCGCAATAGACCGTAATGATTTATGGGTCAAGGTGAATAAGGAAGGTGAGCTTGAGGATTTTGCTACTAAAGTTAATTTGAGCAAGAAAAAAATTGAAGATCATCAAGCATATCTTGATGCAGGATTTTATGGATTATCCGAAAACCAATGGTGGAAGGCTGATGCTGCAAACTCGGCATTTCACAAGCACGTTATAAAAGATGGCGCCTACAAGCCTGTCTGCTATATGCGTGCGACATCATTACCGCCTCGCGGCGCTTTCCAAGGGCGCAAAGCAGAAGATTCAACGCGACGTGTGATTTTTAAAAACCCACCCTGGTCAATGACGCAATTGGCTAAGTTATTGAATGGTGCGACGTCGAAAATAATTACGAAAGATATGGCGGGCACTGAACCTCCCGTTAGTCTATTGAGTAGTGTCGGCAATCCTTTCAATCAGGCGATATTTAAAGTATTAGGAACATGGTACATCGTGGGCGCGCACGTTGATGCCCATGATCAACTGATATTGCAAAAAGTCGAATTGAAAGTCGATCCAGCAACGGGAACGCCTGCTTTAGATGCGAATGGGAATTACGTTAAAAAGACCACCGCATCAGGCGAGGTGATTTCATCGATGCTGTCGACGGCTGAAATGAAAATCGCGAAAGGTACAGACGGCAAGCGTGTGATAGTGACAGACATTGTTGAAAAAGGTTTGGGAAAATTAATTACTGATTGCGGTTATGGCGCGTCGGTGAATAATGCGGAGTCTGAGGAAATCGAGGTTCGCATTAAAGCAGCTGCGGATGCTCCAGTCTATTTTGTCATGGATGATACCGCACTATTGCGTGAATGGTTGTTGACGCCTGGTTTTAATTTGGGGCAGGTAGTTGCGCCAGTAGTTCCACCTGCAGTACTGCTGCCAGCAGAACAAGCCATCCTCGATGCACAAAATGTCATTTTTGCGGGGGTGGATCCTGTTCCATATTTGTTGGCTATCCGCACTGCAGCAGTAGCAGGGACTCCGCATGCTAAAGATGTTGCACTAGCATCTGTGTATGCTTTCTTGCGTGCAAACCCATCCGCCTATAAAGCATTAGCAGAGCATTCTGCGAAGGCACCCGCTGATCCAAATCAAGTAGCCATTACTGCGATTAAGAATCGTGGTGAAGATAAAGGTGCTGCATTTAAAAACTTGCCTAAAGATGCAGACAGAGAGGCATTTAGAGCCGTCATTTGGGGTAGTGTCTTAGCAAAATTTGTGGAGCTTTATCCGGTAGTTGATGCCATGCGTCCTGGAACAGCAGAAAGGAATCACGCAGAGGAAAATCTTCGTAAAGAGCTTAATAAGATGACTGAAAAAGAAGAGGCTTTGTTTCAGCCTAAGGACCTCGAAATAGATTATACGGGCGGGCTTGATGCTGCAATGCAGCAAATCTTTATACGCATGGATAAAGCAATTCGTGATGCAAAGACTAGCCCGGCATCAACTCTATTCGCTACACAGCGAGCAGAATTAGAAAGAGCCTCACTTGCTTATTATGAACCCACCAAACAATCAGTAAGTGCATTCATAGGCGAAATGAAGAAACCGCCTGCCATCTCCCTCGCCGCACTCAACATTATCCCAATGGCACATATGAAACCTTTTACAGTTCAGGATAGAGCTGCATTAAGGGCCATTGCTTGGACTGAAGTTTTAGATGTGTTATTAACTGAGCTTGCGGTTCAAGTGCCACCTTTTGACCATGCCAAATTGGCGGCTAAAGTTGAGGAGGCTGTCGCAGAACAGAGAGCGGTTTTTGGTGATTCCATAGGGTTAACTGCAGGTGATTCAGCGAGCATGACAAACTCAGATGCAGTTTTGAGTGTTGTGCGAAGCAAAATTCAATATGAGCAAACGTTGGTAAATACGCCTGCATATCCCGCAGAGGGTGCCTTTTATTCCCAAACGAAAGCAGTAACACTTATTTATAATACTATTTTAGGTCGAACATGCGATGACGTTCATGCTGCTCCCCCCGCCAAAAAAGCTTTTGAAGATGCTACATTAACGGCAGTTGAACAAGAACTAGCCGTGCGGAAATACATGGGCAATGTAGGAGAAGGGATGGGTTTCGTGCCTCGTGCGGATGCAGGCAGTTCGCTTGTTTTTGAAGCAGCCACATCGGGTGCAATTGATTACTTGAGTGTCGGATTGGAGCATTTTTTCAACACGTACCGTGATACCCCGTTGGTTGTTAATGCGAATGGCAAGGCACTTGAAGTTGTGCAATGTGCCCCTCCTGCCGATGCTATCCCTGACAAAGGGTATTTTAAAGTCGTGGATAAGGCTAGCAGAAAGGAATACACACTAACCCACAAAGACCGCAAAGAATATGTAGAGTTGCGGACGCAATTGCAAAATGTGCTCAAGGGCTATGCTGATACAGCGATAAGGCAAGGTGCTGGTCTCGTTGCGGATCCTGATCAAGTGACGCCGCACCCAACGGATGCTACCAAAGCAGCCATCAATAACGTAGATAAGGCTGCTTCTGACAAGCCTACACTATCGATGTGATGGCGACAGCAATCAACGCACCCAATATCGCATTCCCTTTAAAGAAGGCGATGGGTGCGTTTTTACTCCACACATTGAGTGAGTATTTCCCTAAACCAAAGTATATCCACGCGAAGAATGCTGCGATGATGGCTCCTATGACGGGCGTGCTCAACGCAAATCCAAGCAATATAAACATCGCACCATAACTTGCACAGACAGTGAGATCGACATATTTCCCAAGGCTGAGTGCACTTGAGCGCATCCCCAGCCGTGCATCGTCAGTTTTATCGGCGAGCGCATAAACCGTATCATAAGCAAAGGTCCAGATCACGGCAGCCCCATACATGAGCCACGCCTGTAACGATAATGCATCTGCTTGCACAAACACCATGATGACGCCGATATTAAACGTGATACCCAACACAAGCTGGGGGAACGCAAAAAAACGCTTCGTGAGGGGGTAGAAAACCGTTAACGCTGCAGCGATGAAAGCAATCATGCGATTCATCGGGTTAATAAAAAACAGCAAACTGAGTAAGCCGAGGCAGAGTACTGCGAGCAAGATGTAGGCTTCTTTAACAGACACGGATCCATTGGCCAGTGGCCGAGCGCGAGTACGCGCGACATGCCCATCAATAGAGCGGTCACACAGATCATTGATGATGCAGCCGGCGGCACGGGTCAACACGACGCCGATCGTAAAAACGACCATGATGCTCAGGGGAGGGTGGTTATGGTAGGCCGACAGCAAGGCCCAGCAGACGGGCCAGAAAAGCAGCACGATCCCAATGGGTTTATCAAAACGCATGAGCTGTAGATAGTGAATAAAAGGTATAATCATGCGCTAAAGTATATCATTATCGGGAGGCATTCGTGGAGAGTTGGGTCGATTTACCGGGCGTGGACATACACGCTTTCCAGACATTGCCATCGACGCAGGATTATTTACTACCCTTGGCCCGTCAACAGCCCATACGCCCGATATTATGCGTGGCAGACCATCAAACCCAAGGTCGAGGCAGGGGGACGAAAACGTGGCATTCTCCACCAGGAGCAACGCTTTGTTTTTCCTTATGTCTCCGCATGGATAAGCCATTGCACGTATTGGGTGGGATTACCTTGGCCTTCGGTGCGGCATTGTGTGAAGCGTTAAAAAGTATGGGAGCAGAAGGCCTGGGTTTAAAATGGCCAAATGATATTTACGGTGCAGGCGGCAAATTAGCGGGAATATTGACGGAAGTGTATGCTCAGCCCAATGGCCCAACGTACGTGGTTGTGGGGGTGGGGGTGAATTTGGCTGTCTCGGCTGAACACATGGAAGGTCTTGAGACAGCATGGACAGATTTGCGTACGTGCACGAATGGGTTGGTGTTGAATCAAAAAGCTGCGTTGATTGCATTAGTGAAAGCATTAATCTCGACCAGTGACGTGTATGAGCGTGAAGGGTTTGCTGCGTTTCATGCATTGTATGATCACTTTGATAGTTTGAAAGGGAAAGCGATTTTTATTGAAACAGGACAAAAACAGTTCCAAGCAAATGTGCTGGGTGTGGGGGAATCGGGCGAGTTGCTGATTGATCGGCCGCCGTTTAGCGTGTTGTCGGGGAGGATTGTACGGGTGGGATGTGCATGATCCACTCTAATCTCTTTGCTTTCTTCTTTCTTTTCAACAAACGATGTATAAGCCATTCTGCCCAACGACATCACAAACCCAGAAAGCACAAACGCCAACCCGACGCCGACTTCCGTCCCAATATGATGATCGAGCCCTGTGCTTAATTCGGGGGAACCGAACAACAAGCCAATACCTGCGATCAACATACTACTTGAAACTATCAGCCACTTATCATTAAAGTACGCTGCAAATCCAACCACAGGGATGGTATTCGCCATGATGAGCGTAAACCACCCAGCGGGCTGCTGGCTGATAACAATCTCAGGATAAAAATACAACAGCGAGAGCCCAACGGCGACGGCAAAAAGCGTCGTTGCAAGGATTCCATTTTTAAATGCACGCTCACTTTTTTGATCTGAGTTGTCGCTTTTCAACCCACCCAACGTTTTAATAGCATATTCAATGGCCGTTAATCCGACAACACCGCCAACAAACAATGCTTGACCAAGAATGAGCAGATGTTCCATGCCCCAAGCATTGGCTAAAACGATGAGGGTAGAGGCAACGATATTGCACAGCGCCTTGAAAGAATAATAACTGCGATTCCATTGTTGTTTAAAACGAGAATCTGTGTCTATGTCTTTATTCCAATACAACAGGCAACGCGCTGTATCAATGACGGGAAGCGCCAAGAAGAACCAAAAGGCGTAGGTACTCAAAAACGTCGCTGCTCCCAGCTCTGCCGCCCCGATAATAGATAAAGAGGGGAAGAGCCGGAAAAAAGCGATTTCAATAAAACCTAGGGCTGTTTTAGCGGATTTATACTTCATAGCGGGTATTGTACCTGACTATGAAACCTGTCCACAAGCAACGCGTAGCCCGCCACCACCCAGGGCTTCGGGGGTATCGCTGTAGTTATCGCCGCCCGCATGGATCATGAGCGCATGTCCTTTGAAATCATCGGCTTTGATACGAGGGGCTAGCACTGGGGTTGAAGCCTTGCCATCCTTATTGACGACTAAGACAGGGAGGTCGCCCAAATGGCCATCGCCATAGGGCCCTAAATGCTTCCCGGTCTGGGCGGGGTCAAAGTGGCCGCCAGCGGCGCCTGCCCCCATGGGGTGGCCATCGTGCATGCTAGGCTCACAGGAGCTCATGGCATGGACATGAAAGCCATGGGCTCCAGGGGTTAGGCCATTAAGGGTGGGTGTAAGTAGGA
Organism: Gammaproteobacteria bacterium; assembly: GCA_044445605.1. Classification (GTDB taxonomy): domain Bacteria; phylum Pseudomonadota; class Gammaproteobacteria; order JABCZS01; family JABCZS01; genus CAWKDC01. Next base: position 10,942 of record JBIOEA010000029.1, on the reverse strand, counting down.
CACCGCCAAATTTACTATCTTCAACAATGACTTGGCCAAGGGATTTACCGATCCCCTGATCGTCAACCGCATTGATATTTATTGTTAGTTGTGTTGCATTGGCCATGAAAGCAGAGCATAATAGCCCAAGCAGGAGGGGGTGTTTCATAGAGCGTTCCTTGCAGTAGAGGTGTTGTTGAAGTATACGTTATTTCGAAGGTGTTTTAAAATATGAAGAAGTTGATGTTGTTAGGGGTCGATGATGAACGCCGACCTGGTAAATTTAGGGCACTAAATCAAAAAGATTTAGCAACTGATCCAGATTTAGAAAATGATCCAGATTTAGAAGATAAAACCATCACGTTAGTTTTCATGGATCTTGATAAACCTGATATTGCCACCGAATGCACTCTGCATTTAAGCGGTGCTTTCGCGTATAAAGCCCTTATCGCCGCTTTAAAGCGTCATGCGCTTGCGGAGATCAATGCGTCACATAATACAACTCTTAGAAAAGAGAGGAAGAAAAATGTGAATGTTGTGTTCAATGAACGTTTTTCCGTCCGTCATGTAAGCGCCGAAGAAGTCTTCGAATCAAGTCTTTCTCCAGAAATTGTCAAATCAGGTCTTTCTCTCAAAGAATCAGTCAAAGAATATACTGAAAGGAAAACGATAGAACTCACAGACGAATATAAAAAAACGATAAACAGGAATAAATCCATTGTTGAGTATTTTAAAGATGTAGAACAGATTCATTTTAATGATGCTGCTATGTTTGACGAGTATGCCCTGAAAGTATTTGTAGGCCAAGTGCTAGCGCTGGCGCCGAATTTGAAAAAAATTGTTGTGCCAGACGGAGTGGATCCTTCACTTTCTGCTCACTATTGGTCTGCCATCTGGGGGAGAAAGCTTGAAGGAGGGGAGCCACCGGTAGTAACGCCGAATCAAGCCAATGACGATGAAACGCGATCTATTTCATCGAACACTTCGCCCACGCAGTTGCAACAACATGTTGATGAGCCCGTAGAAGATCAGCTCCAAGTTGACGAGGCGCTTGAAGAGCAGGTCTGGGACGATGTGCCTAAGCCTTATACCAATATTGCAAAAGCATTGGCATGTGCCGTGACGGTCACTGCAGTGGCGTATAGGGCATCTAAATTGGAAGCAACCCCATCGCAAGTGTTTTGGGCGGCGGCTCAAGCAGAAGGGATTGCGCGTCAAGTCATACGAACAGCCTCGCGCGTTCCATTTCTACCTTCTGCCATGAGTTTTGCAGGCGCTATTGCAAATAGCACTGTTGTGCCTGTTGCCCGTGGCGTCGTTAATTACTTAGGCAGGGGCAAATAATATTTGTCCTTTAGGGTGCAGGAGCGAAACATCTTTCGCCCCTACAAAAAGATGCGCCCATCTACTATAGTTACCTCTTGGCGGACATATCCCCTGTATCTGAAGATGCAGAAGGGATTCGCATTTTCGGCACGAGAGGCATGTATGATTTCGCGAATTTATTTTATTACTGGTACGACGGGTTTCTTGGGCGGAGAATTTTTGCAGACTGTATTAGAACAGGACCCGCAAGCGCAATGTTATTGTTTGATCCGCAATCAAGGTCAACTGTCCGCGGCACAGCGTATACAACATTCAGACCGAGTATTTGCAGTGCCTGGAGATATCACACTGGATAACTTGGGCTTAAGCGAAGATGAATATCAGGCTTTAGCAGAAAAAGTTACGCATGTTGTCCATGTGGCAGCCATGGTGAAATTCGAAAAGCCTAAAGAAGTGCTGGAAAAAATTAATGTCCGTGGCACTGAGAATGTCTTAAGATTTGCGCAACAATGTCAAAACCTTAATCCCGCATTTCAGGTGTTAGGTCACGTAGGAACCGCTTATGTGGCGGGGAAACGCAAGGGTCTTGTCACGGAAAAGGATTTTAGCGACGCGTATGGTTTCAAAAATAATTACGAGTCGACTAAGTTTGCAGCAGAAGCATTATTGCATGCGGCTAAGGCGACACTGCCGATCATGATTTTCCGCCCATCTATTATTTTAGGTAACAGTGCGGAAGGAAGGGTTTCGCGTAGCAATGTTATCTTCCCGCTCGTTAAAGTAGCCAAAAAAGATCCTTTGGGCCTGGCACCTTTTAATAAACATTGTTTGATAGATTTTGTATCCGTTGATTACGTTGCAAAAGGGATGTATTTTTTATTGCAGGAGAAAGCAGCGGTAGGGCAAGTATTCCATTTGACTTCTGGCGTAGGCAACGAAGTAACAGTTCAGAAGATGCTGCATTTATTTAACGAAGTATATAAGCTTAATTTGTCAACAATACCTACTTGGCTATGGCCCATTCTTAGGCGGATTTTTTCTTTGACACGTCACGGGCGATATTTTATTAAAGGGGTGGAACCCTATTGGCTCTATACCGTGGACAATCCGCAGTTTTGCCAGCAATTCACGAAAAGAATGTTGGATAAACATCAATTTAGTATTGATAACTCGAAAGATTTTTTATTAAAAACATTGGTATTCATGGATCATCAGTTTTTTTAGTTTAACTTCTAAGAAGCTAAGAGCGATAAGTTTTGAAGAGTTTATCCCAAAGAGGCATAAACAAAGAATAGTTCGTCCGAAAATATTTATGGTGGTCACCATGAAAATCGGGCGAATAGAAAAACAAATGCCAAATAGACTTTTTATAATTTTCTGAGAATAATTGAGTATTGGTATGTCCCAGTGCATTGATGATATCAAAGGATAGGGTGAAAATAACCAACAATGGGATAGATAATAAATTTAAAGCTGATAACAAGAATAGGGGGAGCACAAATAATACCGTATAGGATAATCGTTCGGTAAGGGTAAAATAAAACGCGGAAATGGGGGTGGGTACGATGGCCCTATGATGATGAATGTGAAAGCGTTTATATAAAAATTTAGTATGTAACAATCGATGATAAAAATAATAGATAGGTTCCACGATAAACATAAAAGAAAGCAGTAGAACAACTACGCCCCAAAGGCTGGTTGCATTAAAGTGAATAATGGAAAATTTAAGCAAAATAACTAAAAGTACTGCTTCGATAAGGATACCCATGCAAAAGATAAAATATTCCTGGTTCCGATGCGGTATAGGGCGTGCTGGATAAACAGCCCGTTTAGCGGCCCAGTTTGTTTTGCTGAACCCCTCTACCAACATGATGGCCAGTATTCTTCCCAGAGAAAGGAGCGAAGCTAATAGTAAAAGTGTCGGTGTGTTCATCATGGTACTATACCATAGCCGATTTCGTTTTTTGTGACAAATCACCACTTGCATCTTCAAGGATGGGTGGTATGATGAAATCTGGCGTTATTGCATGATTTTTTAGTGATGGTGCTGCCCTGTGGATTTCATGTTTAAGGAATGAATGATGAAGAAACTAATGTTAGTGGTACTTACCACCAGTCTGTGGTTTTCACAAGCGCAAGCACTAGACAATTATGGTTTTTATGTCGGATTGGAAGGGATTGCTACGAAGTGGGAGTTGGAGACCGAAACTTATTTTAATGATCCTTTTGCTGCCAATGACACTCACTATAATGATGAGGGGTGGGATTATGGTGCTTTGGCGCGTTTAGGCGGTTATCTTCGCTGGGGGCCCAGTGATAGGTTGTTTACGGCGATTGAATTTTTTGGCGAGCCACATGATATATATTTTGAACATACTAATGGCACGCCTGGTACAAACCCAGTGAATTATGTTCAGCAAAAAACGGAAGCCACCTATAGTCTAGGAGGTCAGCTTAAACAAGGTGCTTTTTTGAGTGAGAAGTTATTAGGTTTTCTCACTGCGGGTTTGGTGTATACACAGTACAAATCGTTAACGACTTTTATCAGTAATACTGATCCGAACCACAACGTCTTTGCTTCCCATGAAGACAAATTTTATTTGCCTGGTTTTCGCTTGGGTGTGGGTATGGAGCTATTTGTCATTAAAAATTTAGGTTTTGATGTTCAGGGCGCATATATATGGTATCAAGATAAAAATTTGTCTGCTATCAATCAACAACCCAATCATGGGGTACCTCTTGGGAAGGTAGGCGAAACGCACTTTAGTCCTAGCGAATTGCAGCTGGGTGTGGGTGTAAACTTTTATTTTTAATCAAGCGCAATCATTGATAAGGATATCTTGTGATGCAAAAATTTTCTCGTGCTTCTAATGCTCTATTACTGATTTGCTCTGTTTCATGTTGTTCATCGGTCTTTGCGGCAGGATTTTATAATGATTTACAAAGTGTTTCTGCCATGGGCAATGCCTTCGCCGGTGCGGGTGCGGCGGGGGATGATGCCAGTATTAGTTTTTATAATCCTGCGGGTTTGATGTTGTTAAAAGAGGGGCAGTTGGTTCTTTCGGGTATTTATGCGGATCTCAATAGTGACTTAACGGTAGATTATGTCGCTGATTCATTAGGTAATCCCAAGTCTGGTGCGGGAGAGCAATATTCTGCGCTTCCCAACCAACTGAGTCCTGCTCTTTATGCAGCAGCCCCGTTAGGGGATAGTTTTGTGTTGGGCATGAGTGTGACTTCTCCTTATGAAATTACCTCTGATTATACGGATGCTGTCATTGATAATACAGCCAGGCAAACTCAATTCATTGCCTATACAGGGAACTTGAGTCTTGCCATGGCACTCACTAAACAGTTGTCACTAGGCATTGGTGGAAATCTGCAATATTTTAAAGCAAAAATGAATGCTGATATTGGAGCGCCTCTTCCGGGCAGTAGCCCGACGGTAACTTTATCAGGTTTTACCGAGTATACCGGAGATGATATTGCCTTTTATCCTAATTTTGGTCTTTTATATGAATTTAACGAAGACATAAGACTGGGTTTAAACTATCGCATGCATGTTGATCAGGAAACACATGGTAATTTATTAACGGATATTACCCTTCAGGAGGGCAGTACATCAATCTCGGAAGATTCAAGTATCCCAGGGACATCACTATTTTTATTTCCAGACATTTTTTCAATAAATTTATTTTATCAACCGGTTAAGAAGGTTGAGTTATTGGCTGATGTGATGTTTACGCGTTGGAGTCGTTTTCAGGCGGTGACAGTGAATACAGAACAAAAATTTGGCAATTCCACACAACCCGTCGATACAACGCTTGATTTTAGAGATACTTGGCGAGTCGGTGTGGGTGTTAATTATTACTTTACACCGGCAATAAAATTGCGTACGGGGCTTGCTTATGATCAAAGTCCTGTGACCGATGAAACACGAACTTTTCAAGGGCCTGATTCTAATCGAGTAGATGCGGCGGTGGGGCTGATGTATAAACCTAAAATCTGGAAGAAAACCTATTTTGATGTTGCTTATATGCATACTTTCTTCCAAGATGGAACCGCCAGTGAGCTCAATCCTGTTGCTAGAATCATTCCGCCTACATTAAACTATCCCAATATTGGTGGAATTAGTGCAACGGGCAGTTTTAAAACTTCTGCGGACTTTTTTGGATTACAATTGGTTCACTTGATGTAAATGTATATTCAAGAAACTAAGGGAACGAATGACGGCGCTGCTTCGTTTTACCACTGGCTGCTTGCGGATTTAGCGGGGTCGTGAATAACAACGGCGCTGTTAATTGCGATTGACCTTGTGTTTTGAGCGCCGTATTTTCTTGTTTCAGCTGTTCATTTTCTTTTTTTAACGTTTCATTCTCGAGCTTCAGTTTTTGCACTTCAGTCAGCACTGGTTTTGGTTTATTATCTGCTTTATGTTTTTCGAATGCGGCCAATACGCCCTGCTTCATATCATCATCATTCATGGCGGCGAGTAATTTATTCGCGGTTGTTCGATCATTGAATCCTAAGACTCTGATCATAAAGGGATGCAACTTGTCTGTAGAGGTTTTGCTAACCCATGCCTTGGTTTGATCCTCATTGAGGCCGTTTACGTAAGCACAGGCCAACGTAAAGTTTTTATCCGCAATCATAAATAGTGTGTCTGGCCTTGGCAGCAAATCATGCTCAATAACGCCCGGGTAAACATCGAATTGGGTTAGCTCATAGAATGTCATGTTGTCGAAAAACAATGGCTGAATGCGAATCGGAGTGAGCTCCAATCCGTCCATACATGGAGACAAAGCAGGTTTCGTTTCCATGTGCTTCAGGTGCAACGAAAGAAGGTGAGGAGCAAAAATACTGCCAAACTTATTTCTGAAAGTAATCATGCTCGCGGGGTCAGAAGCCATATGGTCCAGTAGGTCAGAAACGCATTGTCGCAGCATCGGAGGCTTAAACGTTCCGTTTCTAAATTGGAAGTTGAGGGCGCTAATAAGCACTTCTAAAAGTTTGTTTGCTCGCCATTCATTATTTATTTCTTTAATTAAAATATTGGGACTAATTTTTTTAAATATCTCTGTCACCAGTTCTAGCTGTTGCAAATCAATTAAGGTGATGATGGATTGGCGGAAAATGCCATCCCGTATTCTCGACAACTCTGCATTTAATGATAAGTCAGGAGAAGCCTTCAAAACCTTCAAACATAGTGCCGCCATGGCTTTGGCTGTGGTGGATTCGTGAATGAGAGCTTTTTCAAATAGTGATTTACTTTTTACGCCTTGCTCTGTGTCTAACAACATGGAACAAGCGACGTATTTGTCTGTGGGTGTTGTTTTAAATTCAGGATGCGAATAAGTGTAACCCCAGACAGCATTAGTTTCAGGACCTTCAGGCGAACGGTGAGATACATTCTCAGTTAAGAGGATGTAGTGTTTATCTAGTTTCGGCATTAGCATCTGCAAGATTTCGCGCCAGTCGCCCGAGTATTTGCGTTTTGGTTGGTAAAAATTACACACAAAAGCCAGCCATTTACCCAGGGCCGAGGTGCGGAATGTCCCTTGATTATGCGAGTTCTTCAGGAGCGTTGCGATCTCATCGGTTGCCCATGAGTCTAGGTATTGCATGGCGCGCCAGGAGCAGACGTGCAGTAAGTCTATCCATTGCTGGGGGTTTTCGAGGAGTTCTTTTTTATATGCTTCTGTAATGTCAGCACTTTTTAATGTACTAATTGGGGTGCCCATAATTGATATCAACCTTGTGACTGACTTTGTGTTGGTAGTTTAACACACGCACGGCTTCTTGCGCTACTACCTCGGGCAATAAAGAATCTAAACATGCCGGTATTTTAAAGCCACGCGGACAGTTTGCCATCCAATCATGTTTTAAATACCAGCAGTTATGACAAACGCTGGGGACTAAGTTGATATTTTCATTATATGAAAAATATTGCGCATTGGTTGGTCCGAATAAAACAATACTTTTCACGCCTAGACTGGTTGCCATATGAACCAAACCAGATTCAGAGTCAATATGCAATGCAGAATGTTTGATGATTTCAGCGCAATCACTCAACGAGGTTTTCTGTATCAGATTAAGATCAACGCCAGGAATAGGCCTACTTGTTCCTGCCCCGAGCTGTACAATTTTAGTATCCGGAAAATATTGTTTCAATAAGGCTACCAATTTAATCCAATGTTTGTCAGGATAATTTTTGGTTGCCGTATCAGAAGTGATGCGATAATTAACATCCCATCCATTGTGGATAGTAATGTAGTGTTTGGAAATCAATTGATGGGTGTTTAAGTCTAAATTTCCGTTGAAATTTAAGGCATGACCCCGATACGTGATGTTTAGTAAATGATGAATCAAGTTCTCTCGCGTATATCCTTCTGTGACTGCTGTCTCTGAGAGAAAAATATCAAATTCAGGATGCCTGTCTAAATAAGGAGTATATATTTTGAGCCGCTGATCATTCAGATGATAAGCATTGGCTAAAGGCTTTGCATGCGCAGTAATTTTTTTGATATTTGTTTCTTTTGAAATAAACTGCGCAGTGTGATGCATGCGCACGATCGTATCATACGCCTTGCTATCAAGACAGATATGCTCCATCTGTAAAATTCGTCTCAAATGTGGGCGCATGGGATTGAAAACAAATTCTGCCCCATTCACTGCGTTGGTATAAATATCAAACTGTAGAGAAGGGCATTCATATAAAAGATCTCGAATTGCGCGACGGTGAACAATAAAGTCACCAATCCCTCCTGTTAACACAAAGGCCACAATGACTGCGTTAGGATCACTGTTAATTTTTAAAAGATGCAGTTCTTTTGTTAAGGAAGATGCTTTAACTTTGCAGAAAAAATGAATTTTGATTTTTTTATGTATTAAATAAGCTGTAAGCGGTATGGCCCCAACAATTTTTAAAAAGGTTACCTTATCTCCAAACAACCTATTTTTCACGCGCTTTAAGAATGATGGTTTTGAGGTAGTGAGTAACACATTAAGTTTGGCAGCCCTCAAGTCTGAAAGCTTGATTTCGTTTTCCATTTAAAAGCACCCGGTATCAAGAAGATTTTCTTCCTATCATGATCTTTGTATTTCGTTGATGTGTCAAGAGCAATATAGTGTGTCTGTAGATTGAGTGGTAATTTGCTGCACGATTGCCATGCTTTCAACATGTGTCACGCACTAATTCAAAACCCCTATTTTTCTGCTGTTAATCGTAAGATGATACTGCAGGACGTTCCATTTTTGCAGCACTAATTGCCGGCCTCCCGAAGGAACCCCAGCAAAATAACATTACGATAAGGGTATAAAGATGACAAAAGAATTATTGAACATTCCAGCAGACTATACCGACTGGCTTATTAGTTTAAAACAACGAATCAGTGGTGCACGTCAACGCGCGGCACTTGCGGCCAACCATGAGCAAATCAAGCTTTATCATGATATTGGCAAAGATATCCTTGAGCGGCAAACTGGCCAGGTCTGGGGTATCAAGGTTATCGATAAGTTATCATCCGATTTACGTGAGGCTTTCCCTCAAATGAAGGGCTTATCTACTTCAAACCTCAAATATATGCGTTATTTTGCTCAGGAGTGTCCTGACTTACTAATTGGTCAGCAATCTGCTGACCAATTGCCTTGGTTCCATATAGTGACCCTTTTAACCAAGGTAGGGGACCTTACTCAGCGGGAATGGTACGCTATCCAGGCTACCCAGCATGCATGGCCTCGGGTGACCCTTGAGCTGCATATCAAAAACAAGCTATTTCAGCGCCAGGGTGCAGCTCCTAACAACTTTAAACAGCATTTTCCTGAGCCTCATGCCGATCTTGCCGCTCAAATATTAAAGGATCCCTATCATTTCGATTTTTTGGGTCTGGGAGATGAGGCTCATGAGCAAGACATTGAATCGGCGCTGATCCGTCACATTACACGATTTTTGCTTGAGCTGGGCGCAGGCTTTGCCTTTGTTGGCCGGCAATTCCGTTTAGAGGTAGAGGGCAGTGAGTTTTTCATCGATTTGCTGTTTTACCATACGCGGCTTAAGTGTTATGTGGTGGTCGAGCTGAAAGCCACCGATTTCAAGCCAGAGCATGCTGGGCAGCTTAATTTTTATCTTGCTGCCGTAGACAATCAGATCAAGGCGCCCGATGATAAACCGACCATCGGCATATTGCTCTGTAAAACGAAGAAACGGTTAATCGCTGAATATGCGTTGTCGGGCATTAAAAAGCCGATGGGTGTTGCTGAATATGAGCTTGTTCGTGCATTGCCAGATCCGCTAGATACAAACTTACCAAGTATCGAAGAGCTTGAAACGGCACTTTCGCAGGATTTAACAATAGCTGGATAGAGCACCTAGCGGTCCAATGCAATTGGATCTAAGAAACGGATAGTGTGATGCTTCGAGCAATTGGGTTGATTTCTGCCGTGCACCCATAAGGTATGACCCACATGGGATCAGTATGCCCAAAATCCATGTGGGTAACGATGGGAATCATGGGGAGGCTAAATTCATTAAAGATATCCATGATAGCCTGATCGTATAGCTCGAATTGATCGGGCAGTATTTTAATGCCGCCTGGTTTGCTAAACAGCATCCCCGCAATGTTGCCTAGAATTTTCTGAGCGGCTAAATTCCGTAAAAAGCGTTTTAAAGCGAGTGGGCTGATGCCTTCTTCGGATGTTTCGAGAAACAAGATACATCCATCCCAAGTCTTTAGTGGTGGCCAAATTTCCGTTCCATTGATGAATTGCAATACTTCGACACAACCGCCCAGTAGATGGCCTCGTGCTATTATTTCCTTTTGACCCATAAATTTCCATGGGATCGTTGGATTCATTTGCCGGGCGATCCCTTGGTTGTCAGGGTTGCCCCAATCAAGAAAAGCTTTTGTCCATCCGTGTGTGGGCGCTGGTATTTCAATGATGGGTTCTGGGTGGAATAACATTTGACGAATACCGGATACGGTATAATCATGCATCGTTACATTTTCAGCAAAACCAGTCATGATCGAGGTTCCATAAAACGATGCAATGCCTGCTTTCAAGCAGATAAAATGTAAGACAGTTGTATCTGAAAAACCTAATACAATTTTTGGATGCTGACGAATGACATCGTAATCTATGTAGGGTAATAGTCTGATTGCATCATCACCGCCAATGCTCGTAAAAATGCCCTTGATTGTCGGATCGAGAAAAGCTTGCATGATGTCATCGGCGCGTTCTTTAGGATGGTGGTAAACCCACTCCGGAGGGTGCAATGCATGCGGCATTTCAACAACTTCTAATCCAAAAACTGATTCAAGGCGTGACTTCCCTACTTGATAGCGAGCGGGGTATACGCCGGGCCCGCCCCATGATGGGCTGATTACAGCGATTTTATCGCCAGGGTTAAGTTTAGGTGGAATGATGAGTTTGTTCATTTTTGCCTACAAATATTGTTTCTCATATTAAGTTCCCTGATTATTAATTTTACCTGGACCTTTCGGAGCGTGCCAGGGGAAATGAGACAAAAGTTGTCTTGAATTAAATACATTAAGCCACAATGACCTCCTGCTGTAAAGCCCCCAAAGCCACCGTTTGAGGAGGATTTATATAAACAGCGGCAGGCAATGCCTTTAACTGC
>JBIOEA010000028.1:0-29105 GCA_044445605.1 Gammaproteobacteria bacterium | reverse complement strand
TGAAAACGAAGGAGATTATTCTTCACCTTCGCTATATAACCGCTCGGGGTCCCGGCATCTACGCGGGGAGGTCTTTATTTCACCATCGAACGAGCATCGACTTGTCGTTCGCCCCAACAGCAGGGGCTCACTCGAGCAGATGTGTCGCGGTTCAATAAAAACCTCCCCGCGCATATGCCACCCCTCCGCTATTATGCGTGCGGCTTGAATAATGGCTATTTTATATGATATAACAGGCTGTTTTTTAGCATATTAAATAGTATTGTTCAAGCAAACGACAAAAAAAGCGAGTGGCGTCGCCTGTGCCGGGGTTGTTCTTATCGTGCCGGGACAAATCTCGTCTGGCGAGCCCCGGATGCTGGAGCTTGGCCTTGTACTCCGCGCGAGCCCAACTCCGATGCCAGCTACCTAATGGCATCGATAAGAACAACCCCGGCATTGGCAGACAGACACGAGCGTTAAATAGAGTGCAGCGCAGGACAATCTCATTGCGATTGCGAAGAAAACCCCCCGCCTCGGAATACTCGGCTGCCCCCTTAAAAGGGGGCAAAAGAATAAGACGGTAATCGTGTCGCAGCCTTTAACGTGCAGAGCGGTGAACGGTTACTAAAACTGAAAGTGATACGTTCCACCGAAGAAGAACTGATACACAGTCGGCGTCGAACTAAATGTTGCATCGCCATCATCGTCTGACAAGCTAAGTTTCGCGGCTTGTTGAGCCGTGTAAGCCAAGCGTATTCCAACCGTGTTATAAATCATTGTTTCTATCCCAGCACCGTATTGGAAGCCCCCGGTATTACTGGATTTTGCAGAGGTCGTCGTGAATCCTGCTGCTCCTATTCCAACAACGTCAGCAACATCAAGCGTCTGATCAATCATCGCATATCCTAGATCAATGTAGATTTTGGTGTTGTTAGTGATTCGAAAAGCGGGCAGTGCACGTACACCCCAGACGTTGTTAAGTGTCGTTATCGCATTGGTGGGGCCCTTCACTTGTAAGTTACCCGTGAAGTCATAGAAGAACTCAAATCCAATATCAAATCCTGAGTTGACATTCCAGACATAGGCTAGGGCAGCTTCACCACCTAACCCATTGGCAGTCCCCGACCCGTTTAGATCCCCAGCTGTTGCAGGGTCAGTATCTTTATATTCTTGTTGAACATTGAATGTGGTACCTAAGCCGCCAAGGGCAAAGGTAATTTCATGAGCAGAAGCTTGCATGATAAAGCCTGAGCTGATCACGGCAGCAAGTAGTGTATGTTTAAATTGCATCTGAGGTCCCTCTCAAAAAATGATACAGAAGAAAAATAGTATAGCCTAAATCAATCCCCACATAAAAAGTATTTTTTTCCATTCAAAGGGAGCATCTCCACCGTAGGAGCGTCGCAGGAGTAATGATTTGAGTTCTTCCGCTTCCATGGTCGGAAGTTGGTTACAAATATTGTTGACATCTTCTTCAGAAAAAACACCACGATAAAATCCATCTAGCTTCACGAGAGGAAGCCCTGCAAAGACTAAAAAAGCAGCGTTTAAATGTATTTGTCCTCGTTGTTTAGAATAGGCAAGGATCTCTGTAATGGAGGGTGATGCGGATAATCTTGACCGTAATAAATGTGGGGCTAAATGTGGACTACGACGTGAAAGCAACAGAAAAGTTTCCATATTAGCTTTATCTGACAAAGTCCGTTCTAAAAATCCTAAATCGTACAGGGCACGAAATTGAAAGGGGTTCGAAACACAGGCCTTTAAACAGCGAGATAACTCAAGTTCACCGCGATAAATCACCAACAAGCGCACATCGGTGCTTTTGTATTCTGCCCAGTAGCGCTGAAAAAGCGGGTGACGCAGTATCCTGCCATCGATAGACAGACAGAACGAACCAAAATGATACGTGATTTCATGGTTATCCGTTGCGCCTAAGACTTCTACCGCGGGATGAACGAGTCGGTCAAGAAAAGGTTTTAATCGACTGGTATCGTAATAAACACTGTCATTGAGCATCAACAGGCGAGGACAGTGTGCGTTATTCAATAAATGAAATACTTTCTCGAACCCCACTTTATAACTGGCAAAATCCCGCCCAAAGTTGACACGCTCGATATAACAATCGAAATAATCATGGAGGGCTGCTGTCAAAGTCGCATTATTGACGCCAATCACATAGAGTCCCATTTCCTTTGCAAGCACCAATAAGCGCGCGATGTCAGGACGCAATTTACCTTGTTGATATAGAGCAATCAGCAAAATGGGCTGACCTTGGTATGGCGTGTCTAAGTATACTTTGTTTGGTGTCATTGCCGCTTTTTTGGCCAAAGGATAGGACTTCAGCGCTAACCAGGCAATGAGGGGATATTTGAGGGTATGGTAAATGATTTTTTTGAGGGAGTAACCCATGTGAGCCTCGTATGAAAAAAATCATTATATAGCATTTGGGTGGTCATGAAACCATTGTTCAACGCGCCTTCTTTCATCGGGAGTGAGCGAAAGATAGAGTTTGGTGCGTCGATAAAGAAAGTCTTCCGGCTTTTTAACCCATTCATGTTGAATAGCATATTTTAATTCTCGTTCGTAGCAACCCGCGCCAAAATATTCGCCAAGATCAGTTTTTGTGCGTACGCCTTCCAGCAATTGCTCCATCTGGGTTCCATATAAATGTGCAAGGCGGGTAATTTCATCACGTGACAAGAATGGATAACGATCTGCCATGGTGGTCATAAACGCGTTGAAATCCCTTATATTACCCCCGGGCAAGGGCGCATTTTTCGTCCAAGCAGGCTTCATGTTGGGGAAGAACGGGGCGAGGGCGTCCATGGCATGTTCGGCTAACGTACGGTATGTAGTAATTTTACCGCCAAACACAGCGAGCAATGCGGCATGATTAACCTCTTTGACAGCGAGCGTGTATTCGCGCGATGTTTCCGATGGGTTTTCTTTGCCACTATCCACGAGGGGGCGTATCCCTGAATAATCAGCGACAATGTCGCCGACGCTCAACGATTTTTGAAAGTATTGGTTATAGGCGTCGATGAGATAGTTTTTTTCAACGGCATCAATCTCTACATGATTCGGTGTACCGTGATACAACAGATCAGTCGTGCCAATCAACGTGTAATCATGTTCGTAGGGGATGACAAATATCACACGATTATCTGTGTGTTGGATGAGATAGGCATGCGTGCCAGGGTACGTTTCGCGGACGATAATGTGGCTGCCTTTAACCAACTCCAATTTGAAATCGGGATCGTCCATCCACGGGCCGGTGGCTTTAACCAGGGCCTTTGCATAGAGTGTATGGAGTTGTTTGGCCATTTTATCGTAAACAGTGACATGCCATATGCCATTCATCGCAACAGTATTCGTGACTTCTGTATAAGTAAAAATACGCGCCCCAAGTGCCTGCGCAGCAAGCGCATTGGCAAGGACTAACCGTGCATCGTCTACCCAGCAGTCTGAATAGATGAACCCATCCGTGAGGGAGGGTTTCAACGGAGCCCCGTAAGGCGTGTCCTTAAAACGTAATCGTCTGCTTTTGGGGAGGGTGACACGCTGCCCAAGATGATCGTAAATCCATAATCCCAATTGGATGAGCCAACGGGGCCGCAACTGTTTTTGGTAAGGAATGACAAATGACAGCGGGGAAATGAGATGCGGGGCTTTTGCCATGAGGACTTCACGCTCGTTGAGCGCTTCGTGCACTAAACCAAATTCGCCTTGTTCGAGGTAACGCAATCCCCCGTGAATAAGTTTGGTACTGGCGCTGGAGGTGCCCGAGGCTAGGTCATTCTGCTCACATAAAGTGACGGATAAACCACGGCCCGCGGCATCAGCAGCGATACCCGCGCCATTTATTCCTCCACCAATCACCAAAAGATCATCGATTTTCATTTATAATCCCCATTGTATGAAAAATCTCTCTTTTCCTCCCTTTGTAAAGGGAGGTGGCCCGAAGGGACGGAGGGATTTTTCTTCCTCTAAAAAGGATAGCTCATGTCATTCTACATATTAACGATCGATCAAGGAACCAGCAGCACACGTGCGCTAGTATTTTCACGCGAATATCGCTTACTCGCGAAGGCCCAGCTGCCATTGCCCTCTGCGTATCCTCATGAAGGATGGGTGGAACAGGCGCCAGAAATCATTTGGAAAGATGCCTTATCTGTTGCGAACGAAGCCTTACGTAGCGCGGGTGTACACGCATCGCAGGTGGCAGGGTTATCCATCAGTAATCAACGTGAAACAACTATTATATGGGATAGAAAAACCGGTGAGCCCATTTATCCGGCGATTGTATGGCAAGACAGACGCACGTTAGATCAGTGTTCGGCATGGGCCGATCAGGGTTTAAATGACATGGTGCAGTCTAAAACAGGGTTGTTACTGGACCCCTATTTTTCAGCCAGCAAAATTCGATGGATACTGGATAACGTTCCAGACGCTCGAGATCGGGCGAATCGCGGAGAATTAGCCTTCGGTACGATTGATACGTTTTTGGTGTGGAAGCTTACCAGCGGTAAGTCACACGTGACAGACATGACGAATGCGTCACGAACGATGCTTTATAACATTCATACATTTGAATGGGATCAGCAACTGCTGGAGGCGTTTGATATCCCGATGAGTATCTTGCCGGAAGTAAAGCCGAACGTGGCAGACTTTGGTGAGGTTGACGCGGCCCATCTGGGTGCTGCCATGCCGATTGTTGCGATGGCGGGGGATCAACAGGCTGCGACAGTGGGGCAGGCATGTTTTCTGCCAGGGATGATGAAAGCGACGTTTGGAACGGGCTGTTTCATGTTACTGAATACGGGTAAAACACCGTTGGTCTCCAAAAATCGATTATTAACCACATTGGCATATCATGTGGGTGATGAAATGGCCTATGCTTTAGAGGGCAGCGTATTTGTGGCCGGTGCTGCCGTACAGTGGTTGCGAGACGCGATGAAACTGATCCGCAGTTCTCAAGAAAGCGAACAGTGGGCGGTTCACACACAAGATACACAGGGTGTTTACTTTGTTCCTGCTTTTTCGGGATTGGGTGCGCCGTATTGGGATGCACAAGCGCGTGGTGCGATTTTAGGTTTGACGCACGACAGTGGAATTGGTCACATTGTGAGAGCGGCACTTGAATCCGTGTGTTATTCCGTCAAGGATTTGTGGTTGGCGATGGAGGCTGACGGTGCGCAATTAGCAACATTGCGTGTGGATGGTGGCATGACGCAAAATGATTGGCTGATGCAATTTTTATCCAATATGCTGGATGCACCGGTCGAGCGTGCGGCACAGATGGAAACAACGGCATTGGGCGTTGCGTTTTTAGCGGGTTTGAAATTAGGCTGGTTCCATTCGCTGGCTGATATTGCACGTTTATGGGAATTAGGCGAACGCTTTGATACGCGCATGGAAAGTGCTGAGCGTGAGAAGTTGTATGCGGGCTGGGTAGCGGCGGTGTCTAAGATTAGGACGAAATCGTAGGGGCATAAATGAACATTATAGAATACATCATCACTTCTTTCGATCCCTGCTTGCATCGCATCGAGATGCGGCTGACGTTCGCGCCGACATCGAGCCGGTCGGTGATAGGGTTGCCGAACTGGATCCCAGGCAGTTATAAAATCCGTGATTTTGCGAAAAACGTCATTACAGTGTCAGCGACGGCGGATGGAAAAGAGGTAGCCTGTGTTGCCTTAGACAAGCATCGCTGGGTGATTCACGCCGATGCTAAAAAAATTGTCGTGACATATGCTGTTTATGCAAAAGACATATCGGTTCGTATGGCCTATTTAGATGATCAATTGTTTTTCTTTAATGCCAGCAGTCTGTGTATGTACGTGGAAGGGCAAGAGCAATCGACGTGCACATTAACAATATCACCTTCAAAACATAAATCCTGCAAAGAATGGCATTGTGATACTGCACTGGATGCGAAGAAAAAGGATGCGAAAGGATTTGGGACGTATATTGCTGATGACTATGATGCTTTGATTGACCATCCTTTTTTGATGGGGCCTTTGCAAACCATTTCGTTCAAAGCGCATGGTATTCCTCATCGCATGTCGCTGGTCGGCGCATCGCGAGTGGATCTTCCACGTTTAACCCATGATTTGAAAAAGATCTGTGAAGCACAGATCAGTTTTTTCGGTAAGAGCCCGGTGAAAAAAGCGTATGTATTTTTAACCTGGGTCATGGTGCATGGTTACGGGGGGTTAGAGCATCGCTCATCGACTGCGTTGATGACATCGCGGGACAGTTTGCCGTTTGAAGGGATGCCCAAAGAATATGCTCCTTATGCTGATTTTTTAAGTTTGTGCAGCCATGAATATTTCCATACCTGGCATGTCAAGCGCACCAAGCCCGAAGCGTTTATGCCCTATGATTTATCAGAAGAAAATTACACACGTCAATTATGGATATTTGAAGGATTTACCTCGTATTACGAAGATTTATTTTTGCGACGTGCAGGGCTCATTACTCAAGAGCAATATTTAACGATGTTCGCTCAAAAAATCACACAAGTGGAAAGAAACCCTGGGCATTTAGTACAATCTGTGTCTGATTCTAGCCACAGTGCCTGGACAAAGTTTTATGATCCTAATGAAAACTCACCGAATGTGACGGTGAGTTACTATGCCAAGGGCGCATTGATTGCGTGGGGATTGGATGTGATGCTGCGCCGCGGTGAAAAGCACACATTAGATGACGTTGTGCGGTTTTTATGGAATACCTATGGCGCAACTGGAACGGGCGTCCCAGAAGGTACCGTTGAACAAATCATATTAGACTGGGGCGGCAAGAAACTAGCCAACGCCTTGGATGCATGGGTTAACGGGGTTGAGCCGCTGCCACTGATTGCGTGGGCAAAAGCATCAGGTTGGGCGTTAACGTATGTGTCAGATCATCCCGAGTGTGCGGTTGATTTGGGGGTGAGGTTGTCAGGGGATGGTAAAAACACTGTCGCTGTGTGTCTTGACGGCAGCCCTGCGCAATTAGCGGGTATTTCAGCGGGGGATGAAATTATCGCGTGTGAAGGAGTAGCGATTCGTCAACAGCCATTGACTGAAATATTGCGCCGCTATAAAGTGTCCGATACCGTGAAATTACATGTTTTTCGCCAGGAAATGTTACATGAATACTCGGTTGTGTTGCAGGCTGGAAAGCTATTGAAAGCAAAATTGGAGTAATGAATCATGATGGGGAATTTCAGGTTATTGTCGGAATATTACCGAATTCACGGATTCAAGTCTACAATACAGTTTATTGTTGGCATTATTAGCGACAAGATAGCTAAGCATAAGCAATTATCCAAATGTTCTGATTTTAAAAAACGGACCGTACTGGGTGATCCTTCTGCTCCCATTATTGTTTATATGATCCCCAATGTTAGGATGTGTTCACGTATCACGGTTATCGCTGATAGTGTTAGTCATGGAGCACTTGATGCGGTGATAGGTTCCGCTATTCTATTTGGGGCTTTATTGGCCGAGTCAAGACAATCGTGCTTGAGGATAATTACTCGACTCGAACAGATTAATCCACTGGATATTGGGCGCCTTTTCAGATTTAACAAGATTTCGTTAACGCATGACATTGAATTTGTATTCAGTCCACCTGGTTTCCCTGAGGAAGAATTTGATATTTTCGAAGATGAATTATTTATTCCGACGTCATTAGATACGGAACGCGCAACCTTCAACAGCATTTGTAAGAAGATGATTGTCGATTTTCCATTCGACGCAAAGACTCCTCTAGACGTTATTCAGCAGCATGTAAGGGAATTTAATGGCCACTTATCGTAATCCTTGGGATTTGCCTTTGTCTGAACGCCTTCTAATGCTCCAAAAAGGAAGAAAGCGTGTAGCCTATTTTTATGAAAAACCTGACAGTAGCACGTTCCGTTATCGCGTTTACAACATGGCACAGGTATTAAATGATGGCGAAGGTGATATCTCCGCTTCCTATTTTTTTCTCAGTGATGTTGCAAGTTTTCATGAGATAGCAGATTCTGCGGATATGTTAGTCATTTGCAGGGCGCGTTATGATGCCAATATCAATCATTTAATCACTGCCTTTAGAAGAAAAGGAAAGAAGATATTGTTTGATGTGGATGATTTAATATTTAATCCTGATTTTGTTCATCTCATTGTTAGAACTCTCGGCATCAACATGGGGATACAGAAACATTGGGATGATTGGTTCGCCTATTCTTCCCGAATTGGAGAAACGTTGTTGAAATGTGACGGTGTTATTGCGACCAATGAATACCTTGCTGATCGGATTCGTGATTTCAGCCGGCTTCCCACGACAGTGATCCCGAATTTTTTGAATAAGGAACAGGTAGACGTTTCATCTCAACTGTTTGACTCGAAGCAGCAGCGTCTTTCCGAATCCAAAGCTGGTGTGCAATTGGGTTATTTTAGCGGTTCGGCGACGCATGCAAAAGATCTTGCGATTGCTCTCCCCTTTTTAGAGGCATTGATGGAAGAAACACCGTCGCTTTCATTGACAGTGGCCGGTTACATCCAGTTGGATTCATTAGTAAAACGTTTTGGTTCCCATCGAGTTAAGTATTTACGTTTTACTGACTTTATCAACTTGCAGCGTTTGATCAGTGAAGTCGATTTTAATCTTGTGCCATTACAATATAATGCATTTAGCCATTGTAAGTCTGAGCTCAAATATTTTGAAGCTGCCGTGGTTGGGACGCAAACGATTGCGTCGCCGACATTTACCTATGCAAATGTTATACGAGACGGTGATAATGGATATTTATCAAAAGCGTATGAATGGGATGTCGTCATCAAGCGTGCTATGGATGCGCTGCCCTGTGCTGTCAAGATGGCTGAGCGGGCAAGAGATGACGCCTTGAAAAACTTTGCATGGTATCATCAAAAGTCCATTATTTTAAAAGCACTAGGGAGTTGAGAGTATGGATTCTCATTCAAATGTAGCGGTGATTATTCCGTGTTATAAAGTTCGCTCGCACATTCTTGATGTGTTGAAAAACATTGGTTCGGAAGTTAATGCTATTTATGTTGTTGATGATTGTTGTCCCGAAGGTTCCGGCGATTGGGTTGAAAGTCAATGTCATGATAAGCGCGTCAAGGTGTTACATAATCCAACAAATCTGGGGGTAGGTGGCGCAGTCATGGCTGGCTATGCGGTCGCTTTGGCTGATGGTGCAGATATCCTGGTGAAGATTGATGGTGATGGTCAGATGGACCCTCGTTTGATCAGTGATTTTATTGCGCCCATATTAGCGGATGAAGCAGATTATACGAAAGGAAATCGTTTTTTTGATTTGGAAGAAATTAATGCAATGCCCAAAATTAGGTTGTTTGGGAATGCTGTTTTGTCATTCATGACCAAGTTGTCGTCGGGCTATTGGGATATTTTTGATCCGACGAATGGATATACGGCCCTGCATAGAACGGTGGCCGCTTATTTGCCGTTTCGTAAAATTTCTCAGCGCTATTTTTTTGAGACAGATATGTTATTTCGATTAAATACATTGCGTGCTGTTGTTGTCGATATTCCGATGAGTGCAAAATATGGAAACGAGGTTAGTAGCCTTAAGATTTTTAATGTGGTCGGTGAGTTTTTTGTCAAACATGTAAGGAATTTCATGAAAAGAATTTTTTATAATTACTTTTTGAGAGACATGTCGCTTGGTTCCATTCAGCTTCCATTAGGTTTGACAATGTTTATATTCGGTTGCATTTATGGCGGGTATCATTGGTGGTTATCCATCGCTACGGGTGCTGTATCAACCGCGGGGACTGTCATGCTTTCGGCATTGACTGTCATTGTTGGGCTCCAGTTTATGTTGGCTTTTTTAGCCCAGGATATCTCTGCTGTTCCAAGAAGGCCATTCCATCGGTTAAAAAGAAAGACGGAGAATTAATATGATTATTTATGCGGCCACGCTGTTATGTGTGATAGGACTTTCGATTGGCCAGGTTTTATTCAAAATGAGTGCAACCGCGTTGACGGAGACTGGCTCATTTTTTTCGATTAAAACGCTAGCAACATTATTTCCTGCATTGTGTTTGTATGGATTAACAACGTTGCTTTGGGTGTGGGTGTTGCAAAAAATTGAATTGGGCAAAGTATATCCCTTCATGGCCTTGGCGTTCGTATTGGTGCCATTTGCGAGTCACTTTATTTTTGGGGAGCGTTTTGAGACGCCATATTTTCTCGGTGTTGTTTTAATTATGGCTGGCATCATAATCATTGCTAGGAGTACTTAATTATGTCAGTTTCAAAGCACGCTTGTATTTGGTCTGTACTATTGCTGATTTTCAATGGTTTGTTTTTTTCTTCCATCATTCCACCATTTCAATCGCCAGATGAGTTTCAGCATCTGGAACGTGCTTATCTTTTGACCCAAGGCAATCTGCTATTAGATTCTCCGCCTGGAGTGGATTCAGGTGGGATGATGGATACTGGCTTACTTGATTATATGCAAGCTTACGGTCATTTACCTTTTAAGCCTGATGTTAAATTGATGAAAGAGGAAATGAAGGCTGCTAAGGAAATCACTTGGACAGGAAAAAAGGTATTTGAGTCAAGTGCAGGTTCGGCATATTATTTCCCGTTGATCTATTTGCCCCAAGCAACAGGCTTAATGATAGGGGAGGAACTGGGTCTGACGCTGGCCACTTCTTATGAACTCGCACGTTACAGTGCATTAGCCTTTATTGCAGTGGTTCTTTTTTTAGCATTCCGCATCTATGCGGTTAACCCTTTGTTGTTAGCCCTTGTATTTATCCCCATGTCCGTTTTTCAGTTCTCATCAGCTAGTCTTGATGGAGTATCTACTGCACTATCGATTTTTGCACTCTCCATTTTTTTGAAGTTTATGATGAAGAAATCACTGAACCCTGACTGGTTATTCTATGTGTGCACAGTAGCTATTTTGCTTGTGGTTACTTGTAGAATTCATTTAATGCCAATGTTGCTTCTGCCTTTTGTTATGGCTCTTTACTCAAAAAGCAAAACAAAGTTTGCTGTATCTGTCATCGCGACATTGCTGGTCGGCGCTTGGATTTATATTGTGATGACGCATAATACTCATAATTATATACAAAATGAAATCGGCTCCTCATCAAAAGAAGTGGTATTTCATTATGTATTGCACCCCTGGGCATTTTTTGTCTTAGTATTTCAGACCATTGGTCGGTTTTTCTATTCTTATGCTACTTCCTTTCTCGGAGTTTTGGGTTGGCTGGATACGATTTTCCCTCGTATTATTTACTTTGTTCTGGCGTCTCTCATGGTCATGATTGCAGGTTTCTCCATCTCCTTTAAAACGGAAGAACCTCCTAAAGCGGCAAGATGGGTATTAGTCTTAATAAGCTTGGCATCGATTTTGTTGATGTTTTTCATATTCTTAATTATGTGGAATCCGCACCCAGCTCAGGTTATTGAAGGTGTCCAGGGACGCTATTTTCTAGTGCCCTGCATGATGATGGCCTATGCCTGCTGTGGCATACCTTCTGAGGAAAGGGGGTATAATAGGTGGGCTATTGCTTTTTGGCTTGTCCTTCTCTTGGAGGGGGTCACCCTGGTTTCTACCGCCCAGGTATTAATAGGGCGCTACTATGCCTCTATGAGCGATATTTTTCTAAATTTTTAATTTTTCCTGGATCTTTCCAGAAAACTGTGCAAGAATACGCGAGAAGGTCTTGGCTGGAAAGGGAACTTGCTGTAAGTAAGTTTGCTGATTCACACCTTGGCCAATTGTTAATATTGTTAGGATTATTTTTTATGAACAAAATTTATGTGGGCAACTTGCCTTACACCGTTGCTGAAGACGAACTCCGTGGCTTGTTCGGCAGTTTTGGTGAAATCATCAAAATCAGCTTGATCAGAGACAAAGCAACTCGTAAGTCCAAGGGGTATGCTTTCATTGAGTTTACTCAAGCTGCTGAAGCTGAGTCAGCTGTTAAGGCGATGAATGGTCGTGATGAAGGCGGTCGCCCATTACGTGTAAACATTGCTGAAGATCGTCCCTTTGGTGCTGCTGGTGGTGCTGGCGGACGTGAAGGCGGCGCAGGCGGACGTGGCGGCTTCGGCGGCGGCAGCCGTGATGGCGGCGGTAGTCGTGGCGGCTTCGGCGGCGGAAGCGGTGGCTTCGGCGGCGGACGTGACGGCGGCTCACGCGATAGATACTAAGTCTATCTTGCCTCAAAAAACCCTCGCTTATGCGGGGGTTTTTTTTGGGTTGTGGTTATTTCAGAGCAATCTCCGCCACAAGCTCCCTAACATGCTCCCTCCATTCTGGCAAGGTAATCCCAAATTGCTGCGAAAGTTTCCGCGTATTGAGCCGAGAGTTCTTCGGACGTTTAGCGATACTGGGATAAAAGTCGCTGCTAACGGGATATATAGCATCGTCAGCCACGGTGACGGGCATCCCTTGTTCTCGAGCGAGTCTGACCAGCAGGCGCGCATAATCAAACCAAGACGTTTCTCCGGTGGGTGTCAGGTGGTAGATCCCTGATGCACTCGCCAACGCATCACCTTGTTCTGCTATTTGCGCTAAGACGCGGGAGGTGACCTCCGCCAGTAACGTCGTACTTGTCGGGGCTCCAACACTATCATTGACCACATTCAATGTTGTTTCCGTCAAGGCTTTGCGCAGGATGGCAAGCGCAAAGTTGTGGCGATGGGCAGAATAGACCCAGCTGGTTCTGAAGATAAAGTATTTGCCACCGATCGCTTGAATGGCTTTTTCGCCATCGAGTTTGCTTTGCCCATAAACGTTGATGGGATGCGTTGCGTCTGTTTCAATGTACGGAGCCGTTTTAGTACCATCAAAGACATATTCAGTTGAATAATGGATGAGCCAAGCGCCAAGACGGTGTGCTTCTTCTGCCATGACGCCAACGGCGGTGGCATTGATGAGGTGTGCCTTGTCACGCTCTGTTTCGGCTTTGTCAACGGCTGTGTAGGCGGCTGCATTGACGATGACGTCGGGCTGATAAGCGCGAATGTGTTTACGCAGCCCTTCAAGATCTTCCAAGTTCCCTTCTTCATGATTGAGGGCAAAGACATGGCCATGTTTGAGAAGGGTAGATGAAAGCGTGAGGCCAAGTTGGCCACCGGAACCGAGGAGGAGGATTTTCATGATGTACCTTATATGAATTCTTCGCCCCCTTCTACAGCGGGGGTTTTTCTGTTAGAAAAGACAATTTTAGCTGTAATCGCTAGCAGAAACAAGACACTGTCTTCTTTCCATATATAGGGGTTTATGCTAAAGTTCCCGTGTCTTTTAGGGGAATATAAATAGCATGCGCATTTTAGTCACGGGCGGTGCTGGGTTTATTGGCTCAGCGTTAGTTCGTTATCTTATTAATGAAACAAAACACAGCGTGATCAACGTAGATAAGTTGACCTATGCCGGTGATCTTACATCCGTGAGCAGTGTTTCTGACAATCCTCGCTATGCATTTGTGCAGGCAGATATTGCTGATGCAACGGCGATGTCGTCTATATTCGAAAAATATCATCCAGAAGCGGTGATGCATTTAGCCGCAGAATCTCATGTTGATCGTTCGATCACTGGCCCGGGTGCTTTTATTCAAACCAATATTGTAGGCACCTACACTTTGTTGATGTGTGCACGTGCGTATTGGGAAGCATTGCCTGCTGCAGAAAAGTCACATTTTAGGTTCCATCATATTTCTACCGATGAAGTGTATGGAAGTTTAGGGAAGACGGGTTATTTCACCGAAGAAACACCGTATGATCCACGCTCACCTTATTCATCCAGCAAAGCGTCTTCTGATCATTTGGTCAGAGCCTGGCACCATACATATGGTCTGCCTGTATTGGTGACAAATTGCTCTAATAATTATGGCCCTTATCAATTCCCTGAAAAACTCATTCCCCTGATCATTTTGAATGCTGTGGCAGGGAAGCCATTGCCTGTGTATGGCGATGGATTAAATATTCGTGATTGGTTATACGTCGATGATCACGTGCGTGCGTTAATGTGTGTATTAGAGAAAGGTGTTGTTGGGGAAACTTATAACATCGGTGGACACAATGAACACACGAACATTGATGTTGTAAACAACATTTGTCGGATTTTAGATGCGCGTTTTCCAGACAAAGCGCCACATGCATCGTTGATCACCTACGTGGGCGACCGTCTCGGCCACGATAGACGCTACGCGATTGATAGCGCTAAAATTCAACGTGAGTTAGGGTGGGTTCCTTCAGAGACATTTGAAACGGGATTAGAAAAAACAGTGGATTGGTATTTAGCACGCGCTTAAAAAGGAGTTTTCATGAAAGGTATTATTTTGGCTGGCGGCCTTGGGACGCGTTTGTATCCGGTGACTCAAGTCATTTCAAAACAATTGTTGCCATTGTATGATAAGCCGATGATTTACTATCCACTGAGCACGTTGATGCTGGCGGGTATTCGTGAGATTTTGATTATTTCAACACCGAAGGATATTCCCTTTTATCGTTCTTTGCTCGGCACGGGCGAGCAATGGGGTATCCGGATTGAGTATGCGCAGCAGCCATCACCTGAGGGCTTGGCCCAAGCATTTATCATCGGTGAGGAATTTATTGGGAAAGATTCTGTTTCACTGATCTTGGGTGATAACGTTTTTTACGGTGATGGCATGTCATCGTCACTAAAGAAAGCTCAACAGAATACGGGCGCTACCATTTTTATTTATGCGGTACAAGATCCTGAGCGTTATGGCATTGTCGAGTTTGATGATGCGGGTAAAGTGATTGGGATTGAAGAAAAACCAAAAGTGCCAAAATCACGCTACGCTGTGACAGGCTTATATTTTTATGACAACGACGTTGTTGAAATTGCCAAAACGATCAAACCATCTGCACGTGGCGAGCTTGAAATCACGGAAGTGAATAATCGTTATTTAGCAAAAAAAGCATTGAATGTTGAAATTTTAGGCAGAGGCAACGCGTGGTTAGATACTGGAACGCATGACTCCTTATTAGAAGCTGCACAATACATCCAAATTTTGGAACGCCGACAAGGTTTGAAGATATCCTGTCCAGAAGAAATCGCATGGCGTGAGGGCTACATTGATGACGCACAGCTTAAAGCGTTGGCGGAACCTTTAACAAAAAGCGGTTATGGACATTATTTACTTTCACTATTGGAGCGTCGCTGATGGATGTGGTGCAAACGGGTCTGAATGGTTTGTTGCTGATTAAACCGAAAGTGTTTGGCGATAAGCGTGGTTTTTTTTATGAAATGTTCCAAGAGGAACGGTATCGTGCTGCAGGCGTTGATGTTCATTTTGTCCAGGATAATGTATCGTCTTCAGCCAAGAACGTATTGCGGGGATTGCATTTCCAAACGCGCAATCCTCAAGACAAATTGGTCTCCGTGCTCGTTGGGGAAGTGTTTGATGTTGCTGTTGATATTCGTCCTGAGTCCGCTACCTTCGGGAAATGGTTTGGTGCGATATTAAGCGAAGAAAATCATCATCAGTTGTTTGTTCCTAAAGGCTTTGCACATGGTTTTTGCGTGTTAAGTGATACGGCTATTTTTCATTATAAATGCAGCGATTATTATTCGCCTGCTAATGAATCAGGGATTATCTGGAATGATCCTGCTTTAGGGATTGAATGGCCGTTGCAGGGTGAGCCGATTGTTTCAGAGAAGGATACGCGCTATTTGCCTTTGGCGGAAACACTAGAATGAATCAATGCATTGAAAAATTGAGACCGCTTTATCATTCATTGGTGCCTCACGACGCGCGAGCCTTTATTCGGAAGTGCTTATGTCGCGCGCCTGTGCTCAAGCCCGTTGAAGATCATTCACTGCGCGTATCATTTGTTGGTCCATGGAATTATCAGCTTGGCTTGGGTGTAGCCAGCAAGCGTTATCTTGAGGCATTGTTAGCGACAGATGTCCAGCTCAATGCATTTGCTATCACGGTGCCTTTTCATACACACATTCGAACAACCAAGATTCACTCTATGGTTTCATTTGATGGTCCATCAGATGTTTGTTTGATTAATCTGCATCCTGATATGTGGCCGAGCTGTTTGACAAAACAGTATCAAAAAATAATGAAGGATGCAAAGGTGAGGATTGGCTTCTGGTTTTGGGAAGCTTCTATTATTCCTACTGAGTGGAAGGAAGCTTTCAGGCAAGTAGATGCATTATGGGCGCCATCATCTTATTGTGCGGAGATTTTTTCAAAAGAAAGTGATTTGCCTGTGGATGTCATTCCTTGCGTGGTGCCACTTCCTGATTTGAGCACCCTAGAATCTAGTCGTATTGCTCTACGCAAACAACTTTCTCTTCCACAAGATGCGAGGATTATGTTGTATGCCTTCGATAGCATGAATATTTTAACGCGCAAAAATCCTGATGCGTTGGTTCGTGCATTTAAGGCTTCGGGTTTATCGCAACGAGGATGGGTTCTCGTATTAAAAACTAAAAATCTTTTTGAGCACCCAAAGGCTGGTAATGCTTTGATGGCCGAGGTGGATGGTTTTCCTGCGATCATTGTCATGAATCATTCTGTTTCTGATGCGGAAATGTCTCAGTTATTTTTAGGATGTGATATTTATGCGTCTCCTCATTCTGCCGAAGGGTTCGGGTTAACCATTGCAGAAGCGATGGCTGCTCAGAAACTGGTTGTAGCGACGGATTATAGTGCTACGCGCGAATTTCTTGATGAGGAAACGGGTTATCCTGTGAAGTATCATTTAACACATGTTGAAAATGGTACGGCGCTCTATTCAGAAGAAGGTATTTGGGCAAAAGTGGATGAAGAAGATTTGAAAATTAAACTTTATCAGGCCGCATCGGATGTCGAGCGTGGTAATATTGAGCGAGGCATCAAAGCACGTCAGCGTATTGCTGAACGTTTTTCAGAGCAGGCGGTAGCAGAATGCATGAAAAAAAGCTTGAGCCGTTATGGGGAAATCGTGTCCTTGAGTGTCTGATAAAAGGCTTCAGGTGAGCATTCGTTTTTTATGCGTTCAAGTGCATTTGTTCTTAATTTCTCCCAAAGTGTTTCATCTTGGTATAACCTGATGCACTGTGCTGCAAACGCTTCGGGTGTATCCGCTACCAGTAAATCTTTTTCATTCTCCCACTCGAGTTGCTCTGCCAGCAAAGATGTGCAAACAATCGGCAATCCATGCGCAGCAGCTTCATAAATCTTGATTGGGACACCTGCTGCAAAGCGCGTGGGCGCAATAAAAATACGTGCAGTATTATAGAGCTCCGTGAGGTCATTGACCTTGCCCATCATTTTGACGGAATCTTTGTTTAGCGCTTGAATGCGGCTGGATTCATTGATCCCTGCGTGAATAAATTGCATGTCTGGTAATTGTTGTCTGATCAGTGGGAAAATGTCTTTAATAAACCAGTAAATCGAATCAGTATTCGGGCTTTCATCATTATATAACGGCCCCACAAACAAGATATTTTTTCTGTCGCTAAAAGCATTTTGGCTGAGTTTGGGTTCGACAGAATGCCTGAGAACCGTGGTTTTTCTCTGGCCGTGTTCAAGAAAAGATTGTTTTTCTTTATTCGAGGTTGTAAACACCGCGTTGCACTCTTTGGTGAGTTCCAGTTCCGCAGATAGCATCTCTGCGATTTGTTGCTCTGACAATTCCATACCTTTCAGTTTTTGTTTTGCTGCTTCTCTAGGCGAAAAAAGAGCCTCGGCATCGTATATCACGCGAGTGTTGTTTCTGTTGATAAATCCTTTTGCCAGGATATTTTTTACAATAGCCATGTTTTCAGGGCGGCTCACCAGAATGATTGAGTATTGGAGAGAACGTTTTTTCAGGAAGTATTCGAGTTGAGGCGCAGCGGCATTAGCCATGACTTCGATATTGCGAGGAATATCTTGATAGACTTCCTGCCAGCTTTGGGTTTTCGGATGCGTGGGGTAGAAAGTAACAGTGTGGCCCATTTTTTCAAGAGACAGGAGTATTTGATGGGCACGAGGATAGCCCGCTCCTAAATAAGGGTGGGGCACGTAATCATCGATGTAAAGGACATTTAGGGGAGCGGGGTTTCGTCCGTTGGGCGTGGCGGGCGAAGATGTGAGAGCAAGGGTGGGGAAGTGTTTTTTGAGCTTTGCTTTTATCCTTGTTATATACATATTTCCCCATTAAACGTTTGGTTGAGCTCATGTTGTATCATAGTCTATACCAGGCATGCTGGTCAACCCGGTTTTATCAAGCTGAATCAATAGGTTGGGCAGGTTGCTTTCGCTTGATTTGCTCGTGAAA
This sequence comes from Gammaproteobacteria bacterium, assembly GCA_044445605.1. Lineage (GTDB taxonomy): Bacteria > Pseudomonadota > Gammaproteobacteria > JABCZS01 > JABCZS01 > CAWKDC01. The sequence goes on along the minus strand of JBIOEA010000028.1, from coordinate 10,856 downwards.
TTTCTGGCAAACAGGGTTTAAAGTGGGTATAATGGCGCGATTTGTTATTTATTAATTAGGGTATCTTAAACTTAGGGGTGCTTATGGACATTTGTCCTGTGATATTGGCGGGGGGTACGGGGACACGTTTGTGGCCATTGTCCCGTGAGGTAATGCCAAAGCAATTTCTCTCATTTGTGGGGGAAAACACCCTTTTTCAAGAAACAGTGATGCGCGCCACTGAGCTTTGTGCTGGCCAAGCGCCTTTAGTTGTCTGCAACGACGCCCACTATTTTTATTGTCAGGATCAGTTAAATTCCCTAAATACCATGGGGTCTCATTTCATATTGGAGCCTGTAGCCCGGGATACTGCAGGTGCCATCGCCTTGGCTGCCCTATATTGGGTTGCACAGGGTAAGGGTGATGTTCCGATGCTGTTGATGCCTGCAGATCACGATTTAAAAGATGTGGTTCATTTTAAAGCCTGCATCAATGCTGCCATGCCCCATGTTTTGGCAGGTAAATTAGCCACATTTGGTGTAACGCCCGACAAGCCAGAAACCGGGTATGGCTATATTGAGATGGGGAGTCCCATTACGGAGTCCGTCTGTCATGTCACTCGTTTTGTAGAGAAGCCGGATTTGTCTACAGCCGAAGCGTATTTAGCCTCAGGCCAATACCTGTGGAATAGCGGAATGTTTTTATTCACTGCGAATACCTACTTAAGAGAATTAGAAAAATATCATCCAGAAGTACTCGAAAGCGCCATGGAAAGCCTTCAGCAAACCCAGCTAGGTGTCGATTTCCATCGTATTCATAAAGCGTCTTATGAAGCGTGTCCCAAAATATCCATCGATTATGCTGTGATGGAAAAAAGCGACCAAGTCGTGGTGGTGCCTTTTGACTCATCGTGGTCAGATTTAGGCTGCTGGGCATCTGTGTTTGAGAATCAATTGCGGGATGGGAATCAAAACGTTGTCGTTGGTGATGTCATTGTTGAGCGCAGCCATAATTGTTATTTCAATGCCCAGGACAATCGTCTGATTGCAGCGATTGGCTTGGAAGATAAAATTGTGGTGAGCACATCGGATGCGATATTGATTGCGGACAAAAAATATGCACAAGAAGTGAAGGGCTTGGTGCAAAAATTAAAAGAAGCTAATCACAATACGGCCACATCCCATAAGCGAGTGTTTCGCCCTTGGGGATATTATGAATCGCTAGCCGCTGGCCCTGGGTATCAGGTGAAACACATCATGGTGAAGCCAGGAGCGCGTTTGTCATTGCAAACGCACCAGCGTCGTGCGGAGCATTGGGTAGTTGTAAGTGGCGAGGCTACTGTCGTGAATGGTGAGCAGGGAATTACACTTCAAGCAAATCAATCAACGTACATTTCTAAGGGTGCCCAGCATCGTCTTTCCAATTTAAAAAATGAACCGCTTCATGTGATTGAAGTCCAGTCCGGTGATTACCTCGGCGAAGATGATATCGTTAGAATTCATGATGATTATAAGCGTGAATTCAATTGATCGAGTGAGCTTGTAACCGTTAAAAATATTGTCAGTGGAGAGGTGTTTGTGTTTGATTCATTGCTTCTTTTTGAAAGTACCTTAAGGGGTAAACGAATTCTGGTAACTGGCCATACAGGTTTCACTGGCAGTTGGCTTTGTTTGTGGCTAAAGGCTATTGGCGCGCAGGCCATGGGATATGCGTTAGCACCCATCACCAAACCTTCGTTATATAATGAACTTGGTCTTGAAAGCCAGATGTTATCTAAAATTGACGATATTGGTGATTGTGCTGCATTTGCGCGATGTGTGGAAGAATGGAAGCCGGAGTTGATTGTTCATTTAGCGGCGCAACCTTTGGTGCGTTATTCTTATCGGGAGCCTATTGAAACATTTGCAGTAAATACCTTGGGAACGGCGCATGTATTAGAAGCAGCGCGTTTATCATCCTCGGTGACTTCGGTCCTGTGTATTACGACAGATAAGGTTTACAAAAATCCTGATTCACCTCGTGCGCATAAAGAAGAAGATGCGCTGGGTGGCAAAGACCCATATAGTGCTTCAAAAGCTGCCGCCGAGTTGATCATTGATAGCTATCGTGCTTCATATTCAGCTTCTAAACCATTGGCCATTGCGGTAGCCAGGGGCGGTAATATTATCGGCGGAGGAGATTGGGCTGAAGATCGTTTGATTCCAGATTTTGTGCGTGCACTGCAATCGCATCAAAAATTAACATTACGCTATCCTGATGCAACGCGACCTTGGCAGCATGTGCTAGGACTAGTTCAGGGTTATTTGATGTTATTGGCAGGGTTAGTGAAAAAACCTGAAACATTTTCGACGGCATGGAATTTTGGCCCTTCAGATGCCGAACGATTCACCGTAAGAGATGTATTGGGGATTTTGTCTGAACACTGGGCTGCTCCTGAAATCGAATACATGGAACATCCGCTTCATGAAAGTCATATGTTAGCGTTAGATAGTTCACGCGCTCGTGAACAATTAGGATGGGTAACGCCCTGGGATACACGTCAAGTTGTGATAGAGACGGCTGATTGGTATCGTGAATTTTATGCTGGCAAATCTGCGCAAGATTTATGCCTTGGGCAAATTAATCAATGGCGTGACGAGTTGCGCACTATGATGAGAGGATAGGTCATGAGGGTTTTGCTGACAGGTGGATCGGGCTTTCTTGGTAAACGCATGGCATCTTATTTGATAAAAAAAGGTGTGCATGTAGTATGCATTGGTCGAAATCCTTGTGCCGTAGTAGGTGTGCAAAATATTCATGTCTCGGCATTGTCACCTGCGCTCATTGAGAGTGCTTTAAAGGAAAACCAAGTAGCTATTGATGCGCTTATTCATTTAGCGGCAGCCGGGGTGCATCCAGGTGATAGGGATAGCGCTACCTTGTTTGAGATCAATACGTTGTTGCCTGCTCAGTTGGTTATATTAGGTCACCATTTCGGCGCTAAAGCCATTGTTATGGCTGGCTCTTCTGCAGAGTACAAATCACCTATCATGCTTCATCCATGTGCTGAGGGAGAGCCGCTCGAAACAGAAAAATTGTATGGCACGACTAAAGCACAGGGAGGGTTGCTAGCCTTATCGAAGGGAGCAGAATTAGGTATTCCCGTGGCTTGGATGCGCTTGTTTAATGTTTATGGACCTCATGAAGCATCTCATCGTCTTTTGACTTCCCTCGTTTCTAGGCTTTTAAAGAAAGAGTTGGTAAAGATGTCTGAAGGCAATCAAATCCGTGATTTTGTGTATGTTGATGATGTATGTGACGGTCTGTGGGTTACCCTGAAAGCTTTATCGTCGGGTATGCCTAGCGGTGCATACAATATCTGTACTGGAATTGGAAAGAGCGTTAAAGATTTTGCTTTAACAGTTGCACATTATTTAAATGCAGACACACACTTGTTAAATTTTGGTGCGTTGCCCTTACGTCCTGACGATGCGCCCTATCTGGTGGGTGATCCAGCAAGATTCAAAGCAGCTTCAGGATGGGTTGCGTCCTTGTCATTTGAAGAAGGCATTAAGCGTGCCTTAGGAGTCAGCTCATGAGTCAATGTAAAACCATGCCGTTAATTTCTATTTCAATACCGGTTTACAACGAGGCCGATAATTTAGATCGGCTTTATGAGCGACTGAGTCAATTGGCCACAGACATGGCAGGAAAATGTCAGCTAGAATTTATTTTTACTGATAATCACTCAATTGATAATACTTGGAACAAACTTTTGATCTTGGCCAGCCAAGATACACGTGTACGTGCGATTAGATTTTCAAAGAACTTTGGTTTTCAACGTTCTATTCTCGCCAATTACATGCACACACAAGGCGATGCGGTTTTACAGCTGGATGCCGATTTGCAAGATCCTCCTGAAATGTTAGCGCAGTTTTTTGACTTATGGAGACAAGGCTACCATGTCGTTTACGGCATCAGACAGAAACGACAAGAAGGTTACTTCATGAGTCAATTCCGCAAGCTCGGGTATTGGTTTATTGATAAAATGAGTGGTTATCCTATCCCACGCAACGCAGGCGATTTTCGTTTAATCGATCGTAAGGTCATTCAAGCATTGGAGAAGTATCGCGTTGCGAACCCGTATTTGCGTGGTTTAATTGCTGGGCTTGGTTTTAAGCAAACGGGATTACCGTATGATAGAGATGCGCGCGTCGCAGGCGAAAGCAAATTTCGATTAAAAGCACTGTTACAGTTAGGTTTTGCGGGTGTTTTTAATGATTCAGTTGTTCCTTTGCGATTGGCAACCTATACGGGTGTATTCTTATTAGGATTAAGTGCGATGGGTGCTATATATTACTTGTTGTTAAAACTAATGCACCCTGAGACACCACAAGGGATGACAAGCATACACATGCTTGTACTCTTCGGGATTGGTTTTCAATCATTATTATTGGGAATCCTCGGGGAATACTTGCTTCGGATTTATTTGGTCCTGCGTGCTGAGCCCGTTGCTGTTGTGGAAGAAAGCATTAATTTTTTACATGAAGATCTAAAGCTTTAATAGGAAGGAGAGTTTGTCATGAAAGCTGTTATTTTAGCCGGTGGATTGGGAACGAGAATTGCAGAAGAGTCTGATGCAAAGCCGAAACCCATGATTGAGATTGGTGGGAAACCTCTTCTATGGCATATTATGAATAGTTACAGTCAACACGGAATTAATGATTTCATTATCTGCCTTGGCTACAAAGGTTATATGATTAAAGAGTTTTTCTTTAATTACTATAAGCACATGGCCGATCTGCATGTTGATTTGAGCACGGGTGAGCAGAAAGTACTGAACTCCAAGGCAGAACCATGGCGTATCACCTTGATAGATACAGGGGCGGAGACAATGACTGGTGGTCGCTTGAAGCGCGTTGCACCCTATATTGGTAATGAAACATTCTGTTTCACTTATGGCGATGGTCTGTCAGATATTGATATTTCCAAGGAAATCGCTTTCCATCGCTCGCATAGGAAATTGGCGACTGTAGCTGCTGTTCATTCGCCTGGACGTTTCGGTATTTTAAAGATGGCCGATGACCATCGGGTGATGAGTTTTGAAGAAAAGCCACACAATGAAATGGGATGGATTAATGGCGGGTTCTTTGTATTGGAACCCTCGGCCATCGATTATATTGCTGGAGACGACATTTCATGGGAGCGCGAACCACTCATGGCGCTTGCAAAGGATGATCAACTAGTTGCCTTTGAGCATGCTGGGTTCTGGCAACCCTGCGATACATTACGCGATAAGCGTGTGTTGGAAAATGAATGGGACTCAGGAAAGGCGCCCTGGGCTAAAGGAGGACGTCCAGAGTGAGCCAGAAAAAGAAACAGGCATGGTTTGTTCAAGCGGTCGGTATTATGATATCGATTGTATGCATGGTGTATATTGTCCGGCAAATAAACCCCCAAGAATTGAAAGCTGCCTTGGTGAATTTTAATTGGGTTTACTTAGCTGTTGGTTTGGGCTCATTAAGTATTGGATACGTGCTTCGGATTATTCGCTGGGGAGTGATGCTGCGGTCAGCAAAAGCGCATGTGAACAATATTCAATGTGCAGCTCCTTTTTTAGGTTCCATTGCCTTAAATAATGTCTTACCACTGCGTGCGGGTGATGTGATGCGTGCCTTTATTTTTCCTGCGTCCATGGGCGTGCACGTTTCAACCTCCACGGCAAGTTTATTCCTAGAAAGATTACTTGATTTGGTAACGCTTTTATTGTGTTTGGCAACGGGGCTTTATTTTAGTCAGCATGTCGTTCTTCCTGATTCCATCAAGACATCCATTTTTGTGCTGGCGATCATCGCTTTTTGTCTGTTTTTTTTCATGCTGGTATTCCACCATGGTGTCATGATGTTGGTTAAACATGTGGCTGCATGGTCTGTCCGTCGAGGATATGCAAAGCTAGAAAAGCTTTTTATATTTGTAGCAGATTTCTTTAAGAGGCTTTCAGAAATGATCACTGTGAGGCATCTTATCAGAATTTTTGGCTTGTCCTTATGTATTTGGGTCTTTGAGGCGGGTTTATTTAAGGCGATTCTTGATGGTTTGCATTTGGAAGTAGGTGTTTTGGATGTATTGGGCATCATGGCTATTGCAACACTTGCTACGTTGGTACCCTCATCTCCGGGCTACGTGGGTCCTTTTCACTTGGTCGCATACTCGGCGCTGGCTGCCTTTCATGTTTCCGTGTCAGATGCGGCGAGTTTTGCTATCATTACCCATTTGGCGCTATGGGTGCCTACGACATTGGCGGGTGCTGTTGCCATTCTCGCTAATAGACAATTATTTCAAGGTGTATAAATGAATCAATATGATGTGATAATTATCGGTGCTGGATTTACCGGCTTAACCGCAGGACTTGAGCTGACACGTCTAGGTAAAAAAGTGCTGATTTTAGAAAAAGACAGTGTCCCCGGCGGGTTGGCGAGCACGTTTGAATTCCGTGATGGTGCTAGGGTAGAAAAATTCTATCACCACTGGTTTACCAGTGATCGCTATATAACAGATTTAGTGAAAACATTAGGCATGGAAAGTGAGGTTGTCACCATGCCTTCACGCGTGGGTATGTATTTTAATGGGCAATTTTGGAAGCTTTCTACGCCGATGGATCTATTAAGGTTTTCGCCCTTGTCTTTTGTCGATCGGATTCGACTTGGGCTGTTAGTTTTTCAGGTGAGACGTATTAAAGACTGGAAGTCGATTGAGCATTTATCAATCAGAGAATGGCTCGAGAGTCTTTGTGGGAAGAATGTTTACAGAGTCGTATGGGAGCCTTTAGTTAAATCAAAATTTTCCATCTATGCCGAAGATGTCAATGCAGTATGGTTCTGGAAGAAATTAGTGTTGCGAGGCAGTACCCGTAATAACAAAGGTGGAGAACAACTGTCATATTTCAAAGGTGGCTTTGGTCGATTGGCTGAAGCAATGGCGGAAGCTATCGTCAAGGGTGGAGGGGATGTTCGGTATAATACCCCCGTTAATGAGTTGCTATATGACGGTAATGAGCTCACAGGGGCTATATCAGAAAACACGAAATTTTATGCCAAAATGTTTTTGTTTACACCAGCATTTCCTTTGATCGCTGATTTTTTTGAAAAGATAGCTCCGCCTGCATGGATTCAAACATTGCGGCGCGTTAAATACCTTGGAAATATGTGTTTGGTGCTGGAACTCGATCGTAGTCTGTCTGATACTTATTGGTTGAATGTGAATGATCCTGGTTTTCCATTTGTTGGAGTGATTGAGCACACCAATTTTGATGCGCCAGAAAACTACAAAGGCTCTCATATCACTTTCTTATCACGTTACTTGGCTGTGAGTGACCCAGTATGGGTATACACTGATCAACAGTATTTAGACTTTGCATTACAACATTTGAAACGCATGTTTCCTAAGATGGAAGCCTCGTGGGTCAAAGATTTCCGTGTTTGGCGATCTGAGTATGCACAGCCTGTCACGGAGCGCGCTTACTCCGAGTATGTGCCAGGTCAATTTACACCTTTTAACAATGCTTACATTTCAACGATGGCTCAAATATATCCTGAAGATCGTGGAACTAACTATGCTGTGCGTGAAGGGAAGCAAATTGCAGAGGTTTTAAGCTCAGCAGAAGATCTGCTTAATGGATAAATACAAAGTCATAGTATGGATCTTTATGTGTGGATTGGTAACACTTTCTTTATATGATGATATATTCTCACATAGCGTAGATTTTGCTCACCATTATGCTTTGGTTTCGAGGATTTTCGATTATGGTTATCATTTCCCGTCTCAAGACCCTAGTTTGGGTGAAATGAATTATTATCCCCGATATACTCATGCATTAGCAGCATATATTGGAATAATATTTGGCTCTCCTGTGATAGGGATGCAGATAGTGATATTTTTATCTCTTTTTACTATTTGGGGTTGCCTAATTTATATACTGCATTCTTTGCCTATTCGTGCCTTTCAGATTTCCATTATATTGTTTGCAGTCATATTCGTGGTCTTGCATGAATTTGGTTTTGTTGTTTTTGGGAATGAGGTGGTAGCTAATTTTGCTTTTGCACAGTTATTTGCTCAGGCGATCGTCTTGACGTTAATCACTATAGCTTTGTTCCTTGAGAAAAATCAATCTCCGAAGATTTTTGCTTATTTCATTTTAGGTTCCGGAGCTTTGATTGTGGAAGGGGCTCATCTTCTTCCAGCGGTTGAGTTGTATGGCTTTCTTGCTCTGCTGGTGCTTTTTGATCTATTTTTAAGGGGTAGTAAAGAAGCATCCAAATATATTGTGTCCGTAGTGTTGCTGTGTCTATTAGGTTTTTTAATTTTGAAGCACCCAACATACAAGGCTATGAGCGAAATTGCTAGTAATAATGGCGGGTTAGCTATTACTAGGATCAATGGTATTGGGCAATTACTCGCTTTGGTTGGCTCGGTCTTGTTGTTGTCTTGTGGTTTGTTGTTTGGTTGGGCTATTCTATTTTCAAAAAAGACCCAACATAACACGTTGTCTATAAAGTATGTATCGTTATTGGGTATTTCCATTTCTTTATTATGTCTATCTCAGGTAATCCTGTTGAAATTTGGTCATGGCTCTGAATATGCGTGTTATAAATATATTTTTGGACTAGATGTGATTTTGCTCTTTGATATAATTTTGATTCCGATAGTTCTTTTGAGAAAATTATGGGATCTTGATTTATCTCCTCCCGTTATTGATCTGAAGCGGAGTATATTTGTTGATTATCTTGCGTCTCCTTGCTTGATGTTATTAGTGTTTTTTGTATTGCTTTACAAGGCCCAATCAATTTCGGTCAAGGATTTATATTTTCTAGAGCAGTCTGCTCGTGCCTCTAAATTGCCTGGTATTTACCTAATGCCAAACAAATTTAATTACGCTGTTATTGGCAAACCAGGTGCGGACTCACTGTTTTCTTATACGATTTCGATAGGAGTATTTCAGGCCCCAAGAGATCAAGAAATGAGAAGCATTTTAGAGGGGAATAAGTTATATAGCTTGAGCAAGGCTTACCAAATATTCACTTCTGTAGGTAGTGATTATGATTTAATTCGCTGCCATGAAAGGATGTTTGCAAAAAGATATATTCTTGAATATGCTTCGTGCATAAGCTCAGAACTGCATTAAAATAGCTAACAATCAAGCCGTCGATTACTATTGTCCTTGAGTATTGAATGATTCCGGAAAATCATTTTTAATCTTATCAATCAAAAAATTTATGTTGTGATTCATTGCAATTTCATTTTCTTCCAAAATAATTATATCTGAGGAGTAAAGTGGCGAGTATTTCATAGTACCTGTCTCAGGTTTGTCTGGGTACACAGTTGTAATTTCCCCCGTTTTTAGGAATGTTCTTTGTGCTTGTGAAAAATAATAATAGTAGTTTATTTCAAAAAATACATTAGCTTTATGGAAAACATCTAAAAGCTGATCTGCAAAACTTCCTGATACCATTGCAAGGGTGACTGCTTTCCCTGTAGCCGCTTTATTGACCTCTATATCAATCATTGGATATTTTGGTTTGCCTAGTATATTGATAAGGGCGACTGTGTCTATATCAGAATTTATATGTTCTGTAAAACTGTATTTGTACAAAATATTTGGAATGAAAATTTCACTAGACTTTTCTATGGAATCTAGTAGTCCATTGGCTGTCATTGCCGCCGAAAGTCGTGTCCAGTGTATGCCTTGACGAGGGAATAATAAGTCATGATATTTGTCTTTTAAGGACAGCATATATGCTGACGCATCAAAATACGGAACAGCGCCTTTGTCCAGATATTTTTTTGCCTCTAAATAAAAAGGGCGGACGCTTATACATGGTAAATTAGCTGGCAAGTATTCCGAAAAATAGCTTCCCTTTGATGGGGTGATTAAGTAAACAAATGTTTGATCACGCTCTTTGAAAAAAGCGTGAATTTTTATTAGATTTTCATACCATGTTTTAACACTTTCTTTTAATAGTTTATCATTTTTAACATGGCAACCTGCTAAGAACTTTAGCGCAAAAGGGATATTTTCTTTTCCTATGATAACCATGCCATTTTCTGCGTATGACTTTTTGAATATGCTGTAATAAAGTTGATTGTGCAGCCTTATTGCACTGACCTTAAATGGGTTTTTTGCCTGAACAATTTTTTCAAATGAAGCTTGATAAGTTTTTGTAGTAAAGTTTTCAAGCAACTTTTGCTGGCTCAATATTTTTGTTTCATCTTTTAATATCAGATCAATTGCCTGTTGCCCAACCAATTGCCCTCCAGCTGCCTCCGTCACTTTTTCGAAAAATACTGGCGCGAAATATGATGAAATAATGATTGATGGGATCTGAATGGCTACTAATATAGCGATTAGAAGGAGGGGTAAGTATGTTAAGAAGTTTGTGAAACGCATTTTAGAACCTAAAATATAAGAATGGGTTAAAATCAGAAGACATGATCCTCAATATAGAGCAGAACGCGAGAGTGCTTAATCCCCAGTTTTCAAGTAAAATCGCAGGCTTCCAATTTTTCCACCTTTTTAATAAGGTCTCGTAATGGATAAAGAGTGGTAGAAAGCAAATTAATGAGCTTATAGTGAAAGCTGCCCAGACATTGTTTGTGATATAAATGAATCCTGGTGAAGGGGTGAAGAGAGTTTTTAAAAAATAATTTAGATGGTGGAACGAATCTGAGCGAAAAATAGTCCATCCAATCATGATGAAAAATAGCGTAATGATTGAGTTCCCTCTGTGCCAGGGACATTGAGACAAAAATAGGATAAAATAAACTCTTGGGGGCGGTAAGGAAGTTAAGTACCATGATACAGTCTATAGATGATGCCAAAGCTCTCAAGGAGCCTATAGAGG